>CAZQYA010000133.1:0-9067 GCA_964597325.1 uncultured Desulfovibrionaceae bacterium
GGAGGTTCGAATCCTCTCCTCTCCGCCATTCTTGAAAATGAGCGAAGCCGGGTGGCGGATACGCTGCCAACCCCGTCAGGTCCGAAAGGAAGCAGCGGTAACAGTTGTCTTCGGGTACCCGGCTTCCCTGGCAGGTGCGAAAATTTCGCTCCTGCCTTTTTTTATACCTGGCAACCGGAATCCCGGACCTTCCCCTTTGCCGACCAGGCATTATAATCCCCAATAGATTGTATCGACAATTCCGTTTTCCATCCCAGGCCTCAATCGGTTACGGGGCAAATCTTATGAAGGAGGCATTGTGACAAAATTCTCAAGTCTGATCGTCGTGCTCTTCGGTCTTGGCCTGCTGCTCATGGCCTGGCCCGATTCGGCGGACGCGCGAAGATTCGGAGGCAGCCGCTCTTTCGGAAGCAGGCCCTCCTATTCCAAAAGTTTCCAGAAACCCTCAGCCCCGCTGTCCTCTCCGACCAAGCAGGCAACTCCCGGGACCTCGCCCATGCGCGGCAGGGGAATGTTCGGCGGTATGCTGGGCGGAATGCTCATGGGCGGCCTTCTGGGATCGCTCTTTTTCGGTGGCCCGTTCAACGGGATTTCTTTCATAGACATCTTGCTCCTGGGAGGTGGCCTTTTCCTGCTTACACGCCTCCTGCGCAGCCGCCAGTCTGCACCGCAGGCTTCCGGAGGACCAGGAAACGTCCATGACATGGACCGAGGCGCATGGGACCATCTCCGTTCCACGCAACACCAGCAGGCTGCTTCACAGGCCGACAATTTCCCTCCCGGCTTCAACGCCGAGGAATTCCTGCAGGGCGCCAAGGCGGCCTACACCCGGCTTCAGGCTTCATGGGATGCGCGGGACCTGGAAGACTTGCGGCACTTCACCTCCCCCGAGGTCTTTGCGGAGATCGAGACCCAGGCCGCGTCGGACCCGAATCCGGGCAAGACCGAAATCCTGCTGCTGGAGGCGAAGCTCCTTGAGGTCAAATCGCTGGGCAACCAGACCGTGGCCACAGTGCTCTTCGACACCATGCTGCGCGAGGACTCTGCTTCGGCGCCCGCCGAACAGGTCCGGGAAGCCTGGCACTTCAGCCGTTACGATACGACCGGCGACAGCCACTGGGTCGTGGAAGGCATTCAGCAATTGGAACAATGATGGACGACGACCAGGACCGCATCCCCTGCCCCATCTGCGGACAACCCGCGAAAATCACGGGAAGGTGAGCCGTGGCGCGCATCTCCTGCGGGTTCTGCGGGAGCGATGTCCTGGCCGCCCATCACAAGGACGCCATTGAGGCATACAAACAGGGGCTCTGCTGCGGGTTGGACCCGAAAGACGAGCCGGAAACCTGACAAACGCAAACTTCATACCCTAAGGATCGAAACATGAAAAAAGTCATCTCCCTGGTGGTGCTGCTGTGCGCCTTTGCCGGCTCCGCTTTTGCCTCTGTGCCCGAGGCGGCGCTCAAGGCCCTGAACCTCGGGAACGAAAAATTCGTCCTGGAACAGGCCATTGGTGACGGGCCCCTGGCCGTGGTCATCGCCGACGAGGCCATCGAGGAAGAGCCCGCCGCCCTGTTCGGCCTTGCCGCCGACCGTGTCGCCACGATCCGCGTCCCCTTTGGACCCGAGGCCGGCCTTACGGTCCAGGCCAAAGATATTGCCGCTCCCATGGTCCTGGTCCTCGGTCTGGACGAAGAAACGATCTGGGCGGTGTACGCGAACACCCTCAAGGCCTCTCCGGAGCTGATCCACGCCGTGCTCAAGGGCCAGGCCATGGCCCAGGGCGCCCTGGTCAACCCCGAAACCGGTGCCGTGACGCTGCTGGGCGCCCACCCGGACCAGCAGGTCCTGGTTGGCCGCTATCTTCTGAGTTCCTCCGAGGCTGCGCCGGCCGATACCGACGAAGCCGAGCAGGTCGAACCGGCCCCGGCCGCAGCGGAAGCCGAAACGCACGCCGAAGTCGCAGCTGAACCGGCCGATGAAGCCAAGGCCGAAGCAGTCGAACCCGCTGCCGAAGCCGCCGTGGCAACGCACGAGGAACCGGCCGCCGAGACGCACGCGGAAGAAGTCGCCGAACCGGCCGCCGAAGGCCACGCAGCCCCTGCCGATGCCCACGCCTCCGCCTCGGAATCCGAGGGCGGATTCGGCTTCATGAGCTTCATCCTCTTTGTCATCGCTCTGGTCGGCGCAGTCATCTTCCTGGACAAGGTTGTTCTCAAGGACTAGCTGCTGCCCGCACGAAAAGATCAAAGCGCACGGTAAAAGCCGTGCGCTTTTTTTTATCCATCACCCGCACAGGGAGTCCGGCATTTTCGGAGCACGACGCCTTGATATAGCCAGGGCCATGGGATAGATTCCCTTCACCATTTTTCGATTGCTCACCAGGACCATCCGGAGAAGTGCCGAACTTCTTTATATTTTCACGACAACACAGGGGGTTGCCATGCTCTTCAAACGCCTTGCCTTTACCCTTTTGCTCTTCCTTGTCCCGTTGGCCGCTTCGGCGTCATCGGAGGCGAGTCACCCGGTCAGCCCTGAGCAAGCCATGCAAATGCTTCGCGAAGGCAACCAGCGCTTCGCGCTGGGGCAGCCAAAACATCCCAATGCGAGTTTTTCCCGCCGTCTGGTGACCACGACCAACGGCCAGGCGCCCTTTGCCACGGTCATCGCCTGTTCCGACTCACGCGTGCCCGTGGAGATTCTCTTCGACCAGGGCATAGGCGACCTCTTCGTCATCAAGGTTGCGGGCAACGTCGGCGACACCGACGAAATCGGCTCGGCCGAATACGGCGTGGACCACCTGGGCACGCCCGTGCTGATGATCCTTGGGCACACCTACTGCGGCGCGGTCACGGCCGTGGCCACGGGGGCGGAAGTCCACGGCAGCATCCCGGAGCTGGTCGACAACATCGTCCCGGCCGTTGAGCGGGCCCGGCACGCCCACCCGGATGCCGAAACCCCTGCCCTCATCAATGCCGCCATCGAGGAAAACGTGTGGCAGGCCATCGACGACATCCTGGCCAAAAGCCACGCCATTTCCGAACGCGCCGAGGCCGGCAAGGTGCTTGTGGTGGGCGCCGTCTATGACATCCTGACAGGAAGGGTCCGCATCCTGGAACGCGCGGGGGCCGAAGCGACGCAGGCTGCCCATGCCGAACCTGTCCAGAAGGCGGAGCCCGCTGCACCGGCAGAAAAGGCCCCGCAGGCCGAGGCCGTCGAAAGCGAGCAGCACGCTGAACCGGCCCCGGAAGCGCACGCCGAACCGGCCGACACGGCTGCCGCCGACCACGATGCGCAGCCTGCGGCGCACACCGGGGAAGACAGCGCCTCAGGTTCGGGATTCGGTTTCTTCTCCTTCATCATCTTTGTCCTGCTGCTCATCGGAGCCGTCTTCGTTCTGGACAAGAAAATCCTCAATCCCGAAGAATAACTCGGAAAACCCGGCCCGGCCGGGTTCTACCCTTTCCTTAACAACTCCACGAAACCCACCACAGGGAAAACCTCGACGAAACCGTGTCCCTGACACAAAAACTGATCCGTATCCCCTCCATGCACTCCCGGCCGCAGGAAATCATGCGCTGCGCCGATGTCATCACGGATTGGTGCTCGCGCCAGGGGCTGGCCGCACGCAAGGTCGTCCACGACGGCACTCCTTCGATCCTGGTCATGCCGGGGGGACAGGCCCGGCTCCTGCTCATGACCCACATGGACGTCGTGGATGCCCCTGAAGACCTGTTCCGCCCACGCATCGACGGCGACCGACTCTACGGCCGCGGCGCCATCGACGACAAATACGCAGTAGCCCTGTCCCTGGTCCTTTTCCGGGACAGGCTCCAGGCCCTTCGGCAGGATGGCCGAACCCAGGACGACATGGCCCTGGGGCTTCTCATCACAGGCGACGAGGAGACCGGGGGCGAGAACGGGGCGGGCAAAGTCCTCGGGACCCTGCGCGCCGAATTCGCCCTGGCCCTTGACGGGGGCGGACCAACACGAATCGTGACCCGCGAAAAGGGCGTCATCGACATCATGCTCACGGCCACGGGCAAGGCGGCGCACGGAGCGCGGCCATGGCTCGGCAACAACGCCATCGACCAGCTCCTCGAAGACTACGGGCGCCTGCGCACCCTGTTTCCGGACCTGGGCGGGGACCACTGGCACCGCACCGTGAACTTCGGAAAGATCCGCGCCGGCGAGTCCGTGAACCAGGTGCCCGGCACGGCCAGGGCATGGTTCAACATCCGCTTCACCGAGGAAGATGATCCCGAGGCCCTGGTCGATCAGATCAGGACACGGGTACGCAGCGCCGTGGAGGTGCTCTCGGTCGTCCCGGTCTTCGCCTCGGCCCCCTCGGCCATCGGGGAGCGCCTGCTTAACATCGTCCCTGAATCGGTCGCCACCCGCGAGCACGGGGCCAGCGACGCACGCCACCTCATGGACCACGGCATCCCCGGAGCCATCTGGGGAGCCGAAGGCTTCGGCTCCCAGCACGGACTGACGGAATGCGTTTCCATTCCGTCCATCGGACACCTTTATGGCTGGCTCTCGCAGCTCAGCCTTGAACTGGAGTCCGGCTCGATTCCGCAAAAACCGCTCTCGTTCACCCGGAACGCATACAACGCACAATAAAAAAACGTCCCGCACCTTGTTCCAAAACATGCGGGACGTTTGTTTCAAATCGGATCGCTTTCGACCCGGTTTGTATCAGGCATGAGAAATGCCCATCAGGCTTCCCGGGCGTTGATGACTGTGATCTGATCGTTAAGCGTCCAGAAATCGTAGATATAGCCGATCAGGAAGAAACCGCCGGTCAGCAGATAGATGACGCCCGTGATCCACTTGCCCATGTACATACGATGCACGCCGAAAAGACCCAGAAACGTCAGAAGAATCCACGCCAGGGAATAGTCGATGCGGCCGGGCCTGAAACGCAGGGCGGCGGTGCGAACCATGGACGGAATGAGAAAAAGGTCGATGATCCAGCCGATCAGGAAGACGCCCAGCGTCAGAAAATAGATGGTGCCGGAAATGGGCCGTCCGTAATAAAAGCGGTGCGCCCCAGTAAAACCGAAAATCCAAAGCAGATATCCCATGAACGTACTGTGCGTGTCGATCATGCTTCCCTTGGCCATGTAGCCTCCTTGTTGTTTTGCGCCGGAACCGACTCGATTTCCGAACGCATTCGGATTTCCGCGGGTCGATGCCGACCTGCGATTCGCCCTTGTTGACCTTTTTTGAGCAAAAGACAATTATCCGGCCCACGCATTTTCACATAAGGATATGAACCGACCATGATCAATACGCAAAGACTGACAACCAACTTTCTCGACCTGGTCCGCATCGACAGCCCCGCCCTCGGCGAAAAGGGCGTGGCCGACCACATCTGCTCCCTGCTGGCCGGCCGCGGCTACGACGTCCGCGTGGACGACGCCGGAGCGGCCATCGGCGGCAACACGGGCAACGTCATTGTACGCGTCCCGGGTACGGGGCCAGGAGAGGCCATTGCCTTTTCCGCCCATATGGACTGCGTGCCGCCGTGTCTGGGCGTGGACCCCATCGTGAACGACGGCATCATCCGCGCCGCGGGCAACACGGTCCTGGGCGGCGACGACAAGGCCGGCATCGCCGCCATCATCGAAGCCCTCTTCCACCTCGAAGAGGAAAACATCCCCCACCCCGAACTGTACCTGCTCTTCACCGTCTGCGAGGAAGCAGGCATGTACGGGGCCAAGCACCTCGACTTCACGCGCATCAAGGCCCGGGAAATCGTGGTCCTGGACGCAGGCGGGCATGTGGGCACCATCATCGTCCGTGCGCCGAGCAAGGCGGGCATCTCCATCACCTTCCACGGCCGGGGAGCCCACGCGGGCATCGAGCCGGAAAAAGGCATCAGCGCCATCCAGCTGGCCGCCCACGCCGTGAGCCACATGCGTCTGCTGCGCATCGACGAGGAGACCGTGGCCAACCTGGGCCACATCGAGGGCGGCGGCCAGACCAACATCGTGCCGGACTGCGTGACCCTGACGGGCGAGGCCAGATCCCAGTCCGACGCCAAGCTCCTCGCCCAGATCGAGCACATGCGCCTGTGCTGCGTCAAAGCCGTGGAAGAACTCGGCGGCAACTTCGACTTCAGCCACGAGATTTCCTATCCGGCCATGGACGTCCCGGCCCACAGCATGCTCCTGCACCGCGCCCTGCACGCCTGCGAGGATCTGGAACTGACCGCCTCGGTCACGGGGACCGGCGGCGGCAGCGACGCCAACATCTTCAGCGGCAAGGGCCTGTCCTGCATCAATCTCGGCATCGGGATGAGCCGTGTGCACACCGTCGACGAATTCATCCGCATTCAGGACATGGTCAAGGCCACGCAGCTCACGGCGAAGCTTATGTGCAGGTAGGTGAACCGTCGCGAGGCACGGACTTGGCGCGGCTTCGGAGCAGGTTTGATGAAGATGGATTCCACGCATAGCCTGGCATGGCCCGCCTTCGCGGGAATGACAAGCTGGGGCTGCGGAACATAGTTTCCTCCCACCCTGCCCGCAGTTTGCACCCTTCGTTCACACTTGTTCAAGAAAGACATGCGCTGGCTTCGCGCCAACACCCTGACTTTATTAAAAACCTTGACCTATAAAACCGTCTCGTCAGCGCCTCAAGGCTCGTTGGCGGTGTTGTCCTCGACACCGCCGGCTGTCTGACTGAGCCAGGCATCGTTTGTTGAACCGCTGCCGGCCGCTTGGTCCGGCCGATCGTCCTGCACGCAGCGGTTCAACTCTACGAGGCCGGCGAAGGAGTTCCGGCGGTGCCGAGGACAACACCGCCAACGGGCCGTTTGCCGCTTTGCACATGCACAGGTAGTGACCGCCCTCTTTTTCATCCGGCCCCTTGAAAACGCGAACGGGCGACCCCAGTGGGCCGCCCGTTTTTCTATTGCAAATTCGCGCTGTCGGCTATCCGAGCTTTCTGGCCAGCAGCTGGTTGACCAGGCCGGGGTTGGCCTTGCCTTTGGACTTCTTCATGACCTGGCCGACGAAAAAGCCCGTCAGTTTCTTCTCGCCACCCTTGAAACGCTCCACCTCGGATGGATTTTCGGCGATGACTTCGTCCACCAGGCCTTCGATGGCCGACGTGTCGGAGATCTGGACCAGCCCCTTGGCCTTGACGTGGGCCTCGGGGTCCCCGCCCGTCTCGAAAAGTTCCTTGAAGACGTTCTTGGCGATGTTGCCGCT
Source organism: uncultured Desulfovibrionaceae bacterium (assembly GCA_964597325.1). Lineage (GTDB taxonomy): Bacteria > Desulfobacterota > Desulfovibrionia > Desulfovibrionales > Desulfomicrobiaceae > Desulfomicrobium. The sequence continues at coordinate 7,224 of CAZQYA010000133.1, forward strand.
GATGACGCCGTCGTCCACCAGCCTGACGAGTTTCGCCAGCTCCGAGGGCTGCAATCTGCATGCATCCAGGGTCGCGCCGCGGTCGTTCAGCTCGCGCATGACCTCGCCCATAATCCAGTTGGAGAGCTTCTTGGCCTCGCCGTATTCCTGCAGGGCAGCCTCGAAATAATCGGCCACTTCCTTCTCGGCGGTCAGCACCCCGGCGTCGTATTCAGGCAGGCCCAGATCGTCCTGGTAGCGGCGGCAGCGAGCGGCAGGCAGTTCAGGCAGCTCGGCGCGCCAGGCCTCTATCCGGTCCTCTTCGATAACCAGGGGCAGCAGGTCCGGATCCGGGAAATACCGGTAGTCATGCGCCTCCTCCTTGCCGCGCATGGAGCGGGTCTCGCCCTTGGTCACGTCGAAGAGGCGTGTCTCCTGGACGATCGTCTCGCCGTCCTCGACCATGTCGATCTGCCGTTCCACTTCGTACTCGATGGCCCGCTGGATGTTGCGAAAAGAGTTCATGTTCTTGAGCTCCGTGCGTGTCCCGAACTCCTCCTGGCCAAAGGGACGAATGGACACGTTGGCGTCGCAGCGGAAGCTGCCCTCCTCCAGGTTGCCATCGCAGATGCCTAGGTAGACCAGGATGGCGCGCAGGTTCTTCAGGTACGCCACGGCCTCCTCAGCCGAGCGCATGTCGGGCTCGCTGACGATTTCGATGAGAGGCACGCCGGCCCGGTTCAGGTCCACGTAAGAGGCGTTGTCCGACGCGGAATGGATGTTCTTGCCGGCGTCGTTCTCCATGTGAATCCGGGTGATGCCGATGCGCTTGGCCCCCTTGTCCGTCTGAATGTCGATATGGCCATGCTCGGCCACGGGCAGCTCGAACTGAGAAATCTGGTACCCCATGGGCAGGTCCGGGTAGAAATAGTTCTTGCGTGCGAACAGGGAACGGCGGTTGACAGTGCAGTCCACGGCCAGGGCCATCTTCACGGCGTACTCCACAGCCCGGGCATTCAGCACGGGCAACTGGCCGGGCATGCCCGTGCAGACCGGGCAGGTGTTCTCATTGGGGCCGGCCCCGAAACGGGTGGAGCAGGAACAGAATATCTTGCTTTCGGTCTTGAGCTGAGCATGGACCTCAAGCCCGATGACCACTTCGTAATCGCGCATGTGCTCTCCTTGCCGCGTCAGTCCGAGACGGGCCGTGCGGCGTACAGCTCCGGGTTCAGGGCCGGATCGTTGTACATCTTGCATTGAAAATAGACTCTGGGACTCTTTACGCCGGCAGCGTAGTCATCCACCAATTCCAGGACCGAGGTGGCCAGATCGTGGTGCTGGGCGTGCAGCACCGAGAGCTTCTCCCGGCAACGGGCGAGGTGCTCCGGGTCCGCGTCGCCGCGCTCGGTCTGTTCGCCCATGTGAAAAATCTTGAGGCTCAGGATGGACAGGCGGTCCAGGGCCGCGCCCATGGTTTCGGTGTTGAATCGCCGGGCGTCCGCGCCCGTGGACTGCTGCGCCGGAAAATGGGCCACGGCCGCCACCAGCCAGGCGTCGACCTGCTCCATGAGGTCGTTGCGCTGCTGGTTCAGGCCGTCGATCTCGCGTTTGCAGCGGGTGATGACGGCGTCGTCCACATCCGTGCGCCGCGCGCGGTCCTCGACGTGCCAGAGCAGGAAATTCTTGAGGTGCTGGCGCACGACCAGCTCCACCAGCCCATCGCCGGGCCGGGCCGGGATGTCCGTCGGGGGCTCCTCGTCGTGCCACCGGGCGACGAGGTCGAGCTGGGCCGTCCAGGACCGGCGCAGGAGGTCTTTGAGGGCCGTGGGGTCTGTGGTCATGGGTTGTTCCGTTTTTTGAGCAGG
>CAZQYA010000134.1:0-9061 GCA_964597325.1 uncultured Desulfovibrionaceae bacterium
GACCACACGATCTTTTTCCCTGCGGGCGGCAGGACCGGCACGGCAACGCTCATCAGGCTCTTGCCCTTGGTGAAGGCGCGAACCCAGAGAACCTTGTTGTCCTGGAGGTACAGGCCGGCATAGCCGGGACCCGTACCCGAGCCGAAGATGATGTCGAACACGGGTTCGCTGCTGTCGATGAAGGCCCGCTCGCGCGCCGCGCCCCAAGTGCTCAGGCCGATGATCAGGTTGTAGAGGCCCTTGTCGCGCAGTGCGTGGGCGTAGCGCACGAGCTCTTCCCCGGCGGCCGGGTCGTCCTGGCCGGAGTCGGGGAAGAGGACAAAGGCCAGCCGTCCGCCCGGCACGTCCCTGACGATCAGCCCGGGCTCCTCCGAAGGCTGCCGCCAGGCGTCCGCCGGGGCGACCCCGCTGTTCGTCAGGACGGTCGCGTCGGCCGGGCTCAGGAAGAAGATGTCGTAGTCAAGCATCTCGAAGGCGCGCTTGAGTCTGGTCACGGTCCCGGGGTGCCGGTCGGCGTCGGTGCCGGGGTGGGCGAATTCGTATCCCCCGCCGATGACCACGGCCGGACATGCGCTGCGGATGCTCTTGATGAAGGTGGCCCGCCGGGCCAGCCCGCCGTAGGTCCTGCCCCCTCAGGAGGGGCAGGGCGAATGTTCGCCCCAGGTGTTGGCGGAGTAGACCAGAGCGAGGCCAGAGTCGTCAGCATGGGCGGCGACAGGGGCGAGAGCGAGGACGGCGACGAGGAGAAGGAGATGGCGTATCATGGCTGTTTCACAATTGAGATTTGAGGATTGGGGTACGGGCGATGAGGTCCGCGAGCCTGCCGCGGCGTTCCATGATCTTCTGGGCGATGGCCCTGATATCCTGTGATGCCTGACAGTTGGGCGAGAATTTGAGCAGCGGCACCTGATGCCGTACGGATTCCGTGACCATGGGGTCGCGGTGAACGATGCCCAGCAGGCTGATGGGGAGTTCAAGGAAACGTTCGCAGGCCTGGGCAAGGCGGTTGAAAGCGCTTTTGCCCTCTTTGTCTGATTCGGCCATGTTGACGATGATCTGGAAGTTGCGGACCTGATGCTGGGTGCAGAGTACCTTGATCAGGGCGTAGCTGTCCGTCAGGGACGTGGGTTCGGGCGTGATGACCACGATGCGTTCCTGTGGCATGGCCGCGAAGGACAGCACCGTGGGGCTGATGCCCGCCCCGAGGTCCAGGATGAGGTAATCGTACTGTTTGAACAGGGCGTCGAGCTTCTCCAGAAGGATGCTCTGCACGTCTTCGTCCAGTTCCACCAGTTCGGCCACACCCGAGGCCGAGGGCAGGAAGACGAAGCCCTCGTCGGCCAGGGGCACCACGACGCTTTCGGCCGTGGCGTCGCCAAGGAGATCCTGCAGGTTCCTTTCGGGCGACAGGCCCAGGAGGACGTCCAGGTTGGCCAGGCCCAGGTCGGCGTCCAGGAGGACCAGGGTCTGGCCCAGGTCGTGGAGGGCGAAGCCGAGGTTCAGGGCCAGATTGGTCTTGCCCACGCCGCCCTTGCCGCTGGCCACGGATATGCTCAGAGTCTTGTTCGGTTCAGTCATGTCAGTCCTTGTCCTGTTCCGCCTGCGACGGGGCGAAGAATGAGGAAAAGAGGAAGCGTTTTTCGTTCTGCTGGACCAGGGAACGGTCCGCCGCGGGTGCCAGGTCCAGGATGGGCGCAGCCTCGATGCGGTCTTTGCCCGCGCGCTTGGCCCGGTACATGGCCTGGTCGGCCTCTTCCATGATGAGTGCCCGGTCCGGTACCTTCTTGCCGCGATAACCGGCCAGGCCCACGGACATGGTCACCGAGAGGGTGGCGTCGCCGCAGACGACCGCTGCGTCGCGCACCGCTGCCACAATCCGTTCCAGGAGCTTGCGTGCGCGTAACAGGCCCGTTCCCGGAAGCAGGATGGCGAACTCCTCGCCGCCGATGCGTGCCGGCGTGTCGATCATCCGCGTCTCGGAACGCAGGATGGACGCCACGGTGCGCAGCACCTCATCGCCGCAGGCGTGACCGTATGTGTCGTTCACGGTCTTGAAATCGTCCAGGTCCATGATGCACAAAGTCAGGGGGATGTGGAAGCGACCCGAGCGCTCCGCCTCCATCTCAAGCGCCATGTCGAAGGCCCGGCGGTTGGCGATGCCCGTCAAGGGGTCCTGGCCCTGGAGCAGGACGAGTTCGTCGATGTGGCGTTTGACCTCCGCCAGGGCCGGGTACTTGTCCTCGCCCAGGGGCAGCACGAACCAGTGCTCCAGACCGTGCGTGTCCAACATCCTCGGCCAGGCCGGATCGGTCCTGATCAGGCGGATCAGCGCCGAGACGTCGGTGCCCGCCGCGTGGAGCGGAAGTTCCCGTTCCAGGGCCTCCAGTTCGCCCAGCAGAGCCTCGTCCGAGGGCAGGTCAGGACTGCGCATGCAGAAACAGGAGGTAGTTGTGGATAAAGGATTCGATGCCGCCGTCGAGTACCGCGTCGACATTGCTCGTCTCCGTGCCCGTGCGATGGTCCTTGACCAGACGGTAGGGCTGCAGGGTGTACGTGCGTATCTGGGAGCCAAAGGCGATGGCGCCCTTGGCCACGTATTCGGCCTGACGCTCGCTGGCGATCTTCTGGAGTTCCAGTTCGTAGAGGCGGGCCTTGAGGACTTTCATGGCCGCTTCCTTGTTCTTGTGCTGGGACTTTTCGTTCTGGCACTGGGCGACCAGACCAGTGGGAATGTGCGTGATTCGCACGGCCGAGTCCGTGGTGTTCACGGACTGCCCGCCGGGACCGCTGGAGCGGAAGATGTCCACCCGGATGTCCTCGTCGCGCACCTCGATCTCGATGTCCTGACCCGCGTCGGGGTAGACGTCCACCGAGGCGAAGGAGGTGTGCCTGCGGCCGCTGGAGTCGAAGGGTGAGATGCGGATGAGGCGGTGGGTGCCCTTTTCGCCTTTGAGCTGACCGTAGGCGTAGGGGCCGTGGATGTGCAGGGTCACGCTTTTCACGCCGGCCTCGTCGCCGGGCAGGAGGTCCAGGAGTTCGACCTTGAAGCCGCTTCTTTCGGCGAAGCGTCTGTACATGCGCAAAAGCATTTCGGCCCAATCCTGGGATTCGGTGCCGCCTGCGCCGGGGTGGATCTCCAGGATGGCTTCGCTTACGTCCTCGGGGTCACTCAGGAGTGTGCGCATCTGAGCGCCTTCAAGCTTGGATTCCATGTCCACAAGGGCGTCGTCCAGGGCCAGAAGCATTTCTTCGGTCTGCTCCATGGACGCCATCTCGAGCCATTCCTGGGCGTTGCCGTTGGCGCGTGACAGGTCTTCCCATTCCTCAACCCGGCTTTCGAGCTGGGTTTTTTCCTGCAGAACCGGTGTCAGCAGTTCCGGCTTGTCCCAGGCGCCGGGCGCCGAGAGCTGTTTTTCGATTTCCGCCAGCCGCTGTTTGTGACCACGAAGGTCAAAGACGCCTCCAGAAGTCGTTGAAGCGTTCGTCCAGCTGGGATGCCCTGGCCTTGAGTTCCGAATATTGCAACATGGTGTGTTCCGATCAGTGTTTTTTTCTGCCCCACTTGAGCCAGGCCAGGGTCAGAAGCCCGAGGCCCAGAAGGGGGAAGGTCGTGTGAACCAAAAGCATATGCTCATGGTAAAAGGTTGTTTCTGTCAAGAGCGGCACAGCGTCGGCGTGGATGATCCGTCTGGTGTGGACTTCCGAGGGCTGCCGAATGCTGCCGTCGGGGTCGACGAAGGCGCTTATGCCCGTGTTCGTGGCGCGGACCATGGCCCGGTTTTGTTCCACGGCGCGGATAACAGCAAGATGCAGATGCTGCAGCGGTGCCGAGGATCGGCCGAACCAGGCGTCGTTGCTGATGTTGATCAGGATGTTGGCGCCCATCTCCACCCTGTCCTGGGCCAGTTCCGGAAAGATGGCTTCGTAGCAGATCAAAAGGCCCATGGCCATGTTGCCGGACCTGAGGGGGGCCGTGTTCATGCCAGGATGGAATTCGAACTGCCCCGGCACCAGCTTGGTGATGAACGGCAGCCATTCGCCCAGGGGGACATATTCCCCGAAGGGGACCAGGTGCTCCTTGTCGTACCAGGATACGGTCATGCCCGTGGCGTCCAGCAGGTAGGCACGGTTGTGCAGCACGTACTGGGGCGCATCGGGTTGTGCGGGCACGGAGTATGCCGGCGATCCAGCCAGCAGCGGCACGCCGACCTGTTGTATGCCGTTTTGCACTGCTGCGGAAAATTCGGAAACGTCCTGGAAGTAGAAGGGCATGGCCGTCTCGGGCCAGACCAGAAGGTCCGGGGCGTATTGACGCGCCGCCTGGCGGGACAGGCCGAGGTAGGTCGAGAGGATGGAGTCCTGCCGGCTCTTGTCCCACTTGACGCCCTGGTCGATGTTGCCCTGGATCATGCTCACCGAAGCTGTGTCTTCGGGTTGGACGGAATCATGCAGCAGGCCCGGGAGCAGGCACAGCGCGGCCAAGCAAGGCGCGGCCAGGCGCGCCTTGCCCCGGGCGAAGCCCAGGCCGTGGCCGATGGCCGCGATCATGCCTGAAAGCCCGAAACCGCCGATCCACGCCGCAGCGCCCAGGGTCGCGGGCCAGGGCGCCAGGGCCGAGGCCAGGGTCAGCCACGGGAAACCCGTCAGCAGGAAGTTGCGCGCCAGTTCAAGACCAGCCCAGAGCAGGCCGCCCGTCATCACGGCAAGGGTGGTGTGCAGCCGTTTCCGGATGAGGTACATGGCCACGCAGAAAATGCCCGCGTAGGCCGCCGGGACAATGCCGACCAGAACCGGACAGGGCAGGGCCAGGGCCCAGGGCAGTCCGCCGTGGTCGTGGACAGGGATGGCCAGCCAGTAGAGGGTGGCGGCATAGCCCGGCAGCGCGGTCAAAAGACCCGTGCGGAAGGCGTGTCCGATCCCGTGGGCACGTGAGGCCGCAAGAATCAGAGCCGCCGGCAGAAGCAGGACTGCCGGCGGGAAATGCACCCAGGGGTTGGCGAACCCGAACCAGGCGCCGATCAGCGCCAGGAACGGGGGAGCGAAGCGGGTGAGCGCGGCGTCAGGACGCCTGTTGTCTGGTGACGAGGACCCACTGGATCTGTTTGACATCTGCTTCCTTGATCAGAAACGTATGGCCCTGCAGTTCCAGGGATTCGCCGGTCTCGGGGACGCGGCCGAGCTGTTCGCTGATGTATCCGCCCACGGTCTCGACCTGTTCGGACTCCAGCTGGATGCCGCATTCATCGAACAGGTCCTCGAGGTCGGTCCGTCCGGAGACGAGGTAGGAGCCGTCTTCCACGGGCTGGATGTCCTCGGGGCGGATGGGGTCGTATTCGTCCTCGATGTCGCCGACGATCTCCTCCAGGACGTCTTCCAGGGTCAGCAGGCCGGCGGTTCCGCCGTATTCGTCCAGGACGATGGCCATGTGCTGCTTGTTGGTCTGGAAGTCCAGCAGGATGTTTTTGACGTTCTTGGTTTCGGGGATGAAATAGGGGGTGCGCAGGACCTCGTTCAGGTCCCCGGGATGTTCGTCGCCCACGAAGAACCGCAGGAGCTCCTTGCAGTGCAGGATGCCCACCACCTGGTCCTTGGTCTCCTTGTAGATGGGCATGCGCGAATGCCCGCTCTCGAAGAATTTCTTGGCGACGTCGGGGATCGTCTCTTCCAGTTCCGCGCAGACGATGTCCGTGCGCGGGATCATGATTTCATATGCCTGTTTGTCATCGAGCTGCAGTACATTCAGGAGCATGGACATTTCGTCGTTCTGCAGCTCGCCGTCGTTCTTGGCCTCCTGGATCGCCTCTTCGAGGTGGCATTCGCCACGGCGGGAGAAGAGGCGTTTCATCACGGTCCAAAGTCGACTGTCCGAGCCCTCGTCCATAGATTCGTAATCCTCCGGAAAAAAACGAAGTAGGTTGAGAAAACGTCTGGCCTCTAAACGATTTCGCGTTCCCGGTAAAGCTCCAGGTGACGCTTGAAAACCCAGGTGACGAGTTCGTCGATGCCCTCGTCGGGTTCGATCTTGATCCAGTCGATGGTCTCGCCGCCGTCGGATGAGCAGCACTCGATGAATTCGTAGCCGAGCATGAGGCGTCCGTTGTCGAAATCCTGGGCCTTGGTGCGCATGCGGGCGGCCAGAAAATAGGGCGGCACAACCATCCCGCTTACGGGTTCGAGTTCCAGGCGCATGAACAGGACGGGGTGTTTGCCTACAAAGTCCTCCAGGCCCGAGTACCCATTCGGGTCGATGGACAGCTTGATGCCACCGCCCGAGAGGTCCAGGACGTCCACCTTGTCGCGTTCATTGCGGGAATAGACGGCCAGAGGTTCGGGCCATTTCTGCGGGTCGGATTCGAAATGGAAGGTGCCGTCCTCGGCGGCCGGCCAGACCCGGAAATCCTTGATGTCGCGCGGGGGAAGCTCCAGGCGCAGGTGTTTGCGCTTCTGGCCCAGTTCGATGCGGGGCGGAAGATCCAGGGTCACGTGATGGATCTCGCCCTGCTGCCGCACGGCCTGCACCGGCGCGACAAAGGTATAGAAGTAGGGATCCTTTTTTTCGCGCGGCACGCGGAAATAGCAGGCCATTTCCCTGCCGATCCAGCTTTCCGAGGGCGTCACGCCCAGGGGCATCTCCAGGGTGATTCCCGTCGGAGTCATCTCCTGCAGGGTGCAGGAGATGGTCTGGCGGGATGTGGAGATGGGGTGGAAGCTCAGGTCCATGCGGCTGCGCTTGAGGTGGGCCTGGTCGAGGATGGAGGAGATTTCCCGCGGCACGGTGGTGGCGCCGGTGTGCGGGGGGGTCTGGGCATCCCTGCCATAACGTCTCCAGAGCGAATATCCCAGGAATACGGCTGCAACCAGGGCCGCCGTGGTCATGACCATGCTCCCCTCGGGCTGGTGCCCGCCGGGATCCATGGCGCTTGTGGAAACGTGCTGCAGCAGGCCTTCCGTGGAAGCCTGTATGGTGAGGAGATCGATCATCGCACTCTGCTCGTTGGTGGTTTGCGGCCCGCTCGGGCGACGTTTTGTCGCCAGGCGCGTCATTTATATTCTACATGAAGCTCGGGAAAAGCGGAAGTGTCTTCTGCAGGTCCCGTCTTCGGCCGCCCTTCTTTCAAAGCAGGGTGGGCATGGGCCCGGGGCCTGAGCTGTCCAGGACGCCGCAGGCGAGCAGTTCGTCAAGCTCGGCCACCATGGCTTCCCGGTCCCGGGGCAGTCTTCCGGCCAGGGGCAGGATGTTCGAACCGTGGTCGGCCCGGAAGACCGTCCGCCGCAGGTCGAGTCCGGCAAGGATGTCCCGCGCTTCGGCCACGGCCTGCTCCTGGGTGAGCTGGACGAACCGGCCGTCGGCGATGCGCCGCCACAAAGGCGTACCCGGTACGGGCACCAGGCGCAGGAAGGACAGGAGGTCCGGCTGCATGGCGTTCAGGACCGCGGCGGTGTCGCGCACGTGGGCGGCCGACATGTCCAGTCCGCCCACGCCGATGAGCACCATGACCGAGACGGACAGACCGGCCGTGCGGGCTTTCCGGCACCCCTCCACGGCGTCGGCGGAGGTACCTGGCTTGTGCATGGCCTTCAGCACCTCGTCGTTGCCGCTCTCAAGGCCCAGGTACAGGGTGTGCAACCCGGCCCGGCGCAGGCGTTCCAGCTCGCCGGGGGGCCTGGCTGCCATGGCCCGGCCCGAGGCAAAGCTGGTGACCCGCGAGAGTCGCGGGAAGGCCCCCTGGAGGAGGTCGAGAATGGACAGCAGGGTCCCGAACGGCATGGCCAGGACGTTCCCGTCGGCCAAAAAGACCCGTCTGGCGTCGGGCCGGGCCGCGGCCGCCGCGGCCACGGTCCGGCGGATTTCGTCCATGTCGTGCTCCCTGTAAGGCACGCCTCGGTACATGGCGCAGAAGGCGCAGGCGTTGTGAGGACATCCGTCGGCAACCCTCACCAGGACGCTGTCGGCCTCTGCAGGCGGGCGGAACATGGTGTGTCCGGAATCAGACATGGCTTCCGGGACGGGTCGAGGTCGGGTGAACAGTGCTTGGAGTGCGGGACACGCTGGATTTTCCTTCGATGCTTCAGGTCCGGGCCTCTCACGGGAGACGCCCTAAGGTTTTTATCTCTGCTATCGGTTCGCATTTTCCAAGGCAAGCACCGGGGTCTGGGGTCTTTCCTCTTTTGCCATCGCGCCCCGGTGCTGTTAGAAACATCGGTCATGAAACACGGCATGCCCCTTTGCGACCTCCTCGACCTGGAATGGTTTCTCGAACTGGACAGGCAGGCCGATCCGGCCGAAACCCTGAAGCGCGACCGCAGGCTGGGCCTGGAAGCCCAGGGCGAGTCCGTCGCCACGGCAAGGTTCCCCTTGTTCTGGCTCGAGCGGCGCCGGGCCGCAGCGGACGGCGTGCTGCCTTCGGGCATCCTCGGACCCGGGCTTTCGGCCCTGCGCATCGGCCTGTGTCTCGCAGGCCTGGCGGCAGGCGTCTCCCTGGTGCGCGGCCTGCTCCTCTATTCCGGGACCGAACCCGTGAACGTGTCTCTCTTTCTGTTCCTGGCCGTCCTGCCCCAGGCCGTGCTCTGTCTCCTGGCGGCCTTTCTCCTGGGTGCTCGGGCCATGGGCCTGGGCCCTTTCCATGTGCCCTTCCGGCCGCTTTTTTCCCTCATCTGGCAGCGTCCCGGCCGTCTCTCGGCCCAGGCCGGCTTTCTGCGTTCCCTGCTCCTGAGCAGGGGTTGGCCGGCGCGCATGCTGGCCTGGGAGAGCCTGCGCCTGCTGCATCTGGGTGGGTTGAGCCTGGCGGCGGGCTCCCTGGCCGGATTGCTCGTGGGGGTCACGGTCACGGACCTGGCCTTTGGCTGGCAGTCGACCCTCAGGGTCGGGGCCGCGGGCATGCACGCCCTGGTCGGGTTTCTGGCCGCGCCCTGGTCCTGGATGCCCGGGCACTGGGGCCTGGCGCCGACGCTGGCGCAGATCGAGGGCAGCCGTATCGTCCTCAAGGAGGGCATCTCCACCCTGACCAGCGCCGACCTCGTGGCCTGGTGGCCGTTTCTGGCCATGTGCCTGTTGACGTAC
>CAZQYA010000135.1:0-8943 GCA_964597325.1 uncultured Desulfovibrionaceae bacterium
GGACGAGAAGATGCCCGTGTCGCCGGCATGGTAGATGGTGTAGCCGTCCTCCAGGCGGATGATGAAGCCTGTGGGCACGCCCGATTCGCAGGAATGGTGGGCCTGGGTCATGGTCACGGCGATGCCATCATGGGTCACGGTGCCGCCGATGTTGAAGCCGATGCCGTTGAGCACCTGGGATTCGGGCAGGCCCTGGGCCTTGAGCTTTGCGGCCAGCTCCACGATGCAGCCCAGACTCGCGCCCGTGCGTTTGCAGATGTCGAGGGCCTGTCCGACATGGTCGCCGTGATCGTGGGTGACCAGGACCAGGTCGGCGTCCATGTTTTCGGCGGCGGCCTTGGCTGCGGGGTTTCCGTCGAACCAGGGGTCGATGAGGATGGATTTTCCCTTGGAAGTGATGGCGAAGGCCGAATGGCCGTGCCAGGTCAGCGTGTTCATGATGTCTCCTGTTCTTCGTTGAGTGCGGCGCCGAGTTCGGCCAGGATGTCCGAGGTCAGGTCGAGAAGGGTGCGGGCGGCCTGGCGCAGGGATTCGGGGTCGTCGCCGGAGCGGGCCATTTCCTCCACTCCCTTGGCGACCAAACCTTCCGGGGTCAAGCCCATGTTCAGGAGCAGCCCCTTTATGGCGTGTGCGTGCCTGCCGGTGGCGTCCGCGTCGTCCAGATTCCGGTCCATATTTTTGCGGTTTTCCCCGAGAGATTCGAAAAGGCTTTGCACCAGGGGCATGGCTTCGTCCCTGTCGATGTCGTACTGATCCGCGAGGGAGGTGAGGATGCGATCTACGCGTTTTCGGGAGCAGGCATCGGAGATCTTGGCCGTCGTTTGCACGGGAGCCTGCCGCGACGGCGACGCATCCTCCGGGACGCTGAGAGCCGCGGCATCACCTTCCCCGGCACCGGCGAAGCGGGACAGGATGGCGTGGACCTCCTCCACGCGCAGGGGTTTGGTCAGGTAGGCGTCCATGCCGATGTCCATGCAGCGTTGCTTGTCTTCGAGAAGGGAATGGGCCGTCATGGCCACAATGGGCGTGACGGTGCCCTCGATGCGTTCGCGCAGAGCGCGGATGAGCAGGCTTCCGTCCATTTCCGTCGGGGCGGGGCGGCCCTGCTCGCAGGCCCGAATGATTTGCGCAGCCGTGAAACCGTCCATGACCGGCATCTGCAGGTCCATCAAAACAAGGTCGTAGGTGTGCCTGCCGAGCATGGTCAGAGCGTCAAGCCCGTCGCTGGCGTGGTGCATGGTCTGGCCCATTCTGCGCATGAGCAGTTCGGCCAGTTCCCTGTTGGTGGCCACGTCCTCTACCAGGAGGATTTCCATGGGGCGCAGGCGTACCAGTTGCTGTTCGTCCGCATCGTCCGATGGAAGCTCAACCCGCAGCCCGAAGGCGTCGGCCAGGGCCCTAAGGAGTTCGTCCTGCATGAGGGGTTTGGCCAGAACGGCTCTGACCCCGTCCTTTCCGGGGGGTATGGAGCGGTCTCCGATCTGGGTCAGGACGATGGTCGGGGTGCCGTGCAGGACGCCGTCGGCCTCCATGAGTTCCATGCAGGCGAAGTCGCCAAAGTCCGTGTCCAGGACGACCAGGTCGTAACCGTTGTGTTCCAGTCCCAGGCAGTCCATGCACTCCGTGGACTCGGCGGCGAGACCCCAGTGCGTCGCAAGATCAGAGACCTGGCGGCGGATGACGGGGTTGTTGGCCACCACCAGGATCTTGCCTGCCCCTTCGAAGAGATCGGCGCGGGACGTGTCCGCGGGAGCAATCAGGCCCATGCGCGCCGTGAACTCGAAGGAGCTGCCCTGGCTGGGGACGCTTTGCACGGTGATGTCGCCGCCCATGAGCCGCACCAGTTTGCGGGCTATGGACAGGCCCAGGCCGGTTCCCCCGTAGACGCGGGTGGAGGAGCTGTCGACCTGGGTGAAGTCCTCGAAGATGCTTTGAAGTTTTTCTTCGGGGATACCGATGCCTGTGTCCTCGACCTTGAAGTGCAGCACGCATTCGTCATTCTCTACGGCGTCCAGGCTGCAGGAGCAGCAGACGTGTCCCGAGGGGGTGAATTTGAGGGCGTTGCCCAGAAGGTTGATGAGGATCTGACGGATGCGGATGGGGTCTCCGCGGACCTCCGCGGGCAGGTTCGGGTCCAGGAGGCAGATCAGCTCGAGCCCTTTTTCCGTGGCCGTGAGCCCGAGGGTTCCGACGGTTTTCTCGACGGCCGAACGCAGGTCGAAGTTGCGCAGTTCCAGCTCGAACTGTCCCGCCTCGATCTTGGAGAGATCCAGGACGCCGTTGATGAGGTCGAGGAGGGCTTCGGAGGCTGTCTTGACAATGTTCAAGGCGCGGCGCTGTTCCGGCGCGAGTCTGGTATTCAGGACCACATCCGTCATGCCGATGATAGCGTTCATGGGCGTACGAATTTCGTGGCTGAAGTTGGCCAGGAATTGTGATTTCATGCGGCTGGCCGATTCGGCCTGGCCTTTGGCGGCTTCCAGTTCGGCCACCAGTCGGGTCAGGCGCGATTCGGATTCGGGATCGCGCGGGGCGCCGGGTGGGTGTTCGGTGTTCATGGCCTGGGATTCCCCTGATGCGCCGTCCTGGGCCGGCGTTGGTTTCCTTGGTGTGCGACGGGTGCAGGGTAGCAGAAAGCCCTGGCGATTCCAAACCCCGGTCTCGGGGCAGCTTCCGGCATCAACGTGCGAAAATTGAAATCCGGGAAATATTTTCTTTTGCTGCGTTCTCGGGTAACATGCGGATTCATTTGCGCATCCTGAACCGATGGAAGCCGTTTCGCCATGAAAATACCAATGCATTGCACAGCGTTTTGTCTGATCCTGGGGCTTGCCCTGGCCTGCGCCGTTCCTTCGGCCGTCGGGGCCGAGTCGGTTCTGCACAGAGTCGTCAGACAGGAGGACTGCATCCGTTCGCTCCTCCTTGAATCCAACTGCGTGACCTCCATGTCGGATTACGCGTTATTGCGCGGGGCGTTCTCCAAGCATAATCCGGAAATTTTTCATTCCGAGCAGCTCGAACCCGGAACCCCTGTCTCGGTGCCGGTCATGTTCAGAGGGTCTGACCGGGGTTGCCTGACTTTTCGGGATCAGCGCGTGGTGCGTGTCGGATTCGAGGCCGAAGCCGCCCGGGAGAAGGTGTACATCCATCTGGACGGTCCGGTGCTGCCCGACGTCTTCACCCTCCGCAAGACTCTGCCCGTGCGTGTGGTCTGCGACTTCGACGGAACCCTGCCTGAAGCCGATCTGCAGCGGGAGACGGAGACCGGGGGGCGCCTTGTCCGCAAGATCCGCGTCGGGCATGAGGACAAGCCCTTTCGTCGCGCCCGGGTCGTTCTCGAGGTGGACGAGACCTTGAGCGGCCGCATCGAGCAGGAGTTTTTCGAGCAGGAGAGCCTCTTCGTCCTGACTGTGCACGAAGTCGGCAGGGACTGACTTCCGTTTTCTCCACCCCTCCCTCCAGTCGCCGCGTCGGGCATCTCAATCTGCCGTCTCACGCCCCTGGGTTGTTCGGTCCGCTGCCTCGTTGACGACGATCGGGTGGCCGGGCGGGCCCGCAAGGACGGCGTCATCCGCGTCTGCCGGCGGGGGCATTGCCTTCTGATGTTTCCCGGTTTTCCTGAAACGGCGACGCCCCCGCAGGAAGCTCCGGCGGGGGCGTTCGTGCCACGTAAAGGGGCGGTTCAGACTTCTTCGACGATGTGCAGGGATACGCTTCGGGTGATGTCGCCGATCCGTTCCTGGAAGCTGCGCATGTGGCCCGAGCGGAGATGGCTCTCCAGGGCGTTGCGGTCGGTCCATTTCTCCAGGATCGTCACAGCATCAGGGTCGACCTTCTGGCCGGCCAGGTCCATGGGGACGTCCATGGTCGGGAAATAGTCGAGGCATCCGTGTTCCTGGCGCACCAGGGGCGCCACTTCCCTGAATTCCCTGAGGAAGAGCGGAGCCTTTCCTGGTTTGAGAGCCACTCGGGCCGTCACGTGGATCATTTCTCCTCCTTGCGGGCGCCGGCTCCGCTCAGCAGGTACACGCCGAAAACGACGGACACGCTGCCCGTCAGGAAGCAGAACAGCCCCGCGCCAGCCTTGAGCAGGAACAGCGGCATGTACAGGTGTCGATACAGGACAGACCTTTCCGGCTTGTCGGGATTCACCAGGACGGCCACGTCGCGCTTCTGTTCCCTGGCGGCTTCAAGGGTCAGGTGCAGGTCCTGCGCGGGACACTCGTCACCGATGCAGGAGAAGGTTCCGTCATGGCGCAGTCCGTCGTATTCATAGGAGTAACGGACAACGGTCTGGTTGCCCAGGGCCTGGTCTGCCCCGGAGTAGTGCTCGACGGCGGTAATCTGTCCGCTCCGGGGCGTCCACGAGTCGGCCGCGCTCCAGGTCAGCAGGCTCTCTCCGGCGTCGAGGAGGAAGCGTGTGCCCAGGATGACGAAGGGGATCCCCAGGACCACGAGGATGAGCTTGCGCAGATTCGGGAACATCCTGTTAATCCTGGGGTTCGAAGCCAATTTTGCGGATGGCGTTTCTGACGGCCTCGAGATCGACGTCGGGACCGGCTTCAAAACTCGCCTGGCCGGGATCGAGGGTGACGGAGATATCGGAGATGCCGGGGATCGACGAAAGAAGCTTGGTTACGGAGCCCGTGCAATGGGAGCACGACATTCCCGAGATTTTGATGGTCTGCATGGTTGCCTCCTTGGTTTCGGCCACCATGACCCAAAGGGTCTGGGAAGGCAACGGCAGCGGAACTGGACAGTGTCGTGGTCAGGGTCTAGGGGGAGAAAAAAAAGAGCAGGGAGATCATGTTTTTTCGTAATCCAAAAGCCCGATTGAAGACCCGGAATTCCGGCCGTTCCGTAGAGGCCGAATACTGGAAACGTTTCCGCAT
This sequence comes from uncultured Desulfovibrionaceae bacterium, assembly GCA_964597325.1. Taxonomy (GTDB): domain Bacteria; phylum Desulfobacterota; class Desulfovibrionia; order Desulfovibrionales; family Desulfomicrobiaceae; genus Desulfomicrobium. Next base: position 4,893 of record CAZQYA010000135.1, read on the forward strand.
CCGCCTCAAGGATGCGGAGGCCGTCAAAGGAATAACCCGCGCCGGCGAGCTTGTGGTGCGCACCCTGGACCTGGTGCGCGAGCACATCCGGCCAGGCGTGAGCACTGAGGAGATCAATGCCTTCGTGCACGAGTACACCCTGGAAAACGGGGCCGTTCCGGCGCCTCTGGGATACCGGGGGTTTCCCAAGAGCGTGTGCGTCTCCGTCAACGACGAGATCTGTCACGGCATCCCGGGTCCGCGTATCCTGGGTGAAGGTGATATCGTCAACGTCGACGTGACAAGCATCCTCGACGGCTGGTTCGCCGACGCCAACCGCACCTTTCCCGTTGGAGAGATTTCCGACGAGGCCGCCCAGCTGGTGAAGGTCACCGCCCAGTGCCTGGATCGCGGCATTCGCACCGTGCGGCCAGGGGCCACCCTGGGCGACGTGGGCCATGCCATCCAGACCCATGCCGAAGGCGCCGGATACTCCGTGGTGCGGGAACTTGTCGGGCACGGCGTGGGGCACGCCTTTCACGAGCCGCCGCAGGTCAACCACACCGGCCGGCCCGGCATGGGCATCGTGCTGGTGCCGGGGATGGTGTTCACCATCGAGCCTATGATCAACCAGGGCGTATCGGAGACCAGCCGTCTGGACGACGGGTGGACCGTGATCACGGCCGACGGAAAACTGTCCGCACAGTTCGAGCAGACCGTGCTGGTCACGGACAAGGGCGTGCGCAGTCTGACTCCATACAGTCTGGATATCTGAAGCGTGCGGCCTGGGCTCGCGCAGACAACCGCTGAAATCGCAAGCAGCCCCGCGGGGCTGCTTTTTTTTTGAGGTGGCGCGTGGCATTTCCCTGGCTTCCGTCAGATCGGAATGCTCATGCGCGATCTTACAAAGGGGGAGGTCAGGCCGCCCTTGGCAGCGTTTTCCTCGTCGCCCGGTTGACGGAACGCGGGCGGCCTGCCGGATGAGTCTCCTATTTTTCAAAACCAGCCAGGTTCACGGAGTCTGGTCCGCGGCTGCATACGCACGCCCCTGAACAGTGCCTGGACACGATCCGCGTCATGCCGGCTGGAGTGCTTCGAATGGCGCGGGCGTCGAAGAACAGGCGTCCGTCCGCACGGCATTTCTCGTCCACCAGGGAATTGAGATCGCGCATGCCGTTTGCGGCGTCCCACAGAAAGGCCCTGTTGCCCGAAGGCGTGCGGCAGATGCCGACTACGCGCCCGTCGTCGTCCACGGCCAGGGCCCTGCTGTCCGTTCCGTCGGGCAGGATGCCCAATGAGACCATGCCGTGGGCTAAATCCCACAGAAATGCGCGGTTGCCCGCCGAAGTCCCGCTGTATCCCACGACCTGCCCATGATTATTGATGCCGTAGGCTTTGCTCTCGGCGCCGCCCGGCAGGGTGCCGAGATCGATCATGGCGTCCGCTTCCCAGAGGACGGCCCGACTTGTTCGCGCCGAACCGCTGAACCCGACGATCTGTTGCCGGTCATTGATGCCGTAGGCTTTGCTGACCAGGTCTCCCGGCAGGGTTCCGAGGTTTTTGAGGCCCTGGGCGGAATCCCACAGGAAAGCCCGTTTTCCGGCGGAAGTCGTGCCGAACCCAACGACCTGGCCGTCGGCGTTGACGGCATATGCGATACTCGCCTTCCCGTCTTCGAGAAATCCGAGATCGCGAGTGCCGGAGCGGGCGTCCCATACAAAGGCGTGAACCCCGGATGCGGTCCCACAGCATCCCACCACTGTGCCCGCATCGTTGATGCCGTAGGCCCGGGATTCCTGGAAACCTGGGAGCTTCCCTATGGGGGTTGCTCCGAGAGTTTTATCCCAAAGGAAGGCACTGCTGCCGTGCGCAGTGAAATTGGTTCCGGCCGTCTGACCGTGTACGTTGATTCCGTAGGCAAAGCAGCATGTGTTTCGTTTCTGTTCGAGGGGAATCACCCTGAACGTGTTTCCGGCAGCGCAGAGGCACGGCAGGGTGATGATAACGACAACCGCTAAAAGTATGGTGTAAATGCCGGTCTTCATGTTCCTGACCTCATTTCTGGAATCGTTTGTGAAGCGGCAGGGATGTCTGGCCCGGCCGACAGCCGGTCGTCGTGTATGGCGGCGGGGATATCAAGGGATGCCCCTATGCATATTTCGAGACTGTCTTGATTCGATCCGGCGGTCATGCAAAGCCTCCGGTCCGTTACCTGCGTACGGGAAAGAACGCCTGCCTGGCGCCATGTTGCCAGAGGACTTGGTTGACATGGTCTCCGTCCGAAAGAAACGTCACGGTCCCGAGGACTGGTTCCGGGGAATCGGGAGAGGCTCCATAGACGTAGATGAATCTGTTGAACCGGTGCAGGGGGCACTTGAGCCCCATGCAGTCCGCCCTGAGAACGAGATGCCCGCTCTCGGCCCTGTTGTCTTCGATGACGAGGCATTTGCCGGGTCCGAACACGTATTCCCCCGCATAATTGTCTTCCGAGAATTCTTCCGCAGCCAAGCATGACATGCTGCGCTCTTCGGCGCCGACGTTTAGCTTGAGAGAACAATCCGGTCCTCCGGCAAAGGCGATAATAGGGAACAGGATGGCAAGTGAGGTAAAGATATATTTCATCATGATAAATTTCCTCTAGTTCATTTTATTGTAAAATAAATTACGTTTATTTTGAATTTTTCATGTTTAAAAATTTAAGAAATGTTTTTGTCGTAAAATTATGAATTTTTCTGCTGTTGAATATTTGACTTTGAATTGAGTTAAATTGTCAGGCTATATTTCATATGTTTCCTCCTGTTGCAGGCGTCGTCAGGGTGTTGCCTTGCCAGGGTGCGGAACGGGTTTCGGGCCTGTTTCCGGGCAGGCGGCCCATCCGCATTCCGGGTTCTTCTCCCTGTGAGGTCCGGGGTGCCAACGTGACGTCCCCTACTGGGAAAGAGTTCCCCTGATTCGGTATCACGGGCGCTTTTCAGTCAGATGGGAGGTGGAAAGAAGTGCGAGAATGACGTCGATTCCTAGAATATTTTTGAGGCAAAAGAGTTCGAAACGATCAAGAGGGGAAGGAGGGGTGAAGTCAATTTGCTGATTGAAAATGGAATATGTAGTATATATAGTATTAAAAAATATTATTTCAATACTTTTTTTTAAATTTTTTATGTATTACGTTTTGATTTAACGTAAATATTTTTCATTATATGTATTTTTTTGATTAAAATTTATTGTAATACGCTTTTATGTGTTTTGTAATACGCTTTTGTATTACATATTTTATGTGTGCTGTTGTGAATTGTGTCAAAAAAAACGCCCACTTCCGTTTCCGGAAGCGGACGTTGGTTTTCCGGGGCTCGTTTGCCCCATGAGAAGGCGGCCGGGAAGTTGCCTTCCCGGCCGTCAGATGGAGGAGGGCCTAATGATCTAGGCCTTGCTTGCGGATTTCGAACCGAAGAGCTTGGCGAACATGGCCTTGCGGTTCATGGGATCCGGTATCGTGGCCTCGGCAACGGCAAAGGTGTGATACGCGGTCGGATCCATCTGGTAGAGGTAGATGACCCTGACGGAATCGGCGTCGCCCAACACCGCGTCCGGGTATTTCTTCTGGGCCTCTGCCAACCGTTTTTCGGCCAGGGCCAGCATCTCGTCTCGATCTCCGAAGTTCATTGCTCCGGTGGGGCAGGCCTGCACGCAGGCGGGCTTGAGTCCGTTCTGCACGCGGTCAAGGCACATGGTGCACTTGGTCATGACCTTGGTCTCCGGATCTTGGCGCGGAATGTCGTAAGGGCAGGATCCGCGGATTTCTTCGAAATCAGGCAGGTCCTTGGTCCGTTCCGTGAAGGTGACGGCGCCCGTTACGGGGTCCTGCAGGATGGCCTTATCGTCGTAGGCGTCGGCAGTCATCTTGCAGGGAGGTTCGATACAGTGACGGCACTGTTCCGGGAAGAACAGCCACGCGGCCAGATCGCCGTTGGCGTCGGCAACTTCCTTCATGTGCACGGTCTTGTAGGTGATGGCCGAAATGTCCATGGGGTTCTGATGGGACCCGTGGTTTCTCGTCTGTTCGGCCGGGAGCTTG
>CAZQYA010000136.1:0-7898 GCA_964597325.1 uncultured Desulfovibrionaceae bacterium
GCGAACAGGCCCACGGCGATGAGCTGGGCCGACCCCGCGAAGACCAGGACGCTCATGAGGATGGTGTTCGCTTCGGACAGGCCGGATTTCTGGGCCAACACGCCGTAGGCGAAGCCCACGGGAACATAGCCCAGGATGATGGGCAGCGCCTGGCGGAAGGCCGACGACAGGGGGCCGGTCTCCCTGTTTGCGGTGATGAGTGTGTCGCTTTTCATAATCGATTATCCTCTGTGCTCCACCCTAGGCAAAAACTGTTTGCAGTACAGATACAGATTGCGTAAATTTGGACCATAACAGATTCGTCGCCAGTGCATGTGCCGTGCGGCGAGCCGCCGGGACCATCGCCCTGGCCGCACCCTCGCGTCAACCATCCCTGCGACGTTCGGTGCGTATTTCGGACGTGCGGGGAGATGTGCGAGAACGCGACATGGAAGAATTCAGGTATCGTCAGATAGAGCGCAGCCTGCTCCAGCAGATCGCTTCGGGCACCCTGTCTCCCGGAGCTCGGCTGCCCTCCCTGCGTCACCTCAGCCGGCGCAGCAGGGTGTCGGTCAGCACGGTGCTCCAGGCCTACGCCGAGCTGGAGCGCAAGGGCGTCATCGAGTCCCGCCCCAGGTCCGGTTTCTTTGTTCGCTCCGATGTTCGGGAAATGCCGCCCCTGCCCCGCACCCGCAGGCCCGACCTGCGGCCCCAGACCATCAACCGCAGCCGGCTCATCTCTCTGGTGCTCGAAACCGTGGGCGATCACCAGCTTCTGCCTCTGGGCATCAACTGTCCTTCGGAGGATCTGCTGCCTTATCGGGGGTTGGCCAGGGTCGCGGCCCGCCTGTCGCGTGAGGATCCCAAGAGGCACGTCGCCTATCTTCCCGTGGAGGGCAGCCCGGAACTGCGTCGCCAGCTCTCTCTGCGCGCGGCACAGGCCGGCCTGGACGTGGCTCCGGAGGAGATCATCATCACCTGCGGGGCCATGGAGGCGCTGCATGTGGCCGTGCGCAGTCTGTTGCGCCCCGGGGACAACGTCCTCATCCAGGCGCCGTCCTATTTCTGCTTCCAGCAGCTCCTGGAGAACCAGGGCGTGCGTTGCATTGAGATACCGTCATACCCCGAGCACGGCGTGCGGCCGGCGGACGTTGAACAGGCCCTTGGGCGTTTTGACATAAAGGCCTGCATCTTCACCCCGAATTTCAACAATCCCGACGGCTCCCTGACGTCGGACGCGGCCAAACGCGAGATCGTCGGCCTGCTCGCGGAGCGGAACATCCCCTTGGTTGAGGACGACGTGGCCGGAGACCTGCATTTCGGCCCGTCGCGGCCTTCTGTTTTCAAGATGCACGATTCGTCGGGGCTGGTGATTCTGTGCTCGTCCTTTTCCAAGACCCTGTGCCCCGGCTACCGCATCGGCTGGATCATGCCGGGACGGTTTTATCGCGAGGCCTACGAGGTCAAGGCTACGACCAATGTCTGTTCGGCCACTCTGACCCAGGAGACCGTGGCCGCGTACCTGCGCGAAGGGCGGTATGATCGCCATCTGCGCGGCCTGCGCCGGACTCTGCGCGAGCAGACACAGGCCATGCAGTACCATGTGGGCCGGGCCTTTCCCGAGGGGACCCGGGTCAGCAGGCCCGAGGGCGGCGGGGTGCTCTGGGTCGAAATGCCCGAAGGCGTGGACTCCGTGAAGCTCATGTGCCGGGCCCGGGAGGAGGGCATCAGCATCGCGCCGGGGACGATCTTTTCGAGTCAGGACCGCTTCGCCAACCACGTGCGCCTCAACTGCGGCACTCTCTGGTCGGATACGGTCGAACACGGTATCCAGCGTCTGGGTGGTCTGGTGCACGGTCTGCTGGCATGATGCGCATCGCCGGATGTGTCATATTGGGATATTGACGTGCCAGCCGCCCTGTTCAAAGAAAACCCCATGAACGCATTTCAGCCCTCCGTCCCCAGCAAGCTCTACGTGGAGCTTGCCACCCTGTGCAATTTGCGCTGTGCCATGTGCGTCAAGCATTCGGCCGGTTGGGATTGCCCCGACGCCCTCATGGAGCGTCGGACCTTCGAGGCCCTTGATCCCGTTTTTGGACATCTGGACACGCTCAACCTCAACGGGGTGGGCGAATCCATGCTGCATCCCGAGTTGTCCGCTCTCATCGCTCATGCCCGCGCCAGGGTGCCCGAGGAATGCGTAGTTGGCTTCCAGTCCAATGGCATGCTCCTGACGCCGGATCTGGCCGACAGGCTCACCGGTGCGGGTCTGGACAGGATCTGTTTTTCCGTGGACTCCCCTGATCCGGACCTTCTCGGCCGGTTCAGGGCCGGTTCGGAGCTCGGCCGCGTTGCCCGGGCTTTCGATCTGATGCGCGACGCTTCCTTGCGGGCTGATGCACGACCTTTGCAGCTGGGGGCCCAGACCGTGGTCAATGCCCAGACGTATACCGCCCTGCCCAGGATGGTCTCGTGGTGCGCCGAGAGGGGCGTCGAATTTCTCATCGTCTCCCATGTGCTGCCCTACAACGAAGAGGACGCCGCCCGGAGTCTCTATGTTCCGGTCTCGCAGCGCTGTCTGGATTTCTATGCCGAATGGAAGAAGGTCTTCGAGGCCGAGGGGCTGGACGTCTCCCACTCCTATCAGGCCTTTTATGCCGTATTCCGCACTCAGGAGCAGCAGCGTCAGGTGGATATCATCCTGGCCATGCAGGAGGAGGCACGGCGCCGCGATCTCCAGTTCAGCCTCCCGAATGTGATGAGCGTGGACATCGCACGCATGGAGCTGGTCCGGGAGTCCTTTGCCCTGGCCCTGGAGACGGCAGGGGAGTGCGGGATGCGCCTCGATCTGCCCGAACTGTCCGCCCGGGAGCCACGGGAATGCCCGTTCGTCTCCGAACCCAGTCTTTTCGTGGCTTGCGACGGAACCCTGGCCCCGTGCTATTTCCTGTGGCACAGCTACACGGCCTGGCCGTCCGGCCGGGAAGTCCGCGTCAGGCAGCGGGCTTTCGGGAGGGTTCCCCAGGACGACCCGCTTGCTGTCTGGCGGAGTGAGGCATTTGAGCGCTTCCGCGCGGAGGCCCGGCTTGAAGCGTTTGCCCGTTGTGGCGACTGCAGTGTCGCGCCCTGCGACCATGTCCAGGGCATGCCGGAGCCCTTCGAGAGAGATTGTTACGGACAGATCGTGCCCTGCGGCATCTGCCCATGGTCGGGCGGAGGATTCGCCTGTCTGCAATAAAAAAGGGGAGGCGTTCTGCCCCCCCCTTTGGTGTGTGTTCAATACCGAGTCTTTTAGCCCATGGCGGCCGGACCAGTCTCCTGAGTGCGGATGCGCACTGCGGCGGCCAGTTCCATGACGAAGATCACTCCGTCGCCTTCCTTGCCGGTGCGGGCCCCTGCGCTGATGGCTTCCACGGCCTGTTCGACATAATCGTCATTGACCCCGACTTCCAGTCTGAGCTTCTTCAGAAGGTTCACTTCCATGACTACGCCGCGGTAGGTTTCGGTGAAGCCTTTCTGGCGTCCGCTGCCCAGGACGTTGGTTACGGACATGTTGTAGATCTTGTTGCTGTACAGCTCTTGCTTGACCGCGTTGAGGCACTCGGGCCGGATATATGCGATAACGAGTTTCATGGTCGTTCCCCCTTATTCGTTGGTGAAGATCTGGAAGCCGTTGTAGGATTCCATGCCGTGTTCGGTGATATCCAGACCCTTGAGTTCCTCTTCGGCCGAGGCGCGCACACCGATGGTGGCCTTGAGGATGCCGAACAGGGCCAGGCCGGCGCCGAACGCCCAGGCGAAGATGGCCGCCGCGCCGATGATCTGGGTCACGAGCACTTCGGTGCCGCCGCCGTAGAAGAGGCCAGTGGCCGATCCGTAACCGGGAGCTGCCAGGAAGCCGACCATGATGGTGCCGAACATGCCGCAGACGCCGTGGACCGAGGAAGCACCGACCGGATCATCGATCTTGAGGACCTGGTCGATGAATTCGATGGACAGGACCACCAGAAGGCCAGCCAGGAAGCCGATGATCATGGAGCCCACCGGGGAGACTTCGTAACAGCCGGCGGTGATGGCTACGAGACCGGCCAGGGCGCCGTTCAGGGACATGGAAGTGTCGGGCTTGCCGTGCTTGATCCAGGCGAAGATCATGGCGCCCAGAGCGCCGAGACAGGCGGCGAGGCTGGTGTTGACGGCGATGTAGCCGATGGTGCCGTCGGCGGTGGTGGTGCTGCCGGGGTTGAAGCCGAACCAGCCGAACCACAGGATGAAGACGCCCAGGCCCGCCATGGGGATGTTGTGGCCGGGGATGGCCTTGGCCTTGCCGTCTGCCGTGTACTTGCCCAGGCGCGGGCCGATGACCAGGGCGCCGGCCAGGGCCATCCAGCCGCCCACGGAGTGGACCACGGTGGAGCCGGCGAAATCGATGAAGCCCATGGTTTCAAGCCAGCCCTTGCCGAGTTCCCCGGCGCCCCAGAGGGAGCCCCAGGCCCAATGTCCCGAGATGGGGTAGATGATGGCCGAGACCACGATGCTGACGATGATGTACGCCGTGAATTTGGTGCGCTCGGCGATGCCGCCGGAGATGATGGTCGCTGAGGTGGCCGCGAAGACGGACTGGAAGAACCAGAAGGTCAGGTTCCACATCCCCGCGTCGCTGGTCGGGTCGTTGCCGGCCAGGGCGAACCCGCTGGAGCCGATGAAACCGCCGATGTCCTGGCCGAACATCAGGCCGAAGCCCAGCAGGAAGAAGGCGGGCTGCCCGGCCGCGAAATCGAGCAGGTTCTTCATCAGGATGTTGCCGGCGTTCTTGGCGCGGGAAAAACCCATCTCGACCAGGGCGAAGCCAGGTTGCATGAACATGACCAGGATGGCCGCGAGCAGTGTCCAGAGCAGGTTGGCGTTGGACTGGGACAGGGCCTCGCCCTCGGCAAAGGCCAGGGTGGGGGTCAAGGTTGCAAGAAGTAGGGTCAGAGTCCAGACTTTGGGTCTGAGCAGGGCGTTTGTTCGTTGAGTGTCCTCGTGCATGTTGGCCTCCGTGATGGTGTATGTTGATACCCCGACAGAGCATGGTCGATGCCAACATGCGTAATTGCATGATATTAAAGGTTTAGTTTGTTTTCTTGTCAAAATTTGCAACGGGATTTGTTAATTTATAGGATTTTTATTCCGATATTATCGACATAAAATAACATTAATGTATAAATAGATGATATTTAATGAGGAGACGATCCGTACTTGAGGATTTTTCATGCTTAGAGATTAAATATTTAATATTTTCAAATATATATTATTTTTGCCAATTTTGAGATATTATTTTGCGGTTTGTCTTGGCCCCTTTCCATCTTCCTGTCGATTTTCGAATTGAACATTTCATTTTATTGCACCCGTTATGTCCGTTTCCGGGTTATTGCCATCCAAACGCTCCGCTCGGTCGGTCTTTTTTTCGATTTTTCTGCCCCAGACCGTGTCGGTGGCGGCGAAACTGTCGATTCCGACAATTCGTGCTTCAATAGTGACAACCATATTTTACATAAATCGACATTTGTGCGTTGGACGTGCACGAAATTGTATCTTCGGCGATTGCCATTTATCGCCATTGTCGGTTTAACCTTTCAAAATAAAACAACATTATTCTGTGGCACCGTCCTTGCTTAAGCCCGACAAAAATGGAGGTGCATTGTGAATCCTACGGATACCGCTTTTATCATTGTCTCCGCCGCCCTGGTCATGTTCATGACCCCGGGGTTGGCCCTGTTCTATGCGGGAATGACCCGGTCCAAAAACGCGCTCGGCACCATGATGCAGAGCTTCGCCGCCTTGGGCGTCATCACCCTGGTCTGGATTTTCTGGGGCTACTCCCTGGCATTCGGCACGGACATCAACGGCCTCATCGGCGGCCTGGACTTCATCGGCATGGCCGGTGTCGGCATGGAGCCCCACGCGACCATCGCCACGAACCTGCCGCACATGGTCTTCATGATCTTCCAGTGCATGTTCGCCATCATCACGCCGGCCCTGATCACCGGCGCCTTCGCCGAGCGCATGCGCTTCTCGGCCTTCCTCATCTTCATCGTCCTGTGGTGTACTTTCGTCTACGCCCCCCTGTGTCACTGGGTCTGGGGCGGCGGCTGGATGGCCAAGATGGGGGCCCTCGACTTCGCCGGCGGCGCCGTCGTCCACATGAGCTCCGCCAGCGCGGCCCTGGCCGCGGCCCTGGTCATCGGCAAGCGCAAGGGCTGGGGCAAGCGCTCCTTCCTGCCCCACAACCTGCCCATGACCATGATCGGCACGGCCCTGCTGTGGTTCGGCTGGTTCGGCTTCAACGCAGGCAGCGCCCTGGCCGCCAACGGCCTGGCCGGCAACGCCTTCGTGACCACCCACATCGCGGCCGCCACGGCCATGCTGGCCTGGACCTTCGTGGAATGGAAGTTTCACGGCAAGCCCACCACCCTGGGCGCGGCTTCGGGCGCCGTGGCAGGTCTCGTGGCCATCACCCCCGCGGCCGGTTTTGTCGGCATCATGCCCTCGGTCGTCATCGGTCTCGGCGCCGGCATCTTCTGCTACTTCGGCGTAAGCCTGAAGTCCCGTTTCGGCTATGACGACAGTCTCGACGTCGTCGGCATCCACGGCGTCGGCGGCATCTGGGGCGCCCTGGCCACCGGCCTCTTCGCCAGCACGGCCATCAACCCCGCCGGCTTCGACGGCCTCTTCAACGGCAACCCCGGACAGCTCTGGATCCAGTTCGTCTCCGTGGTCGCGACCTGCGCCTTTTCATTCATCGTCTCCTATGTTTTGCTCAAGATCATCAGCGTCATCGTACCGCTGCGCGTGAACGACGAAGAGGAAGAGGCCGGTCTGGATGTGGCCGTGCACAGTGAATCGGCCTATCAGGCCTAACCAGCCCACCATTTGGGAGGAATCATGAAACGAGTAGAAATAATCACCAGGCCCTACAAGCTGGACGAGATCAAGGAGGCCCTGACGGGCATCGGCATCCAGGGCATGACCGTGACCGAGGTCAAGGGCTTCGGGCGCCAGCGCGGCCACAAGGAAGTCTATCGCGGAGCCGAGTATCAGGTCGATTTCGTGTCCAAGGTCAAGATCGAGATTGTCATCGACGACGACATGCTGGACGGCTCCGGCCGCTCTCAATATTCTCATGAACATCGAAATGCTGCGCCGAGCGCGAGACAGCTACCATTCCGGGGAGGGGGATCTCTCCCCGGAATGGTTTTCCGGCCAAGTGGATCTGTGGGTCACCCGGACCTGCGAGGAACAGCGCCCGCGTTTCGGCTCGTCGCTGGTCGTGGCCCTGGGCGGCTATGGCCGAGGCGAACTCTATCCGCACTCCGACATTGACCTGCTGGTCTGCCTGCCCGAGGGGGACTCACCCGATACGCAGGCCCTGGCCGAGACCCTTTTCCATCCCCTGTGGGACAGCGGCTTCGACGTGGGGCACGGCGTCAGGACCGTCGCTGAAACCATCGAACTGGCCGCAAACGACCACGAAGTGCTGTGCTCCCTCCTCGATGCCCGGCTTCTCTTCGGTCCAAGGGCCGAGTTCGACGCCTTTCGGCGTGCCGTTCACGAGCGGCTGGTCACCCCCGGCCGTGACGAACTGGTCCGCTGGCTGAAAGGCCAGCATGAGGAGCGCCATCGACGCCAGGGGGAGAGGCTCCTCGCCCCGAACCTGAAGGACGGCAGGGGAGGGCAGCGGGATCTTCAGACCATGCGCTGGCTGGAACTGGCGAATTCTTTTCCGGGTCATGGAGGCGACTATCTCCAGCCCACCGAACGGGCCGCCCTGGCCGCGAGCGCCGCGCTTCTGGCCCGCACGCGAGTCGCGCTGCACCAGGCCAGCCGGCGCAAGAACGACATCCTGCATCTGGAGATGCAGCCGGAGCTGGCCCAACGGC
>CAZQYA010000136.1:7908-8940 GCA_964597325.1 uncultured Desulfovibrionaceae bacterium
GAAATTGCTGAACTCCATAAGAAAAAAGCTGAGGAAAAAGAGCGGGGGGCCGTGGAGCTCTTCCTGTCGGACCTGCACAAGGCCATGACCGAGATCGCGCTCCTCTGCCGGCACTGCCTGCACCACGCCCTGGCCGGCGCAAACGGGAACGGTCAGATTGCTTGGAGCGTGGCCGAAGTGGGGCTCGATTTTTCCGTCCTTGTCGCGGACCCGGCCAACATCCTCGAGCTTTTCCGCCACAGCGCACAGACGGGCGTGCCCATCGGCTGGCAGACCCGGCGCATTATCCAGGGGCGGTTCCCGGCCCTCATCTCCGACACGAACTGGCAGCGGGTCGTGGCTCCGCGCTTTGCCGACATCCTCCGCGGCCCTCTGGCCCCGCACGTTCTAGGGCAGATGCTCGAGGTGGGGTTTCTGACCCGGTTCCTGCCGGAGTTCACCGGGGTCGAGCACCTGGTGCAGTTCGACGCCTACCACATGCTCCCTGCCGGTCCGCACATGGTGGAAACGGTTCGCCAGCTGGCTTGCTTCGATACCGACAATGAATTTCTGGGAGATATTCTTTTCCCGCTCCGCGACGACCTCTGCCTGCGCTGGGCCGCCTTGCTGCACGACATCGGCAAGGGCGAAGGCGACCATGCCGTCCGCGGGGCGGAGATGGCCCGTCGGATTCTCGGGCGTCTGGGCTACGACGACGATTTTTGCCGCGAATGCGCCTTCCTCATCGCACACCATCTCCTGCTGATCCACACCGCCACGCGCCGCGACCTGGGGGAGGAGTCCATCATTCACGGGCTGGCCGCCACATTGGGCACGGTCGGCCGCCTCGACGCCCTGACGCTTCTGACTTGGGCCGATTCCATCGCCACCGGCCCCAAGGCCTGGAACCCGTGGGTCGAGAATCTGCTGCGCGAGACGTATTTCAAGACCCGAAAGGTCCTCGAGCGCGGATTCCTGGCCGACGAGAACAAGGTCCACAGGTTGAGCCGCCTACGCGACAGTCTGCGCTCAGCCCGACCGGAGCATTGTTCC
>CAZQYA010000137.1:0-8922 GCA_964597325.1 uncultured Desulfovibrionaceae bacterium
CGTTCGCAACCCATGATCAGGTCCAGGTTGCGCAGGCCCACGTCGAAGTCGAGCACCGCGACCTGCATGCCCCGACGGGCCAGGCCCGTGGCCAGAGATGCGCTGGACGTGGTCTTGCCGACCCCGCCCTTGCCCGAAGTGACAACAATAATCTTACCCACAGTACCTCCTGGTCCTGTCTAGAGTGATTCGATGACGAGCCGGCGACCATCCAGGCGGACCTGAACCGATGCGCCGATGAAATTTCCGGGAAGGTCCTCGCTGACCCGATACAGACCGGCAACGGAAATGAGCTCTGCCCTGAGCTCCCGGCAGAAAATTCGTGCGCCCTCGAAACCCGAAGCCCCGGCCATGGCCCGACCCCGCAACGGCGCGTAAATGTGGATGTGCCCGTCGGCGATGACCTCGGCCCCCTGCCCCACCGGCGCCATGACCACAAGATCGCGCCCCTTGGCGTAGACCTGCTGCCCGGAACGCACGGGACGATCCACCATCATGGCCCCGTCTTCCGCCCGAAGGCAGGCGGCAGCCTCGTCGCCGCTCCTGGGGGCAACGGCCCGGTGCTCCGGAATCATGGGCAGTCCCAGCCCGGCGGCCTCGGCCGCCTCCCGTCCGCCCTGTACCCCCATGAGGGTCAGGCCATGCCCACGCAACAGATCCGCAAGTCCGGCCAGATCCGGGACAGCCCCTTCGGCAGGCAGGCCGGAAAGGTCCATGACCACGGCCAGATCCCGAAAAAACCGGGGCGCCTCGGCCAGACGCGCCTCCAGGTCCGAGGCCAGCTCGGCCAGATCCGGGGTCAGGGGGCGAAAGAGCGTGCACGGCGCCACCCTGCCCTTGAGCTCAAAGGATGCCACATCAATATCCTTGGGGAGTTAAATAAAACTTTGAACGGAATGCCGAAAGCGACGGGCGGGTTTACATTGGCCGTTCCGGGAAGACAACCCCCGGTGGAAAGCCGACATCGAGACGCCTCTTGACGGACGTCGCCGACTGCCCCATGACATTGAAGAAGCCGCTTCCACCGCGAGGTACCCATGGACATCCGACACGTCATCGAACACGAAATCCCCTTCGACCGGTTTCTGGGACTGGTGGTGGAAGAGATACGGCCGGGCTACGCCCGGATGCGGATGCCCTTTCGCCCGGAATTCATCGGCGACCCGCGCCGCCCGGCTCTGCACGGCGGGCTCATCTCCATGCTCGTGGACACCTGCGGGGGGTCTGCGGTCTGGGCGGCCTGCTCGGTGCGCGACAGGGTTGCGACCATCGACATGCGCGTGGACTACCTGCGCCCGGCCGATCCGGCGGACCTCATCGCCGTGGGCGAGGTCCGGCTGCTGGGAAACCGCGTCGGGAACGCCACGGTGCAGGTCTTTTCCGCAACCAACCCCGAAGTGGTCATTGCCGAAGGCAGGGGTGTCTACAACATCCGCAAAGCCGGGGCCAGGGCGCCGGCGCCCATCCGCGCGACACCACACGCCGTCGAACCAAGGGAGGAATCATGAAAGCTGCACGCTTCGCCATCGTCATGGCGCTGTTACTGGCAATCCGGGTCGCCCCCGCCGTGGCGGGAACCATTCTTGACGAATGGTCCTCGGTCCAGGCGCCCGCGCCCGTGGCCGTGGAGTCCGTGGCCGTCAACGCCGCGGACACGGCCCTGCTGATCCTCGACATCGAGGAACGAACCTGCAACATGAAGTCCCGGCCGCGCTGTGTGGCGTCCGCCCCACGCATCGGCGCCTTCCTGGCCAGGGCCAGGGCGGCGGGGATGCCCGTGGTGCACAGCCTGACCAGCAAGGGGACACCAGACACCATCCTGCCCGAAGCCCTGCCCTTGCCGGGCGAACCCATCGTCCAGTCTTCGGTGGACAAGTTCTTCAACACGGAGCTTGGCCCGATCCTGGAAAAACTGGGAGTGCGCACGGTCATCGTGACGGGCACCACGGCCGAGGGGGCGGTCCTGCATACGGCCACCGGCGCGTCCATGCGTGGACTTTCGGTCATCGTGCCCCTGGACGGCATGTCGGCCGGCACGCTGTATGCCGAACAGTACACGGCCTGGCACCTCGTCAACGCTCCGGGCACACGCGCCAGGACGCGGCTGACGACCCTGGACTCCATCACCATCAACACGAAATAACGTCCATGCAACTTCTCGACACGGAAAACTGCCGGATACTCGATGCCATAAGCCAGAGTGCGGTAATTCTGGCGGACAACAGGATCGTTCACGCCAACTCCTGCTTCGCCGCGCTGTGCAAAACCGGTCAGATCGGTCTGACCGGACAACTTTTCCTCGATTTCGTCATCCCTAAGCACCACCGCCGCGTGTCTAGGTACCTTGATGCCATTCCACTTGACGGATCCGCCTGCAGCGCCAGCAAGCTCGAATTCACCCTGCGCGACATCGACGGATCGGAATCATATCTGCTCATGCAGGCCCAGCGGGTCGTCCACCTGGGCGAACCCGCCCTGTTCTGCACCCTGACGGACATCACCCAGCAGACCAAGGCGGAAAAAAAGCTCAAGCGCATCCTGGACTCCATACCCGAGGTCATCATGGCCTTCGACCGCGAACACTCGCGCATCGAATCGGCCAACAACGCCACGGAAGGTCTTTACGGCCTGCCGGCGGAACAATTCATCGAGAACATCTTTCACCCCATCGACCTCGTCTTTCCCGACGACCTGGCCAAAGTCCACGCCTTCTACGCAGGGATGATCCGGCAGGAATTCGGCCGCATCGAGTATCGCATCGTCCATGCCAACGGCGACATCCGCTGGGTGCGGGACGAAGGCGAGGTGATCTACAAAGAGCACGGCCTGGGCAGAATCCAGCAGGTCTACCACTTCATCAAGGACATCACCGACCGCAAGAACGACGAGGAAAGGCTGCGCATCAACGAACAGAAGTACCGCCGCATCTTCGAGAACTCCACGGACCCCATTTTTGTCGCGTCACCCAAGGGAGACTTCACGGACATCAACCAGGCCGCCGTCAACCTGTTCGGCTACGGCAACCGCGACGAAGCCCTGGCCGGCAACGTCTCAACCCACTTCGACGAAGCCGCGCGGGAAAAAATCATGACCCTCATCGACGAGTCGGGAAGCATCACCGGGCACCCGGCCAGGCTCAAGACCCTGAGCGGGGAGACTCTGGATGTGGCCGTCACGGCCGGCTGCCGTCGGAACCGCAACAGCGGGCGCCCGGAAAGCTACCAGGTCATCCTGCACGACATGCGCGCGGTCATCGCCCAGACGGAACTCGAGACCTACCGCCGGACCATGGGCGGCATGTCCGATCGTCTGAACAACATAGCCCAGGTTCAGCTTATGCAATTCGGCCTCATGCTCGACTACATCGAGGCCCTCAGGGAGGCCCGTGATCCGGCCCGCAGGGAACATCTCCTGTCACGCCTCATGGATCAGGTGCGCGAGTCCGAGCAGAGCCTGAAGGACCTGCGCCTGCTGGGCGAAAAAATCCGCAGAATCTACCACGCTCCGGAGCCTCCGGTACCGGTTTCGGACGGCACGGGCGGCATCCTCTTCGAACTCAAATAGCCCCGGTCCGTTACCGGAGGGAGGCATCCGCGCCTGCTGCTTGACCGGGGGACGAAATCGTATGAAATACGGTTGAAGACCTTACTTCGTCCCCCAACCCCCAAGGAGCACCCATGGGCACAGACCTCTTTTCTCCCTTCCGGATCGGTGAGCACACCTTCAGAAACCGCCTTGGCGTCGCGCCCATGACCCGCATGTCCGCGGGCAGGGAGTCCATTCCCCGCCAGGACGTGCTCGATTTCCTGATTCGCCGCGCCGAAAATGGAGCGGCCCTCGTCTTCACCGAAGCCGTGGTCACGGACTACGAGAGCGCCCAGGGCTATCCGGGTCAGGCGCGAGTCCTGACCCAGCCCCAGATCGAAGCCTGGAAACGCGTGACCGACGTCATCCGCTCCCACGGCGCCGTGTCGATCATGCAGATCTTCCACTGCGGCCGCATGGCCTGGCCAGAAATCAACCCCGCGTTCCGCTCCATCGCCCCAAGCCCCGTCGCCCCCCGGCAGGACAATCCCCTCACGGGCAAACCCTATCCCCTGCCTGAAACCATGAGCAGGTTCGACATCGAACATGTGATCAATGGCTTCGCGGAGACGGCCCGGGGCGCCGTGGCCGCCGGATTCGACGGCGTGGAGGTGCATGGGGCCCACGGCTACCTGATCAGCCAGTTCATGTCTTCCTACTCGAACACGCGCGACGACGGGTACGGAGGCAACACGGCCAACCGCTTCCGTCTCGCTCATCAGGTCATCCGCGCCGTGCGCGGCGTCATGCCAAGGGACCGTCTGCTCACCCTGCGCATCTCCAACTGGGGCATCGCGGACATGGACGTCTCCCTGTTCAGGGATGCCCGGGAATGGGAGGAGCTCATCGATCTCGTGGACGCCGAGCCCATCGACGCCTTGTCCCTGTCCACTTACGACTTCCAGGCCAAAGCCTTCGGCACGGAACGGACCATGTCCGGCCTGACCCGCTCCCGCACGTCCAAGCCCCTCATGATCTGCGGCAAGATTCACGACCGCGCCACCGCGGACAAGGCCCTGGCCGAGGCCGACATCGTCCTTTCGGGGAAATCCATGCTGCTCAACCCGAACTTTGTCGAAGACGTACGCCAGGGCAAAAACCTTCCCCTGTTCGCCTCCGAGGAAGCCAACGTGGCATACACCGACGAACCCCTGCCCTGAACCGTCAGGAAGCAACCGTGTCCGGCCTTTGCGATCCGGACGCGAAAATCATGGGCGGATCGACCGTCCCGCACGGAGCACAGCCATGCCGAACATGCCCGCAACAACAGCCGAGATCAGGGCCGCCAGCGAAACCGGACGAAGAATGATCCTGGACGTCCTGCCTCCTGAACACTTCGCGGCGCGCCGCATCCCCGGAGCGCGCAACGCCTGCGTCTACGAAGTGAACTTCCCGGAACAGGTGGCGGCCCTGGCTCCAGACAAAAAGACATCGATCATCCTCTATGGCGCGGGAGAGGGCTCACTGGACGCCGTGACCGCCGCCGGCAAGCTGCATCGGGCCGGGTACGAAGACATCGCCATCCTGCAGGGAGGCCTGCCCGCCTGGGAGGCCGAAGGCAATCCCGTGGAAGGGACGGCCCCCGAGACACCGGAACCGCCACACCCCGAGCTTGTCCTTCGGAACTCCCGCTACGTGGCGCTGCCGAAGGACTCGACCGTGCTGTGGACGGGCCGCAACTACAACGGCAGACACTGGGGAAGCGTGTCCATCAAAGAGGGCTCCCTGATCCGCGACGGTGATGGCCTCAAAGGAATCTTCACCCTGTCCATGGACTCCATTGCCAACGCGGACCTGGCCGGAACCGAGATGCAGGCAGTGCTGGAAGACCACCTGAAATCCGACGACTTCTTCTTCGTCTCGCACTTCCCGACCTGCACTGTGGAGATCACGGAGATGATCCCCGTGCCGGACGCCGCCGCGACCATGCCCAACTACCGCGTCAGGGCCGTCATGACCCTGCGCGGGCTGGCCCGCGAAATGACCTTCGACGCGAACCTGCGCCCCCTGGACGACGGCAGGCTGGCCCTCATGGCCAACCTCGACATCGACCGCACCGCGTGGGGCGTGATCTACGGCTCGGCCAGGTTCTTCAAATACCTGAGCTACCATATCGTCTACGACCTGATCAGCGTGGATCTGCGTATCGTGCTCGAGTGAACGGATGGGGGAAATTACGGACGACGCAGCGACGCGAACCCGGCCCGGGCCTCGCGCACGAAAGCGCGGACAAGCTCCGGATCCTTGGAACCGTCCGGAGCTTCCACTCCGGTGTGGGCGTCCACGACCGCAGGTCGTATCTCGATGACGGCGCGGCGGACGTTGCCGGGATTCAGGCCGCCGGCAAGAATGACCGGCAGGGGAGAGAGTCGGACGAGGTCGGCGCTGACGGACCAGTCGTGAGTCCGGCCCGTGGCGCCGCTGGCGCCGGTGGCCGGATCATAGGTGTCGGTGATGAAGGCGTCGCACACGCCCGAATAGGCCCGGACGAATTCGGCCGGACTCGCGGACTCGCGACCGACCACATAGCTCTTGATGAGAGCAAGGGGGGCCAGGGCCCGGAGCCGGGCCAGGACGCCGGGCGCCACGGCGGAATGCAACTGTACCGTGCCGACGTTCAGGAAACGGCACAGATCCACGAGTCGGCCAGGGTCCTCTTCATAGGTGATGAGCACGCAGGATTCTGCACCCAGCCCGGCGATGACGTGCCGGGCATCGTCCTCGGACAGGTCGGGGGCGTGCACGGGAAGGCGCAGTGGAAGCCCGAACAGGTCCACCCCGCAGTCCGCCAGCATGCGCCCCTCCTCAAGGTTGCGTATCCCGGCCACCTGGACAAGACCTGTCCCGCCCGGCCACGCATGGGCACGCATTATTTCTTCCTGGCTTCCTTGATCAGATAACGCGCCGTTTCCGTGTCGTAGATCTTCGTGGGATCGGCCTTGGCGCCCCTCTCCTCGAACATCTTCGCCCCGCGGCGGACAATGTCGATGTCGATCCAGCCGTGCTTTTCCCAGATCTCGGGATGGTCGACGTTGTTGAGCCTGAATTCGATATTCCCTTCGTTTTCCCGGACGTACATGCGGATGCGCTTGTTGCCCGGGTAGGGGTAGTAGAAGATTCCGTCCTTGTCCTGCACTGCTGCCTCCAGAAATTGTTTGTTTCGGGGAGTTTCAAAGGGGGCGGGAATTGTCAATCCCTGAAAATGCCCAGGACGGCCCGAAAGCGTTGCCCGGCGGTCCAGACGACGGCCAGGGCGAAGACGGCCGCGATCACGCCGACCCACTGGGGCCACAGGACCATCAGGGAAAAAAACAGGAAGCCTTCGGTGCGCTCGGTCAGTCCGGCCTGATAGTGAAAACTCTTGTCGCCGGTGGCGGGCAGGGCCGCCGCGGCGGTGAGGAACACCGTGAGGGACAGGATGATGGCGCCGCTCAGGGCCAGAAGTTCCAGGCGGGCATCCGGAAAACGCAGGCCAAAGGCCAGGATGACCAATACTTCGACGACCCGGTCGCAGACGATGTCGAGCATGGCCCCGCCCCGGCTCGCCGTGCCGGACTGCCTGGCCAGAGTCCCGTCCACGGCGTCCAGCAGACCCGACACCCAGAGCAGGACCAGAAAGCTCGCGGTCCAGCCCATGGCCAGGCTCCCGGCCGCCAGGACACCAATGGCGGCGGCCCAGAGCGTGACCGAAAACGGGCTCGCGCCAAGGCGCGCCAGCGCTTGTGCCACCGTGTCGATAAGCGGCTGGACCAGCCGCCTTGCGTGGGTATCGAGCATGCCTCCCCCGATTGCCGGATATTTCGTTTGACAATCAAACATCACACACTTATTCGACTCTCAAATATCTTGATAATCAAAATATGAGGATTCCATCGATGCACGACCACTCCTGCTGCGCCCACTCCCACGACCACGGCGAACGCGGCACGCGCCTCGTCTTCTGGCTGACCATGGCCACCATGGCGGTCGAAATCCTGTCGGGCTGGCTTTTCGGCTCCATGGCGCTTCTGGCCGACGGCTGGCACATGGCCAGCCATGCCGGTGCCATGGCCGTGGCCTGGTTCGCCTATGTCTGGGCCCGCAGAAACGCCGACAACCCCGATCTGGTCTTCGGTGCGGGCAAAGTCAATGCCCTGGCCGGGTTCGGCTCGGCCGTGGGCCTGTTTCTCGTGACCCTCTACATGGGGGCCGAATCCGTGGCCAGACTCTTCTCGCCCGTGCCCATCTCCTTCGGACCAGCAGCCCTGGTGGCCGTCATCGGCCTTGCGGTCAACCTGGTCAGCGCCTGGTGGCTGCGCGACGAGGGGCACTCCCACGAGCACGATCACAACCTGAAGGCCGCCTACATGCACGTCCTGGCCGACGCCCTGACCTCGATCCTGGCTATCTTCGCCCTGCTGGGCGGCAAGCTCTGGGGCCTGGGCTGGCTGGATCCGATCATGGGTATGGTCGGTGCCGTGGTCATCGGCCGCTGGGCCGTGGGCCTGCTGCGCCAGACGTCGCGGGTCCTGCTGGACCACCGCGCCGATTCGGGGCTGCACGCGGACATCATGCGCCGCATCGAGGGCGGAGACGGAATTCGGGTCCGCGATCTCTACGTCTGGAATGTTGGCCCCCGCCGTCTGGCCGCCCACCTGACGCTGGAGGACGCCACGCCGCGGCCCCCTGAATACTACAAGGAGCTCATCGCCGAGGTGCCGCACCTGGACCGGGTGACCGTGGAAGTCCACGCTTGTCCGTGTCCGGCCGAAAGTGAGGAGCAGGCCTGTCCGGAGGCCGGCCATGCATGATCTCGAACGTTTGAGCGATCTGATCATCGAATTCTACGAAAAACTCTCATCCTGGGAACAGGCCGTGGTGCGCGACACCCCCATCACCCTGTCCCAAATGCACACCCTGGAAATCCTGGGCCAGCAGTCCCCCCTGCGCATGAAGGAACTCGCCGCCAAGATGGGCGTGACCACGGGAACCCTGACCGTCAACGTGGACCGGCTGGCAAGCCAGGGCCTCGTCACCCGCATCCCCCATGAAACGGACCGGCGCTCCATCCTGGTGACCCTGACCCCGGCGGGCGAGGAACTCTACCGCGAGCACCACGACCATCATCTGCATCTGACCCGAGAACTGCAGGCCGCCCTCACGCCAGATGAAACGCGGCAGTTCGCCTCCATCCTCTCCAAACTGACTCAAGCCCTCTGACTGGCAAAAAATCAAAATATGCAGGCCGTCAAAATGATGAGGTGCAAGGAAGCGAAAAAATCCCGGGCGCGCGCGGTCACCCACAGGGAAAAACCACTGGAACCCCGGAGACACTTGAGCTATTTCTGCCGGCACGAA
>CAZQYA010000138.1:0-8921 GCA_964597325.1 uncultured Desulfovibrionaceae bacterium
AGGCGCCGCAGCGCACGCAGCGCAGGACCTGGGCGAAGAGCGGGTCCTTGGCCATTTCGCTTCTGCCGTTGTCCAGGAAGATGATGTGCATCTCCTTCTTGCCATCGGGCGCGGCCTGGCATTCGTTGGCGCCGCTGATCCAGGTGACGTAGGAGGTGATGGCCTGGCCCGTGGCGTTCTTGGGCACCACGCGCAGGATCTTCAGGGCGTCGTCCAGTGTGCTGCAGAGCTTGTCGATGCCGGCGATGGCCACGTGGACGCGGGGCAGGGTGGTGACCAGCCTGGCGTTGCCCTCGTTGGTCATCAGGCCGATGGTGCCGGTTTCGGCAATGGCGAAGTTGGCGCCGCTGATGCCCATGTCGGCGTTGGCGTACTTGGCGCGGAGTTCGCGGCGGGCGACCTTGACCAGGCGCTGGATGTCCGAGGACTGGTCCTGCCTGGTGACCTGGGAGAAGAGCTCGGCCACCTGGTAGCGGGACAGGTGGATGGCCGGCATGACCATGTGGGTCGGGCCTTCGTGGCGCAGCTGGATGATCCATTCGCCAAGGTCCGTCTCCACGACTTCCAGATTGTCTTTTTCCAGGCGGTGGTTGAGGAGGGTTTCCTCAGCCGTCATGGACTTGGACTTGACGATTATCTTGCATTTGCTGTCGGCCGCGATGCGGGCCACGATCTCGTTGGCCTCGTCGCCGTCCTTGGCCATGTGCACCGTGATGCCGTTGGCTTCGGCCTTGGCCTTGAATTCGGCGTAGAGTTCGTCCAGGCGGGTGAGGCCGGCGTCCTTGACCTTGACCACTTCATCGATCAGGGCCTCGACGTCGTATTCACGGAAGGCGTTGGCGCGGCCGACTGGGTAGGCCGTGGCGAATTTTTCCATGGCCCCGCGCAGAAAGGTGTTTTCCAGCGCCTCACGAAGTTCTTTGTTGTATTCGGAAAGATTTTTGGCCGTCTGCATTATTTGTCCTCCAGAATCAGGATGTGCAGTTCCAGGGGGCCGTGCACGCCCAGAGCCAGAACGCGTTCGATGTCGGCCGTACGGCTCGCGCCGGTGATAAAGGCCAGGTAGTTGGGCTTGCGGCTCTGGAATTCCTTGATTTCTTCATAGAGGTCTTCGGCCGTGGCCCGGATGCGGGATTTGGGAATGACGGCGACATGGATTTCGCTGACCATGGTCGCCAGACGCAGCTCTTCGCTGGAGGAATCGACGACCAGGCTTCCGGTTTCACCGATGCCGTAGTCGGCCATGGTGAATCCGATGTCGATGCCGGCCAGGTGGTTGCGCATGCCGTCCTTGATGACGGAAATTTCGCGGCTCGCGGCCTGTTTGACCATTTCGCCCATATCTTCATCGTTCAGGCCCGGGGCGGCGATGATCTTGCCCCATTCCTTGAGTTCGCACAGGTCCTTGCCCTTGCCCGAGAGGGATTCTTCGCATCCGCTCAAAAGCAGCTGACAGGCTTCCTTCTGGGAACAGAGATCGACGGTATATGCGATTGCCTGGGACATGGAGTCCACTTCAGAGACAATGGCCGAGACGAGTTCCGCTTTCTTCCTGAATTTTTCCAAAACTTCTGGGTTTTGTCCCATATGTCCTCCTGGGTAGAATCGTTTTTCGTATGACTACGCAGGATACGTGCCAGAATTGGGGTTCGAGGACTGGCCGTGTTTTCAGTTGGTTGGGTGATGAAGTAACGACGAGGCAAAGACGTTGTGGGGGATTTCCCCCAGTTTTTATGGGGCAAACTCCGCAATTGGGGGTATGGACTGCGTATGAATGTAAACTGCCCACTCCGTCCCGTTGTCACCCCTGCGAAGTCTGGCATGTCCGGCCCCGCGTGAGATCCATGTCTTTTTCTGGTTGTTCGATGCACTCCGATCCGCCTTTCTCTTCCTTGACAACCGTCCCCTCATGCTTTCGGCCCCAGCCGCCTCCGCCCGGGGTCTCCATGCGCAGCCGGGAGCCCTTGCGGACGTGGGTGGAGAATTTACCGGGCATGTCCTTCATTTTCCCGTCCTGGACGAGGATGTTTCGTCCGGGCGTTCCCGGGCTGCCTCCGGCCAGGCCGTAGGGGCCGCGGTCGCGGCGTTCGGACAGGACCGTGATTTCGGCGTCTTCCAGCAGTTCCACCTCGCGGACCATGCCGTCGCCGCCGCGGCGCAGGCCGTCCCCGCCTGTGCCACGGCGGATGGAGTATTCGTGCACGCGGAAGGGGTAGCTGAACTCCAGGGCCTCGATGGGGGTGTTCAGGGTGTTGGTCATGTGGCTGTGCACGGCGTTCTCGCCGTGGCCGCGGGCGCCTGCACCCATGCCGCCGGCCAGGGTCTCGTAGTAGGCAAAGGGGCGGCCGGTGCGGCTGTCCGTACCGCCGATGGTCACGTTGTTCATGGTCCCCTGGCCAGCCGCCGGGACGGCATCGGGCACGGCCTGGGCCAGAGCGCCGAGGACCACGTCCACGATGCGCTGGGACGTCTCCACGTTGCCGCCGGCCACGGCCGCGGGGAATTCGGCGTCCAGGAGGGAGCCCTTGCGCGTGATGACCTCCAGGGGCCGCAGGATGCCCGCGTTGGTGGGCACATCCCCCTCCATGAGGGCGCGGAAGCAGTACAGCACGGCCGACAGGGTGATGGAGCGCACGGCGTTGACGGACCCGCGCACCTGGTCGTCCGTGGCCGAGAAGTCCAGGACGGCCCGGTCGCCGTCGATGGTCAGGCGCAGGCGGATGGCCGTGTCCTGGGCCCCGACGCCGTCGCCGTCCATGAGGTCCTCGAAGTCCCAGACGCCGTCGGGGATCTCCGCCAGCCGCGCGCGGGTCAGCTTCTCGGCGTAGTCCGTCAGGGCGTGGGCGTAGCAGGTCACGGTGTCGGAGCCGTACTTGGCCAGAAGCTCCGTCATGCGCCGCACGCCCGTCAGGTTGGCCATGATCTGGGCCGAGAAATCCCCCTCGCGCTCCAGGGGCGTGCGCACGTTGGCCAGGACCAGGCCCATGACGTCGTCCACGATGCGGCCGCCGCGCACCAGGGTCACGGGCGGGATGACCAGGCCCTCCTGAAAGAGGCTCGTGGACAGGGGCATGGACCCCGAGGTCATGCCGCCCACGTCGGCGTGGTGGGCCCGGCAGGCCACGAAGAAGGACGGCCGGGCCGGGCCGTGGAAGACCGGCGCCACCAGGGTGATGTCCGGCAGGTGCGTGCCGCCACGGAAGGGGTCGTTGAGCATGACCATGTCGCCTTCGCCAAAATTCGCCGCGTCAATGGCCGCCTTCACGGACAGGGGCATGGAGCCGAGATGCACCGGAATGTGGGCGGCCTGGGCGATCATGTCGCCGGAGGCGTCGAACACGGCGCAGGACAGGTCGCGGCGTTCCTTGATGTTGGGCGAGAAGGCCGTGCGGGTCAGGGTCACGCCCATTTCCTCGGCAATGGCCGCGAAACGGTTCCTGAAGACTTCCAGAAGGATGGGGTTGGTTTGCATCAGCGTTCTCCTCCGGGTTCCGGGGCCAGGTCGAGGTCGAGGATGATGTTGCCGCGGGCGTCCACCCGCCCCGAGGCAAAGGGCGGGATGACGATGGTGGAGGTGTATTCCGTCAGGATGGCCGGGCCGCGGAAGGTGTTGCCTGGCAGCAGGCGCTCGCGGTCCAGGACGGCCGTGGTCACGGCGGCGCCCGAGAAGACCGTTTGCGTCTTGCCCAAGAGGGCTTCGGGCGGAATGGCCGCGCTCATGTCCCTGCCTTCGGGAAAATCCGGTTTTTCCGGACGCCCTCGGGATCGCAGCCGCACCGTGACCACCTCCAGGGCCTTGCCCGGATTGCGGTACCCGTACCTGCGCTCGTGCTCGTCCTCGAAGCCCGCGGCAAAGTCGTCGGTCAGGGGCACGGTGATCTCAAAGGATTGGCCTTCGTAGCGCATGTCCAGGAAACGTTCGTGGGTCACTGCGTCCGCGCCGAAACCCTCGGCCGCCAGGGCCGTCCCGGCCTGTTTCTCCAGTTCCTCGAACCAGGTTCCCATGTCCTCGGGTCCGATGTCCCGGGCCTTGGCCATGACCGTGCGCGAGGCGTCGCGGATGACATCGGCCGTGACCATGCCCACGGCCGAGAGGATGCCGGGGTTCTTGGGGATGAAGACCTTGGGCATGGACAGGAGCCTGGCCAGGAAGGCCGCGTGCAGGCCGCCTGCGCCGCCGAAGGAGAAGAGGGTGAATTCGCGCGGGTCGTGGCCGCGCTCCACGGAGATGACGCGTACGGCCCGCTCCATGTTGGCGTTGGCGACGTCCAGGATGCCTTCGGCCAGGGCCGTTGGCGTCAGCCCGGCGCGCCGGGCCATGTCTTCCATGGCCGCGTTCAGGCGATCGCTGTCCAGGCGCATCTCGCCGCCCAGGAAGCGCTCGGGGATGAGTCGGCCCAGGTAGAGGTTGGCGTCGGTGACCGTGATCTCGCGTCCGCGGCCGTAGCAGATGGGACCCGGGTCAGCGCCGGCCGATTCCGGGCCCACGGTCAGGGCCCCTCCGCGGTCCAGGCGCGCGATGGAGCCGCCGCCCGCGCCCACGGTGTGGATGTCGATCATGGGCGTTCTGACGGGGTAGCCGCCGATGGATGACTCCATGGTCAGGGGCAGGTCGTTGTCCAGCAGGGCCACGTCCGTGGACGTGCCGCCCATATCGAAGGTCACGAGGCGCCCATGCCCGGCCGCGCCGCCGATGACGTGGGCGCCCACGGCGCCCCCGGCCGGGCCCGAGAGGATGGTGCGCACGGATTCGCGCATGGCCGTCTCCGCGGAGATGGAGCCGCCGTTGGACTGCATGATGCGCAGCTGCCCGCCGCGCAGGGCGTTCTGCAGGGCCGACAGGTAGCGGGTCATGATGGGGGAGACGTAGGCGTTGATGACCGTGGTGGAGGTGCGCTCGAACTCGCGGAATTCGGCCAGGACCTCGTGGGACAGGGACACGGGGATGTCCAGTTCCTGCAACGCCTCGCCAACGGCGCGTTCGTGCTCGGGCCGCAGAAAGGAGAAAAGCAGGCACACGGCCACGGACTGGGCGCCCGATGCCCGGACGGCGTCCAGGACCGCGGCAGCGGCCGCGGGGTCGAAATCCTCGGCGACGTCGCCCTCGCTGGTCACGCGTCCGGGAACGCCGAAGCGAAGCTCCGGCGGCACGATGTGCGGGGTTCGGCGGTAGTGCAGGTCGTAGAGGCGCGAGCGGTTCTGGCGGCCGATCTC
Source organism: uncultured Desulfovibrionaceae bacterium (assembly GCA_964597325.1). Classification (GTDB taxonomy): domain Bacteria; phylum Desulfobacterota; class Desulfovibrionia; order Desulfovibrionales; family Desulfomicrobiaceae; genus Desulfomicrobium. The sequence goes on from CAZQYA010000138.1 coordinate 5,215, forward strand.
GATGACGTCCTCCATGCCGCGGTTCGTGACCAGGGCCGTTTTCACGCCCTTGCGTTCCAGGATGGCGTTGGTGGCCACGGTGGAGCCGTGCACCACATGCACGGGCCGGTCCCCGGCGATGTGCCGGATGCCAGCCCGGACCGCTTCCGACGGGTCGTGGGGGGTGGACAGGCGTTTGTGCACGCCCCAGCCCCGTTCGTCCCTGTAGATGAAATCCGTGAACGTTCCGCCCGTGTCCACTCCGATGATGAGCATGCTGTCCTCCGTGTGTCCGCTGCCGGACATTTGTGCCGCCCGCGGCGGTGCGGCGGACGGTCGCAGATTATGGGGCCGGGCCCGGTTTTTTGCAAAAGCCGCGGGCGCCGCCCGTTTGACAAGGTTTCCGGCCCGGGCATATCCGGCGGTTTGGATCGGAACATCCCGGCTTGGCCGGCAGCAGAGGACATTCATGAAAGACAACGAGACCCGCACCCTCGGGCGCGCCCTGTGGCGCCTCATGCGCTACGCCCGCCCCCACGCCCGGCGCATCCTGCTCGGGCTGGCCGCCAACGCCGGCGCCCGCTTCTTCGACCTCTTGCCCATGATCGTGGTGGGCCGGGTGGTGGATACCGTCTCCACGGCCCTGCGCGATGGGCAGGCCCTGCCCGGGTCCGACTTCATGTGGGCCGGCGCCCTGGTGCTCGGCACCTTCGCGGGTCTGGCCGTGTTCCAGAGCGTCAGCGACTACACCCTGGACAGCGCCGCCCAGAAGATCCGCCACGACCTGCGCGTGGACCTCTACACCCACGTGCAGAAGCTCGACGTCTCCTATTTCGAGTCCCGCCAGACAGGCGACATCATGGCCGTGCTGGCCGCGGACGTGGACAACCTGGAGCGCTTCTTTTCGGACACGACCACGAGCATCGTGCGCCTCTTCATCACCTTCACGGGCATCTACGGCATCCTCTTCTGGCTGGACTGGCACCTGGCCCTGCTGCTGTTCGCGCCCATGCCCGTGGCCGTCTGGGCCGTGCGCTTCTTCGCCACGCGCGTCTCGCCCCAGTACCGCAAGGCACGCAAGGCCGTGGGCGACATCAACTCCATCCTGGAGAACAACCTGCAGGGCATGCCCGTCATTCAGGCCTATTCCGCCCAGGACCACCAGACCGGGCGCATCCGGCAGCGCTCGGCCGAGTACCGCGACGCGGCCGTGCGCGCCGCCTTCGAGCGCTCCCGCTTCGTGCCCCTGCTCTACGGCGTGGCCGGGACGGGCTACGCCCTGCTCATCGGCGTGGGCGGCTGGATGACCTTCACGGGCGTGGGCCCCAGCGTGGGCGACTTCACCACCTTCGTGCTCCTGGCCATGCGCCTTATCCTGCCCCTCTTCGTCTTCGGCATGCTCATCAACCAGATCCAGCAGTCCGAGGCTTCGGCCCAGCGTATCGCCGAGATCTTCGAGACGGCCCCCACCGTGCGCGACGAGGCCGGGTCAACGCCTCTGGCGGGTCCACTCGAACGCGTGGAGGTCCGGGACATGTGTTTCGCTTACCCCGGCCGGGACAAGGTGCTCTGCGGCATAAATCTGACCATGGAGCGCGGCCGCGTGCTCGGCGTGGTCGGGCCCACGGGCGCGGGCAAGAGCTCCCTGGCCAAGCTCATGCTGCGCTACTACGACCCCGCCGAAGGCGAGATCCTGGCCAACGGCCGGCCCCTGTCCGGCGTCACCCTCGACTCCTGGCGCGCCCGCATCGGCTACGTGGCCCAGGAGGCCTACCTCTTCCACGGGACCGTGGCCGAGAATATCCGTCTGGGTTCTCCGGACTCGCCCGACGACGCCCTGCACCGGGCCGCGCGCATGGCCGGCGCCCACGAGTTCATCGAGGCCCTGCCCGACGGCTACGACACCCTGGTGGGGGACCGCGGCATGAAGCTCTCGGGCGGGCAACGCCAGCGCATTTCCCTGGCCCGGGCCATTCTGCGCGACCCGGAATTTTTGATCCTCGATGAGGCCACTTCCAGCGTGGATACGCGTACCGAGGAGGTCATCCAGAACAATCTCAAGGAGTTGCGCAGTGACCGCATCACCCTGGCCATTGCCCACCGCCTGTCCACGGTGCGGCAATGCGACGAGATCGTGGTGGTCGTGGACGGCATCATCGTGGAGCGCGGCACCCACGCCGAACTCGTCACGGCCGGCGGCGTGTATGCTGGTCTGTGGCAGGTGCAGAGCGGGGATTGAGGCGGTGTGCGGGAAACGGCACACGTTTTGCTAATAAAATATTACTGTGACGTGCAAGAAAACGTGTGACCCTTTCATCGTTTTTCTGGTATAGCATACATACCCTTCAGGTCCGGAAATTATATTGACCTGAGTGATTTTCAGGTATGCGGACGTTTTTTCCCGGTCAAAAAGGGTAAAGTGTCCGGAAAATTCAGACCACGCATATACCAGAGCACCCGTGGTGCGTGGCAGGGTGGTTCGAAACCGCGCTGCATCCACGGCGCACCTTTTTGATCGTGCTCGTTTCTTCCGGCCCCTGGCCGGTTTGAGGAGGAAATATGGAAGACATGCATCGGTTTTCCCTGAATCGGTTCGGATTCGTGGCAATGACGCTTGTTATCGCGGCATGTTTTGTGTTTTCGACGCCTGTCCACGCCAACAAGGTCTATGTCGACAGCGATGTCATCATCATCGGCAAGGCCTTCGTCAGTACGCTTCCTTTCAATGAAGGGGTCGTGCTCGCCAGCAAAAAAGGGAAATTTCGGCCCGTCACGTTTCTTGGAGCCGAAGGTACAGCCGCCATGCTCTTCCTGTACAACCGGGTGACGCGCGACATGGGCGTCGATCTGGTTGTGAAGACGTACGAGGGACGCGTCGACCGGGATTCGGCCGCCGCCGCCGTCGATCGGGTCATTCGTTTTTATAAGGACAGCGATCTCGTCTACAAGAGTTGCCGGGCAGTGGAGCCCGACGAGAATTTTGGGCTGATGCGCTTTCGGATCTGAAGGCTTTTTTCCGTGGCACCATGCGAACTCCCGGTTTCGGCCGGGAGTTTTTTTTGGGGCCTCGCCGGACGTATGCAGTGTTCGGCGCAGGCTGACGCAACGGGATGCGTCGGAGCATGGCGCGGGGTCCAAAAAAAGCGAAGGCCGGGGAGACCCGGCCTTCGGCGTGAACATCGTTTTCGGGTCTACTCCCCGGTGCGTTCCTTGTACCAGTCGCTCGAGTCCTCCATGAGGCGGTTCAGGCGCTGGACCATCTTGTGCGGGTCGGCCAGGTAGCCGTCCATGAGCAGGGCGGATTCGTAGAGCTGTTCGACCACGGTGGCCACGAAGTCGTCCTGCTCGTTTTTGGCGAAGACCGAGAGGAGGTTGCGGACCAGCTTGTGGTCCTGGTTGATCTCGAAGATCTTCTTGGGGATGGACGTGTCCTTGGTCACCAGCTGCATGATCTTGTGCATCTGGGACGTGGACCCATCGGGGCTGACCAGGCAGGACGGGCTCTGACTCAGGCGTTTGGAGATGCGGGCCTCGGTGACGCGGTCACCCAGGATCTCCTGGACGCGCTTCAGGAACCGGTCCATGTCCTGGCTCTCTTCCTTGGAGAGCTCCTCGGGCTTGTCCTTCTTCTCGGCGCTGTCGGCGAATTTCTCGATGTTGGTGATATCCGCGTTTTCCGTGGCCTTGAGCTCGAATTCCTTGAACTTGCGCAGGCTGTCCATGACGAA
>CAZQYA010000139.1:0-8904 GCA_964597325.1 uncultured Desulfovibrionaceae bacterium
GTCCACGACCAGGGCGGCCACGCCGTCCATGAGCTTGCTGTAGCGCTCGACCTCCCTGGTGTCGCCGAAGTCCTGGGTGAAGACGAAGTGCAGGTTCCCCTCCAGGGCATGACCGAAGATGATGGCTTCGGAGTAGCCGTATTTCTCCAGCAGCCCCTGCAGTTCGAGGGTCGCGTCGGCCAGCTTTTCGATGGGGAAGGCCACGTCCTCGATGATGACCGTCGTACCCGTGGCGCGCACCGAGCCCACGGCCGGGAACAGCCCCTTGCGGATGTTCCACAGCTTGGCGAACTCCCTGGGGTCGGGCGTGAATTCGATGTCCCGGACCATGGGCACGTCGGACAGGGCCCCCTTGATGGCCTCGATCTGGGCGTCCAGTGTGTCCCTGTCCTCGGCGCGCGTTTCCACCAGCAGGGCGGCGGCCGTGTCGCTCAGTTCCCTGAGGTACGACGGCATGCCGTCCTTGTCCTGGACCGAGCGCAGAGCCGGGCGGTCCATGAGTTCCACGGCGGCCACGGGCTGTTTCTTCAGGATGATGGTCGCCTCGCAGGCCGTGCGGATGTCGGGGAAGAGCATCAGGGCCGAGGCCTTGTGGGCGTGTTCCGTCACGGTGCGGTAGGTCACCCTGGACACGAAGGCCAGGGTGCCCTCGGATCCCACGATGAGGTGCTTCAGGATGTCGAAGGGGTCCTCGAAATCGACCAGGGCGTTCAGGCTGTAGCCCGTGGTGTTCTTGATCTTGAATTTGTGGCGGATGCGGCCCTCGAGATCCGGGTCGGCCATGACCCGACGGCGCAGGTCGGCCAGCCCTTCAATGATTTCGGGGCGTTTTTCCAGGAAGGCCCGTCTGGAGGCGTCGTCGCCCGTGTCGAGGACGGTGCCGTCGTCGAAGACCAGGCGCAGCTCTTCCAGGGTCTGGTAGCTGTTCTCGGCCACGCCGCAGCACATGCCGCTGGCGTTGTTGGCCAGGATGCCGCCGATCTTGCAGCTGTCGATGGAGGCCGGGTCCGGGCCGATCTTCTTGCCGAAGGGGGCCAGGGAGCGGTTGGCGTGGGCGCCGATGATGCCGGGTTCGAGGTCGATGCGCCTGGCGTTGTCGTAGATGCGGCTGCCGAGCCATCCTTCGCCCAGGCGCAGCAGGACCGAGTCGGTGATGGCCTGGCCCGAGAGGCTTGTACCCGCGGCCCGGAAGGTCACGTCGATGCCGGCCTTGTGGGCCAGCCTCAGGATGCGGGCCACCTCGGTCTCGGATTCGACGTTGATGACGATTTTGGGGATGAGTCGGTAGAAACTCGCGTCAGTGCCGTAGGCCAGCAGACGCAGCGGATCGGTTATGATGCGTTCGGCCGGGACAAAGTCGGCCACGGCATCACGAAATTTCCTGTAGGTGGGGTCGAGCATGGAGCCTCCTTTATATTTAGGAATACTTATTAATAGTGTGTGGTTCATGGGTTGTCTACCGAAGGAGTATGAATTTCCCCTGGTTGTTGTCGATGCGGAAAGAGAAATTCGGGACTGCGGTTTTGGGGAAGGGAAGGCTGACTGTAAAGAGCAGAGCCTGGAAGTATCGTCTCGTGTCAAAAAAACGAAATTTTTCAGGGAGATGACAAATCCGTTCAATCGATCTGTCGTTTCGGCAAGAATGAGTGAACCTGGCTCAACGGATGTCCAGCGCCTTCCTGACCGACAAACCGGATCAGTCCGTGCACGGCCTCATCGTGGTAGAGATACGGCATGACGGAGGGGCCTATGAACGGGCGGCTGAATCTGGGGCGACTCTCGCTGCCCGTGCTCGACATCTGGGGCGGAGTCAGCCGGGGCGACAGCAGGTGTGCGGCCGAACGGCGGGATCTGGTTTTGGCGACATGCACTCAGACCCTGGTTGCCGGAGCCCATCATTCCTTCAAGAGATATGAGGACAAGTTCACGTCAGACGTCGTGCAGTGGCTGCGGACCATGAGCGATGGAACCATGGCCGCGTCTTCCTCCGATGCATCGCAGCAATGAGCCGCCGGCCTGCGGCAGCCCGTGCAGGAAGGCGCCTCGTCACGCGGGGCGCTTTTTTCACGCCTCGGAATCAGCCTCCGCGTTCCCGCACCTTCGTCCCAGGAACAGGCCCGCGGCAAGGCAGACAACGCCGCAGATGCTCAGGGCGTGGCCGACGCCGATGACTTCGGCCAGGAGGCCGGCACCCAGGGAGCCGAAGGGAGCCATGCCCAGGAACATCATGGCGAAGAGCGCCATGACCCGGCCACGCATCTCGTCGGGGGTGATGGTCTGCATGAGGGTGTTGGATGCGGCCATGAGCAGGATCATGAACGTCCCTGTGGGCAGGGCGAGCAGCATCGAGAGCCAGAAGGCCCTGGACAGGGAGAAGAGGATGAGGCTCAGGCCGAAGGTCAGGCTGGCGAAGGCGCGCAGGGACCACAATCCGGTGTTCTTGCGCATGGTCAGGATAAGGGAGCCCATGAGGCTGCCGACGCCGGCGGAGGTCATGAGCAGGCTGTAGCCGTCGGCGCCCCTGCCCAGCACTTCCTTGGCCACCACGGGCATGAGCACCATGAAGGACGAGCCGAAGAGGCTGGTCACGGCCACCAGGGCCAGGAGCCGGCGGATGGCGGCATTGGTCCAGGCGAAGGCGATGCCGGCCTTGATGCGTTCCAGGAACGCTCCCCTGGACACGGGTCTGGCCGTCCGGGGCAGGCGTATCATGGCCAGACAGGCGATGACGGCCAGGAAGGACAGGCCGTTTAGGGTGAAGCACCACGCCTCCCCTACCGTGGCCAGCAATGCGCCTGCGATGGTGGGTCCGATGATGCGGGCCGTATGGAATATGGAGGAGTTGAAGCCGATGGCGCTGGCCAGGTCTTCCTTGCCGACCATCTCCACGACAAAGGACTGGCGTGTGGGATTGTCGATGGCGTTGACCACTCCGAGCAGGGCGGCCAGGACGACGATGAGCCAGACCCGGACCTGTTCCGTGAAGCAGAGGATGGCCAGGATGAAGGCCAGGATCATGGCCGCGGCTTGGGTGCCCAGGAGGATGCGCCGCCGGTCGGCGCGGTCGGCCCAGTCGCCGCCCACCAGGGCCAGGACAAAGACGGGCGCAAGCCCCGCGAAACGGACCAGCCCCAGGGCCGCGCTGGACCCCGTCAGTCGGTACACGAGCCAGGCCTCGGAGACGTTCTGGACCCAGGTGCCCACAAGGGAGATGATCTGCCCCGTGGCGAACAGGCGGAAGTTGCGGTGCCTCAGGGGGCGGGTCAGCGAGGTCCAGGCGTTGAGGGGCATGAGGGGTCCGGATGGGTTGGGGGTAGCGTTCAATATGAAAGAAAATGCCTCTTCCCTGGAAAAGTCAACCGGTTCGACAATGGTCCGCCGTGCTGCCTCTCGCGTTCTCGTCCCGGTTCTGTGCCGGTCCGGTCGTGCCGGCGGGAACGGAGCTGGGCGTCCGCGCTGCGTCCTGCATGATGGCCCCATGAATCCGTTCTTTTTTTCTTGATCAAGACGGCCCTGCCCCGTTAGCCATGATGCCGGCCCCTTGCGGGGCGATCTTATCCATAATTCGAGGAGCACCAACCATGAATCTCTCCTGCTTCAAGGCCTACGACATCCGCGGACGCGTGCCGGACGAACTCGACGAGGAGCTGGCGTACCGCATTGGCCGTGCCTATGCCGCATTCCTGCAGCCTTCCCGCGTGGTGGTCGGTCACGATATCCGTCTGTCCAGCCCGGCCATGGCCGGGGCCCTGACCCGGGGACTGCTGGAAGCCGGTGTGGATGTGTACGTCCTGGGCGAGTGTGGCACCGAAGAGGTCTATTTCGCCGTGTCCGACCAGGCCATGGACGGCGGCATCATGGTCACGGCCAGTCACAATCCCAGGGACTACAACGGCATGAAGTTCGTGCGCGCGGAATCGCGGCCCGTGAGCGGCGACACGGGGCTTTTCGCCATCCGCGACCTGGCGGCCGCCGGTGATTTTCCCGTGGCCTCGCGCACGGGGCAGGTCCTGCCCCTGGACGTCCGGGAGCGTTACCGCGACCACCTGCTCTCCTATGTGGACCGAGGGGCTCTCACGCCCCTGTCCATCGTGGTCAACGCGGGCAACGGCGGGGCCGGGGCCGTGGTCGACCTGCTGGAGCCGGAGCTGCCCTTCACCTTTCACAAGATTCTGCACGAGCCCGATGGCAATTTCCCCATGGGCGTGCCCAACCCGCTCCTGCCCGAAAATCGCGAACTGACCGCCCGTGCTGTGATCGAGCACGCCGCGGATATGGGTCTGGCCTGGGACGGGGACTTCGACCGCTGCTTTTTTTTCGACGGCCAGGGGCGCTTCATCGAGGGCTACTACCTGGTGGGGCTGCTGGGCGAGAGTTTCGCCCGCAAGCATCCCGGCGCCGCCGTCATCCATGACCCGCGCCTGACCTGGAACACCATCGACGCCGTGAGCCGCGCCGGAGGCCGTCCCGTGCTGTCCAAGACGGGGCACGCCTTCATCAAGGAGCGCATGCGCCTGGAGGATGCGGTCTACGGCGGCGAGATGAGCGCCCATCACTATTTCCGCGATTTCGCCTACTGCGATTCGGGCATGATCCCCTGGTTGCTGGTGGCCGAACAGGTCTGCCTGACGGGCAAAACCCTGGCCGAACTGGTGGACGAGGCCATGCAGGCCTACCCGGCCAGCGGCGAGATCAACCGCAGGGTGCCCGACGCCCGCGCGGCCATCGCCGCCGTGGAGGAACGTTTCGGGGCCGACGCCCTGGTGCGCGATACCACCGACGGCCTGAGCCTGGAGTTCGCCGCCTGGCGTTTCAACCTGCGCTCCTCCAACACCGAGCCCGTGCTGCGGCTGAACGTGGAGTCGCGCGGGGACCGGGGGCTCATGGAGGCCAAGACGAAGGAAATTCTGGGGATTGTGGACTCTATGGACTGAATGGACCGGATGGACGGTATGGACCCGGGGAGACCCGGGACGGACGAGGGCGAGGCCAGGTGGCTTCGCCCTCATGTTTTGCGGGCTAGTTTCCGAAGACCTTCTTGAGCAGGTCCGTGGTTCTGGCGGCGGGGTTGTTGCGGATGGCGGCCTCCTCCTTGGCCACGTAGTGGAAAATGCCGTCCATGCCCTTTTCCACCACGTAGTCCGTAAGGTCGGCCTTGGCGTCGGGCATGAAGGGGATGGTGCTGTACTGGCCCATCATGCTGTCGTAGGCCTGGACCGCGCCGGCATCAGCCAGGGTGGAGTCCACGATGGGTTCCATCTCCCTGGCCAGCCCCGGTCCCATGGCCTTGCGGAAATACTGCGTGGCCGAGTCGTCGGGGCCGTTCAGGATCTTGGCCGCGTCCTGGATGGTCATGGCTGCGATGGCGTCCACAAAGAGGGCCTTGGCCTTGGGCGTGGCCTGTTCCGCGGCGCGGTTCAGCCGGAGCTCCAGGTCATCCACCAGGCTCGAGTAGCCCGCGGCCTGGAGGGCCTTCTGCACCGTGGCCAGCTGGCCTGGCAGGGGGATGTGGATGGCCTTGTCGCCGTAGAAGCCGTCGGTCCTGCCGAGCTGGGACACCACGGCCTCGGTGCCCACGCGCAGGGCCTCCTTCAGGCCGTCGCCCATTTCGGTCTGGGTCAGGGAGCTGGAGCTCGAACTGCCTGAGGAGAGCATGTTGAGCCCCTGTTTCAGGAGGCTGGATTGGCTCCAGGCGGATGAGGCGGTCAGGAGCAGCAGCGCCGCCGCTGCAAGCATGGTTTTCGTCGTCGTGCGTATGGACATGGTGAACCTCCGGGGCTGAATGTCGATGTGTGATGGAGCCGGCCCTGGTGCCGGTCCATGAAGGACATGTTAAACACGAATTGTCGGAGTGTACAAGGTTCAGACAAAAGTCCGTTCAGGTCAGTTCGTCGAAGAGGGTGCCGGTGTCGCGCAGCAGGAGACGGACCAGGACTTCCTCCAGGGACAGGGTCGGAGACTGGCGCCTGGCCTCCACGGCCTGGTCCAGGAGATCGGCCTGGGACTGGAGGGACGTGGCCTGGTAGGTCAGACCCTCGGCCCGCCGGGAATACAGGTCCTCCCGGGTCGACATGTCGCCGATGTATTCCGAGAGGGTGTCCAGCTGGGTCTGCAGGGCGCCGGCCGGGACGTCCTCCAGGTCGGTGCCGTCCAGGGAACTCCAGGCGACCGTGTCCAGGGGCTGGAAGGTCACGTCGAACCCGCCGTTCGAGCCGCTCAGGGAGGACTGGATGAAGACGTTGCCGCTCGAGTCGATCTGGTCCGTGTCCCAGGCACTGCTGTCCAGCAGGGAAATGCCGTTGTACTGCGTGGACTCGACGATGCTGGTGATCTTGTCGCGCAGCGCGTCGTAGTCGGCCGCCACCGAGGCGGAGTAGGTCAGGTCGCCCTCCTTCACCTGGGTGGCCATGTCTTCCATTTCCTCGAGGATGGATCTGATGGTGCCCACGGCTTCGGACGCGGTGCCGACCATGGACGAGGCCTCCTGCACGTTGCGAGAGGCCTGGGCGATGGTGGCGCTGTCGGCGCGCAGGCGGCCGGTGATGGCCTGGTCGTAGGGGTTGGTCAGGGGCTTGACCGCGGGACGGCCGAGCATCATCTCGCGCAGGTTGGCGCCCACGCTGGAGCCCTGGAAATAGGCGTTCATGAGCAGATCCTGCTGCCAGATCTGGTTGGCGGTGGTGAAGACGAACAGTCGTTCCAGGTCGGTCAGGGCCATGGGTTCCTCCCTCGGGCCTTGTTCGGGGGCCTTTCAACAGTATTCGGCCGGAGTGGGCAATTTCTTAACAGGCCGCCCCAAAACGGCAATCTGCTGCGTCAGCGAAAAAATCCAGACCGCGCATCTGCGCAATACACTGCGTGCCCTGAATTTTTACGCTTCCTTGCATTTCACCATTTTTGAACGGCCTGCATATTTTGATTTTTCAATCAGTTAATACATGACCTCTTCCAGGGCGAGTCCCTGGGGCGGCGCCGTGGCCGGGGCCAGGCGCCGGTCGCAGCCCTGCAGGATGGAACGCGCCTCCCCGGGCGTCAGACCGCCGCGGCCGACCTCCACCAGAAGACCCATGAGGTTGCGGACCATCTGTTTGAGAAACCCGTCGGCCTGGAAGCGGAAGACCCATTCGCAGGGATGCGCGCCGCCCAGGCGGACGATGGGCTCAAGGGTGCGCACCGTGCCCTTCACTTCGGTGCCCGCGTTCTGGAAGGCGGCGAAGTCGTGGGTGCCGGCCAGCAGGGCCGCGGCCCGGTCCATGGCCTGCACGTCGAGGCCCCGCACGGCCCAGACAAAGGGCGCGCGTTGGGGCAGAGTGTAGTCCGGTTCCGTCCACAGGGTATAGGCGTAGCGTTTTGACCGGGCCGAGAAACGCGCGTGAAAGCCGGCCTCGGCCTCTCTGGCCTCCAGGATGGCGATGTCGTTCGGGAGCATGGAGTTGAGAGCTTTCTGCCAGGGAATGCGCGCCTTGGCCTCGGGCGCGTCGAAGTGCGCCACCTGCCCCAGGGCGTGCACGCCCGAATCCGTGCGCCCGGAACCGTGGACCCGGACGGGCTCCTCGCAGATGCGCGCGAGCTTCTCTTCCAGCACGCCCTGGATCGTCATGCCCCGGGCCTGGATCTGCCAGCCTTGGTAGCGGGTGCCTACGTAGGCTACGGTCAGGCGGATGCGCGGCATGATCAGTCGTTTCCGGTCTGCAGGCGGGTCAGGGCCTCGGACAGGTCCGCGGCGCGGTCCGCGCGGACCGAGGACAGGATCTCACCGGCCTTGCGGCCGCTCATGCCCGCCAGGATTCTGACGGCGATGGGCTCGTCCAGGGTTTCCAGGACCTGGGCCGCCTGCTTGGGCTTCATGTTCGAATAGACGCTGACCAGATGCTCCATCTTTTCGTCCTGGATGGTTCCGGCCGAGTCGATGAGTTTCTGCATGCGTACTTCCAGGGCTTTGAGATTTTTCAGCTTTTCGTCGAGTTCCGTTTCCAGGGCGCGCAGTTCGGCTTCCCTCCTGTCCAGGGCCCTTTCCCGTTCGTTTAATGTCCGGGCGCGGTCCTCTTCGGCCAGGTTTTGGTCTGCGCCGTCGGCCGCGGAACCCGTTTGTTTTTCGCTGGTGGATTCGCCCGCCCCTTCTGCGGGGGCCGGAGCGTCGGCGGCCATGGCCGGTCGCACGATGACCGGCTGCAGAAGCAGGGTCTGGGAATCGGAAGAGGGAATCCAGAGCATGGAGATGGCCACCAGCTTGACCGCCCCGAGAACGGCCAGGGCCTGTGCGAGTCTAGTAATACGACCGCCCGTAGCGGAGGGTGGCTGTTTCGTCGAATGCGTTCTGTTCTTTGCGCTGTTCTTCCTGAGCATGTCGTATCGCCTCTTTGGCCCGGAGTTTCTCCAGGAGTTTTCGGTCCTTGGCCTTGGTCACCAGATCCACGCGAAGTTCCTCGACCACGCGTTCCAGTTGGACCTGTCTTGCCTGCGCCTCTCTTTTGTCAAGTTCCAGACGCTTTCGCCATCCGGACCAGAGCCACAGCTCGGCCTGGGTCATTTGTTTGATTTCGTTCATGGAAGACATGCACGCCTGCAAGTCCTTCTCAAGCTTTTCCACGAGGGCGACCTGTTCCCTCAGGTCCTGCCTGGCCTTGCTCAGGGCCAGTTTCGCCTGGTCCTCGAGCTGCTCTCTGTATTCCAGGAGCTTTTCGAGTTTGAAGATGAAGGGACGCGCCATGATGTTTTCGATGCAAGAGGCGTGCACACGAGAAAGCCCGGCCGAAGGGGCCGGGCTTTCTCGATGGTTTCGACGGGTTGGGGAATGATCAGGCAGCGCCGGCCGTGGCCGCGCGGACGTAGCCCTGCCGGAGTGATTCGATGAGCTCCTTGACGGAAACGATGGCGTTCACACGGTGAGCGTTGGCGCCGGCA
>CAZQYA010000140.1:0-8885 GCA_964597325.1 uncultured Desulfovibrionaceae bacterium
CGTCGATGCCGTCCTGCACGCTGTACTTGCCGTCGCGGCGGCCGCGGCTGGACATCAGGTAGCCGCCGGGAAAGATCTTGTTGGGCATGCCGAGCACGCCTTTCCAGACATTGTGCTCGCGGCCGTTCATATCCATAAGCACGGCGCCCACTTCCTGAGCCTGATAAATCGTCAAGCCGTTCCAGCACTTGTCCGGATCGTAGACAGTAACACCGGTGGGATAAATGGTCGGGTGACCCATAACATTACTCCTTTACTTGAATCATTGAAATTTGGTGATCCCATGGCCGGATGGTCTCTGCATCCATACCATGCCCAGGTTCATCACACGGCGGAAAGAAAATGACTGTTGCAAACCCTACATCTTTGTGAAATTCATCCTGCCGCCGTTTCGGCGCACACCGCCCGGACGGGGCGGTGTGCGCCGAAAGCCAGGCGGGTGGGGACAGTTTCAGAACACCTTGATCAGCTTGAATTCCGTGCGCCAATCGTCCGTCAGGCACTTCTTCTCGTAATCCCGATAGGTCGCCATGAGAAAGTTGCCGCCGAAGATGACCCCGTACTCGGGAAACTTGAGATTGAACTTAGGTCCCATGTAGAGGGACTTGGCGTCGTTCTCCAAATCATTCACGTCCACTTCGTCCTGACGCGTCCATGCGTAATAGGCCTCCGCGCCTAGATCGAGACGCTTGTTCAGGGCGTAGGCGGAGTGGGCGTTGAAGCGGAAGCGGTCGCCCTTGGTCTTCTCGGCCTTGCCTTCCGTATAGACGAGATAACTCGTATCGGCCTCGATGCGGTGGGAACCCGTCATGTAGGTCGCGCCAAACCCGAGCAGGCCGCCCCATGCGCCGGAACCGGGATTGTTCGCGCCGACCTCGCCCGTCGGGATGACCAAACCCAGGTCCGCAGCCAGATTCAGGGGCGCCCCGGTCTTCTGGGAGGCGAACTGATGGCGCAGAATAACCGTGGTATCGCCCAGACCGCCGATCCATCGGTCGTCTTTGCCGTCGGTCTCCACGGTCATGTCGACAAAGGGCGTGGCCGTTCTCACGTCCCAGCCCTGCGCCACGGCGAACCTGGTCTTCAGGCACGGGGTATGGACGACCTGCTTCACGTCGGGACCGTCTTCATCGGAGGAATCCTCGTACCACTGATCCCTGACGGAATACCGGTAGTTCAGGACGGCGGCGAACTTTCCGACAGGAAATCCCATGCCGCCCGGGCCGTGGGAAAGGCCTACGGCGCCTGCCGGTTTGGGAGCCGGGGCTTCTTCCGCGGCACGTGCGTGACTGGTCGGCAAGACAAGGCAACATGCCACCAACAGACTCGAAACAATCTTCAACCTCATTGCGTTCTCCCTGGACTGTTCGGGTTGGAAAATAACGACCGCCCGCGTGGGCGGGACGTTCGCGGACAACTTGTGAAACCGGGAACGATCTACGCCCAAGGCCCAAACAAAAACTGTTGCCTTTGTTACAATGGGAGTAAAAATACTGAAAATCACGGTAATTGAGACATGTCAGGCAGGAAAACAGAAGAGAGCCCGTCCCGGTCCCGGGGCAGGCTCATGCTGGAATGATCGAACGAAAAGAACGGGCCTACGCGTTCTGGAAGACCAGCTTCTCGAAACGCGGCCTGTCGAGAATGAACACTTCGTCACGCGTGTAGGGCCCCAGGATTCCGGACTTCTCCAACTCCCGCAGGGCCTTGTTCAGCGTGACCCGGTGAACCCCGAGGAGGTTGGCCAGTTCCTGCTGGTTGAGGCCGGGGCAGACCACCAGGGGGCCCTTTTCACCGACGTCCTCGCGTCGGCGCAGATGGAGGTATTTGCAGATGCGCGAGGAAAGGTCGTCCAGGCTGAGGCTCGATGCCTGGTTGATGAGCACGCGCACCTTGAAGGCCAGGGTTCGGAAAAGGGCGAGCATCAGGTCGGGGTGTCGGGGCAGGATATCATTGAGCACACACGTGCGTGTAAAGGCGTAGGCTGTGCAGTCCGCGCCGGCGATGATGGAGCTTCTGGCCGGAAGTTCGTCGAAAAAAGGCGTCTCAGCGAACAGCGAGTCGGGCCCGATGGCCCAGATGATCTTTTCCCGCCCGTCCAGAGTCGTCCTGGTCAGCCAGATTTCCCCGGCATCGAGAAAGTAGAGGTACGCATCATCGGTATGCTTCGTCTGGATCTGCGCCCCCTTGAAAAATTTCATCCGGCGCCCCTGGGAAAGCACCCGGCGCCAGCTTTTGGCCACGGACGGAATCCGGAAGAATTCCATTTCGTTGATATCGGGATCTGTTTTTTGGATACCCATCCTTTTCTCCTGTCGCACGCGGCCTGTGGTTCCCGTGGCGGTTCCGCAAAAAAGCTTCCGGACGGTCTGTTCCCGGGATAGGAACTGTCCGAGGGTGTCGGATTTGATGCCGCCTTCGTGAAAAAAATCTCAATAACTCATGCAAACCGAAAAAAAAGTGGCGAATGCTACAGCACCGGGTCGATGAGCTGCGTACCTACATGACACCAATTTCACATCAAGGAGAACTTTCATGTCCGCAGCTTCCAACGTACTTGAGAAAGGGGTCCTGGGCAAATGGGCGCTGAGCGTCATCATTCCTCTAGCCGTCTACTTCATGCTCCCTGTAGATGGCGAAAACCTGACCCAACCCATGGCCCTCTTCCTCGTCGTCACCACCTGGGCCGTGGTGGTCTGGGCCACGGAGATCATCAATGACGTCGCCGTCGCCCTCCTGTTGCCTGTCCTGTATATCATCATCTGCGGAGTCCCCCAGAAAGTCGCCTACGGCGTCTGGACATCGCAGGTGCCCATCATCGTCATCGGCGGCTTCGTCCTGGGCAAGATCCTGCAGGACACGGGCCTGGGCAAGCGAATCGGCCTGACCTGCGTGCGGGCCATGGGCGGCAGCTTTGTCGGCGCCCTGTGGGGTCTGACCCTTGCCGTCTTCATCATCGCCCCCCTGGTTCCGGCCGTCACCGGCAAGGCAATGATCTTCCTGGCCATCGCCATCAGCCTTTGCGAAGCCCTCGATTTCGAGCCCAAGACCCGCGAGGCCACGGCCGTGATCCTGGGCACATGCCTGGCGGTGGCCTCGACCAAGATGTGCTACCTGACGGGCGGCGCCGACCTCGTCCTGGGCATGGGACTGGCCGACAGCATCATGAACACCAAAACCGCCGGGATGGAATACGCCAAGCACAATTTCATACCCGGCACCCTGTACACGGTCATGTCCCTCGGACTGGTCACGCTCCTGCTGCCCTCCAAGGTCGACCGCAAGACCCTGAAGCCCATCCTGGAGCGGAAGCTGCAGGAGCTCGGCCCTGTCACCAGGGACCAGAAGATCGGCGCCCTCCTCATGCTGGCAACCCTGGTCCTTCTGGCCACGGACACCCTGCATGGCATCAACGCAGGTCTGGTCCTGATCATCATCACCTTCGTCTCCTTCCTCCCCGGCGTGGGCCTCATGAACGCCGGACGCCTCGGCAAAATCAATTTCGCCCCGCTGTTCTTCATAATGGGCTGCATGACCATCGGCAGCGCCGGACGCGTCCTCGGGGTCACCAAATGGATCGCCCAGATCACGCTGCCCTACTTCCACGGTCTGAGCGAAACAGCCGCCGGAAGCTCCGCGTATGTTCTCGGCACCCTGGCGAACTTCCTGATGACGCCACTGGCCGCCACCACCACCCTTTCCGCGCCGGTGACGGAACTGGGCATGCAGATGGATATGAACCCGAGGATTCTCTACTACGCCTTCCAGTACGGCCTGGACAACTACATCTTCCCGTACGAGTATGCCGTGCTGCTCTTCTTCTTCAGCACAGGCTACATGGTCTTCAAGGACATGATCAAGGTTCTCGCCGCGCGCATGGTCCTGACGTTCTTTTTCGTCTCCTTCGTTGCCATCCCTTTCTGGAAATTCATCATGTGATTCCTTGCCCGGTCTCGCTGCCCGGACCGTGATCGCATGGTCCGGGCAGCGTTCGCCTCTGTCCAGCCCCACCGGCCCCTTGCCCGACCTTCCATCCCAGCCCCTTCAACCACGCCATTGCCAGCCGGTTCTCCCCAACCGCCGGGAAGAACTTGTACAACGACTAAAACACGTACATATTGAATCCGCGCTCATACGGAAGGCCGGGTCTCATTGACCGCAATTCTGGCGAAATCCGGCGACGCCTGCCGGGGCCCGAAGCAACAATACCACCACACCAGGAGGACCACCATGAACAGCGACAACCGACGCTGGAAAAGACACCCCGTCGAAGTGCCCTGCACGGTCAACTACGATGATGGCCTTCCCAACCCGACGCGGGCCAGCATCGTCAACATGAGCACAGGCGGGCTCATGCTCGCCTCCGAACAGGGATTTATCGCCAACGAGCGCGTCTCCATCACCCTCGATGACGACTACGACGCCCTGCTTTTCGAATTCGCCGCGACCATGCGCGGCACCGTGCGCTGGAGCCAGGCAGCGTCCAATGAACGCCACGACGTCTTTCATGTGGGCATCGCCCTGGAGGCGGACCTTCCCAGACGCATTCTGCTGACGGAACAATGAACAGCGCATTCTTCTTGTCAGACAAAGAATCCTCTTCTATAGATAATCACTGATACTGATTCAGCTTGTTCTCCACATACAGTGTAATACACCCACAAGGAGCATATAATGGCAGCTACAAACCCCAAAAACAGAAAATGGGAACGCTACGGCTGCCTGCTCCCATGCCGCGTCATTCCCGAAAAGGATGCAGATCTGTTCATTACCGCGCGCATCATCAACATTGGACGGGGCGGCATACTTATTGAGGCGGACTATGATTTCACCATGGGCAGCAGGGTCATCATCGCCACCAATCACGGCGAGGAATCGGACCGGTTCGGAGAACTCGACGAAGTCCACGGAACCGTGCGCTGGGGCCAGATCGACACCTCGTCCCTGATGGGCCTCTTTTACATCGGTGTCGAATTCGACGAACTTCTCCCCCTCAAGAAGGCTGCCGGCGACAAAAATTCCTGAGAAGTCGCCGGACCGACCCGACAAAAAAGGGATCCCACTCGGAATCCCTTCTTCAATCGCTGCATTCTCACCCCAACGCTGCGTTCCCCTCCAGGAAAGCGGCATAAGCCGCTCTTCTATCCTTCGGACTTTGCCTTCCCGGACGAATCGGCCAGCTTGCTCTCCCTCTGGGCCCTCCTGAAGCCGTAGTCCAGAAGCCTTTTCGTCTCCTTGCGCCGGACCGAGGAGCTCTGAGCTCCCAGCACCACGGCCAGCAGGCGGGTATCACCGCGTTTGGCCGTGGCCGCAATATTGTAGCCGGCCTCGCAGACGAAACCCGTCTTGAGCCCATCCGTGCCCTTGTAATACCGCAACAGGGAGTTGGCGTTGCGGTAGGTAGCGCCATGATAGGTGTGCGACTTCATGGAATGGACCTTCAAAGACTCCGGGAACGTTCGCAAATACTTCACGGACAGCTTGGCGATATCCCGGGCCGTGGAGAGCTGGGACCTGTTGGGCAACCCGTTGGGGTTCTTGAAGGTGCTGCTCGTCATACCGATCTTTCTGGCCTTTTCGTTCATCCGCGAGACAAACCTGTCAGGATCACCGCCGCCCAGGTATTCGGCCACGGCCACGCAGGCGTTGTTGGCCGAGGCCACGCTGATGCCCTTGATGATTTCGCGCAGGGGCACCTTTTCGCCGCGCCGCAGGCGCATTCGCGAACCACCCGTACGGACGGCTCTGGAACTGACGGGAATGGGGGTGGTCATGCTCAACCGGCCCTTGGCCAGTTCCTCACGCACGAGATAGAGGGTCAGCAGCTTGGTGATGGAAGCGGGCTGGATGGCCTTGTCGGGGTTGTGCTCGTAGTAGACCTGTCCCGTGGACATATTGATGAGCACGGCCGCCTGGACGTTGAGCAAAATATCCTGGGCCGTGGCCGGGGGAGCGATCTGACGGCGGGCCCCTCCCGCCTTCGGCTGCAGGGCATACCCCGTGCCGGGCGCGAAAGACGTATCGCCGCCGCTGGCGGCGTCCCGAGCCCTGGGGGTGTCGTCAGACCCGTCAGACTCAACCTCGGGAACGATGCGGGCGGGAGCGTTCTTGGCGGAAGGCGTAGCAGGTTCGCACTTGGGCCGAGGACCGATCGAAGCGCGGTATATGTGGGAACCCGTGGAGGAAGAAGAACAGAAACCGGGTTCGGACCGAACGCCGAACACTGCGATGAAAAAAAACAGGACACCCAGCAGAACGAGTTTCTTCATGGGGACCGCCTTACGGCCTCGTATGACACAGGTCAAGGAAAACAGCGTAGCCTTTAAAATTTACCCTGCAATTCCAGACTACTACGATCAAATTTATCCTTATCCGCCGATCTGTCGGCCAATACATGTAGCGCTTATTGAATTTTATTATACACGAAGAAAAACAACATTTCAAGATACATGCACAGATATTCAAAGCAAAAAAATTCAGAAAATGCCACTGCAGCGCAGCATGTATTTTTTCAAAACATAGCATCCAACAAATTATGGAATAGCTGCTCACGGAGGATTACAGATCCTGCCATATGAAAGACTCGGGAAAATTTTTTCTACTCTTGATAGCGCCACACAACGACATAAAAAAAGGCGACAGATTTGCCTGCCGCCCTTATTACGCGTTCAAATGATCATGCAGCTTTAGCCGCATCCACCCCCCATACCCACACAACCGGCCTTGTGGGATCTCGTCCTGTAGCGGCCGACGTCCTCGCCCCGAAAATACTCGGGTACGATCTCCGCAATGAGCCCGTTGCACTCCAGCACGGAGATTCCGTGCTCGCTCAGCACCTGACGCGGCTGTTTTCCGGCGGCCTCAACCAGAACAAGGGAACAGTCATGGAGAATTTCGGCGAGCTTGCGCCACCGCTCCGGACCGCAGCCGACTTCCGGTGCGTCCCGCTCCTCGACCAGGAGCGCGCCCTTGCCCTGAGGTGCCCAGATCTGGAAACTCGGAGCCTCGCCCAGGTGCATATTTACAAGCATGCCTTCGCGACTGGCCACGGCAACATAGGGGCGCTTGCGTTTTCCATCGCAGGCCAGATTGTTCAGTGTCGGCATGAGTTCGGCGGAGCGGTCGGAGCACAAGAGGCCCACCGCATCGGCCCGGCAGCGCCGGCAATGGGTCATCTGCGTGATGACTTTCCCGTTCTCGGCCCGCAGCCCGTGCACCAGTTCCTTGGAGGGCTCTTCCATCTCCGCGAAGGGCGTGTCGGCCGTGGGGTGCAAGGGAATGAGGTTCTGGATGTCCGCACCCAGTTCCGCCGCCACTCGGGCCACTTCCGACAGGTGATGATCGTTCACGCCCGGGATGATGATGCTGTTGACCTTGACGGTGACGCCTTTGGCCTTGAGGAGGCGTATGGACTCCAGCTGCCTTTCGAGCAGCATCCGCGCCCCGTCGACGCCGCGGTAGACCACCTTGCCGATCCGCACCCAGGAATAGATCCTGGCCCCGATCTCGGGATCCACGGCGTTGACGGTTACGGTGACATGGGTCACCCCCAGTTCGACCAGGCGGTCCACATGCTCGGGCAGGGCCAGGCCATTGGAGGACAGGCAATAGAGCATGTCGGGGTATTTCTCGTTGATCTTCTCGATGGTGGCGATGGTCTTTTCGGCCTCGGCCATGGGGTCGCCGGGTCCGGCGATGCCCACCACGGTGATGCGCGGCTCCTTGCGGAGCACTTCGTCCAGGTACTCCACGGCCCTGTCCGGCGGCAGGATCGCGCTGGTCACACCGGGGCGGGACTCGTTCACGCAGTCGTACTTGCGGTTGCAGTAGTTGCACTGGATATTGCAACCCGGGGCCACGGGCAGGTGCACACGCCCGCAGGAGCCGGAGGAACTTTTATTGAAACAGGGGTGCTTGGATCTGTCTTTCGCCTCGGACATGGTGTCCTCCCTTGTATGTTGATGCGTTCTGGACGCATGTGAAATTTGAAGATGGATTCCCGCCTTCGCGGGAATGACATGTTTTCAGTGCGCCATGCCGAGTCTTTTTCCCCGGCTTTTTGCGACCGGAGCGCGTACGTCGTGCCCCGCCCGGGCGTCATTCCCGCACAGGCGGGCCGTGCCCGGCTATGCGTGGAATCCATGCCTTTCCGTTCAAGCCGAACGTCTGAGAAACATCGCGCTTACAAATATCCATACCCCACCGGGCACTCGTCCTGGCTCTTCTCCAACACGGCGTTGACCAGCTTGTCGTACAGGGACAAAGCCCCTTCATAACCCACATGCAGGATGCGCTGTCCGCCGAAGCGGTCGTGGATGGGGAAACCGACCCGCACCAGCGGGATGCTCTTGGCCCGGGCCAGCTTGTAGCCCTTGCTGTGCCCCACCAGAAGATCGGGATTCAGCTCAGCGGCCTCATCCTCGATGTCCTTGAAATCCGCGTCGTCGCGGATGACGGGCATGGTCTGGCAGACCTCGGCCAGGGCTTCGGTCACGGCCGGAGCAAAGCGGTGGCTTTTCGTACCCGTGGCCACCAGCACCGGCTGGATGCCGATCTCGCCCAGGAAGGAGCACAGTGCGACGACGAAGTCTTCCTCGCCGTAGACCACGGCCCGCTTGCCGAAAATGTACTTGTGGCCATCGACCATGGCGTCCAGCAGGCGCCCGCGGTCAAAAGCGTCACGAGCGGGCATGTCGCAGGACGCAAACTCGGCCAAGGCGTCCATGAACTGATCCGTCCCGCGCAGGCCGATGGGCATCATGGTGCGCCTGGCAGACACGCCGAACTTGCGCTCCAGCACCCCGGCGGCGGACTCGGCCAGCCCCCCGGCCATGCCGAACTCGATGGTCCCGGCCGCGCCGCCCATGGCCCGGATCTCGGCCACG
>CAZQYA010000141.1:0-8467 GCA_964597325.1 uncultured Desulfovibrionaceae bacterium
GTGGGCATTTCAAACTCCATGAATAAACATTTTGAGAAGGGGGTTCATAATTGAACTCCCCTCCTCTTGTCAACTGAACTCTCTGATCAGATCGAACTTACTGTTCCATGAAATAGGGATCCTTCTCAAGATCCTCCAGGAACTTGTCAGGGCTTTCAGGCTGATCGGGAACGAAGATATCGCTTTCGATGTACGCCCGGAAGCCAGTACCCGCATTGACCAGCCTGCCGACAATGACATTCTCCTTCAGACCGTACAGGTAGTCCCTCTTGCCGATCAGGGCGGACTCGGTCAGCACCTTGGTCGTTTCCTGGAAGGACGCGGCCGAGATGAAGGATTCCGTGGACAGGGAGGCCTGGGTGATGCCAAGCACCAGCGGCTCGGCCACGGCGGCCTTGAGACCCGTGGCCAGACACTTGGCGTTGGTGGTCAGGAACTTGAGCTTGTCCACCTGCTCGCCCATGAGAAAGCCGGTGTCCCCAGCGTCAATGATGGAAAGCTTCTTGAGCATCTGACGCACAATGATCTCGATATGCTTATCATTGATGTAGACGCCCTGGAAGCGATACACGTCCTGCACGCCATCGACCAGATAGAAGGCCAGGTACTTCTCGCCCTTGATCTTCAGAAGGTCGTGGAGATCCGGAGTGCCTTCGGTAAGCAGTTCCCCGCTTTCGACGAAATCCCCTTCACCGACGCTGATGTGTTTACCTTTGGGAATCAGATAAACGCGCGGATCGCCGACTTCCGGCTCGACAATGAGCTTGCGCTTGCCCTTGGAATCGGGCCCGAAAGCAACAATGCCGTCGATCTCGGACAGAATCGCCTGGTCCTTGGGCTTGCGGACCTCGAAAAGCTCCGCGACGCGGGGCAGACCGCCGACGATGTCCTTGGTCTTCGTTGTTTCACGCGGCTTACGTGCGATGATGTCGCCGGGCTGGACCACATCACCGTCGTTGACCATGACGATGGCTCCCACCGGCAGTGTGTACGACGTCTGGGTGCCCGTATCCGGCTTGGTCTTGCACACGCCGTTCTCATCGCAGATGGAAATGCCCGGACGGAAGCTTGAGGAGCGGAACTCGATGACGGTCAGGGTGGACTTCCCTGTAGCCTCGTCGATACGCTCCTGGACCGTCCGACCCTCAATGATGTCCGTGAAGTGGACAATGCCCTCCACGTCCGTCACAAAGGGCTCGTTGAAGGGATCCCACTCTGCCAGACGATCCCCCTTCTTCACCTCGGCACCGTTCTCGAAATAAAGCTTGGCACCCGAAGGCAAAGCGTACTTCTCACGCTCGACCCCCTGGTCGTCGACGATGCGCAACTGGCCGCTCTTGCCGAGGACCATGCGCTCGCCGCGGTTGTTGGTAACCGTGCGTACGCGAGACAGGACGATGCGGCCCTTATTCATGGCTTCGAACCGACTCTGCTCAATCTCCTTGGAAGCCGTACCACCAATGTGGAATGTTCTCATGGTCAACTGCGTACCAGGCTCACCAATGGACTGGGCGGCGATGATGCCCACGGCCTCTCCGACGTTGACCAGATGCCCGCGGGCAAGATCACGCCCATAGCACAAGGCGCACACGCCATGCCGCGCCTTGCATGTCAAAGCGGAACGAATGGTTATGGTCGAAATGCCGCGGCGTTCGATTTCACCGACCAACTCCTCGTTAATCATGGTGTTGCCCGGGATGAAGACCTCGCCCGTATCCGGGTCAACCACGTCATACATGGTCACGCGGCCGAGAACACGCTCACTCAGACGCACCGTGATCTCGCCACTCTTGGTTACATGGGAAAGTTCAATGCCGTCCACGGTCTTGCAATCATGCTCGCTGACAATGACATCCTGAACAACATCCACCAGACGACGGGTCAGGTAACCCGAGTTGGCCGTCTTGAGTGCCGTATCCGCCAAACCCTTACGAGCACCGTGAGTGGAGGTGAAGTACTGCAGAATGGTCAACCCCTCGCGGAACGAGGAGGTGATGGGCGTCTCGATGATCTCGCCCGAAGGCTTGGCCATGAGACCGCGCATGCCGGCCAGCTGACGCATCTGGTCCTGATTTCCTCGGGCGCCTGAGTTGGCCATCATGAAAACGGAATTGAAGCTGTTGCAGCGCTCTTCCGTGGCCGAAGAGACATTCCAACGCAGAACGTGCGTTTTGCCATCGGCCACGACCTTTCTAGGGTTAGGGACGGTGTCGTACTTCAGCTCGCGCATCATGGCATCGGCGACATCATTGGTCGCCTTGGTCCAGACGTCGACCACCTTGTTGTATTTTTCCGTGCGGGTGATGATACCTTCGCGGTACTGCTGCTCGATGTCGGCCACCTCGGCATGTGAGCTGTCCAGGATGTCGGTCTTGGCCTGGGGAATGGTCAAGTCCTTTACGCCGACGGTGATACCGGCCTGGGTGGAGTACTCGAAACCGAGGTCCTTAAGCTTGTCGCACAGAATTACCGTGGCCTTGGTGCCGGCCAGTCGATAGGCCTCGCCGACAAGTCGGCCGATGACCTTCTTGCTCATCTCGAGATTGTAGACTTCGAAGGGGACCTCCGCCGGCACAATCTCACGAATGATGATACGGCCGGGTGTCGTGGCAACCAGTTCGCCGTCGATGCGGACCTTGACACGAGCGTGCAACTCTACATGCCCGGCGTCAAACGCGCAGACGACTTCCTCAGGATCCGAGAAAATCATGCCTTCGCCCTTCTCGAAGGGACGCTCCACGGTCAGAAAGTACAGACCGAGGACGATATCCTGGGAAGGGACGATGATGGGCGAACCGTTGGCCGGGGAAAGGATATTGTTCGTGGACATCATGAGCACGCGGCATTCGATCTGGGCCTCGACGGACAACGGCACGTGCACAGCCATCTGGTCACCGTCGAAGTCGGCGTTGAAGGCCGTGCAGACCAGAGGATGCAACCTGATGGCCTTGCCTTCCACGAGGATGGGTTCGAAAGCCTGGATGCCCAGGCGATGCAATGTAGGAGCACGGTTCAACAGGATGGGGTATTCGCGCACGACCTCTTCAAGGATATCCCAGACTGCGACCTCTTCGCGCTCGACCATCTTCTTGGCGCTCTTGATGGTGCTGGCGTAGCCGCGTTCCTCAAGCTTGGAGTAAATGAACGGTTTGAAGAGCTCCAGGGCCATCTTCTTGGGCAAGCCGCACTGATGCAGCTTCAGGTATGGACCGACCACGATGACCGAACGGCCGGAATAGTCCACGCGCTTACCAAGCAGATTCTGACGGAAGCGCCCCTGCTTGCCCTTGATCATGTCCGACAGGGACTTAAGCGGTCTCCCATTGGTACCCGTAATGGCCCTACCGCGACGGCCGTTGTCAAACAGCGCGTCCACGGACTCCTGCAGCATGCGCTTCTCGTTGCGGATGATGATGTCCGGCGCACCGAGTTCCAAGAGCCTTTTCAAACGGTTGTTGCGGTTGATGACTCTGCGGTAGAGGTCGTTCAGATCCGAGGTGGCGAAACGACCGCCGTCAAGGGGCACCAAGGGGCGAAGTTCGGGCGGGATGATCGGGACCACATCCATGATCATCCACTCTGGCTTGTTTCCGGATTCGAGGAAGGCCTCGACGATCTTCAAACGCTTGGCCAGCTTCTTCTTCTTGGTCTGGGATCTGGTGGATTGGGATTCCTCACGCAGCTCCACGCGCAGGCTCGGCAAATCGAGTTCTTGAAGAAGAATCTTGATGGACTCGGCGCCCATACCCACTGTGATTGCACTTTCGCTGTAATGATCAAGAATCTGGAAATACTGCTCTTCGGAAATGACCTGCTTCTTCTGGAGAGTGGTCTCTCCCGGATCGAGTATGATAAAGGAGTCGAAATAAAGCACTTTCTCGAGATCGGCCATGGTCATATCCAGCAGCGTCCCGATCTTGGAAGGGAGCGACTTCAAAAACCATATATGCGCCACTGGGGCCGCAAGCTCAATGTGGCCCATGCGCTCGCGACGGACCTTCGAGGCAATGACCTCGACACCGCACTTCTCACAGACAATGCCACGATGCTTCATGCGCTTGTATTTACCACAGTTGCACTCGTAGTCCTTCACCGGACCGAATATCTTGGCGCAAAAGAGGCCGTCCCGTTCTGGTTTGAACGTCCGGTAGTTGATCGTTTCGGGCTTCTTGACCTCGCCGAAAGACCATTCGCGAATCTTTTCCGGAGAAGCGACACTGATCCCGATCGCCTTGAGGCTCTGGCTATTAAAGGAACTGGACGCGCTGCCCCGTTGCGTAAAAAGGTCATCAAGACTCATCGTATATTCCTCATGCTAAGGTCGAAGTGAAAATCCGTTGCCATGGACCGCCCTATCTTTTCCGCGGGCGCTTCCTGTCGTCCTCCACAAGGGTGACTTCCAGGCCCAGGGCCATCATTTCCTTGACCAAAACGTTGAATGATTCGGGCATTCCGCTTTCGAGGAAGTTGGAGCCCTTCACAATCTTTTCGTACATTTTCACGCGGCCGTTCACGTCATCGGATTTGACCGTCAAAAACTCCTGAAGCAAATAGGCGGCGCCGTATGCTTCCAGGGCCCAGACTTCCATTTCACCGAGACGCTGACCACCGAACTGTGCCTTACCGCCCAGAGGCTGCTGCGTAACCAGCGAGTAGGGGCCAGTGGAACGGGCATGGATCTTTTCGTCGACCAGGTGATGAAGCTTCAGGTAGTACATGTATCCCACGGTGACCCGGTTGTGGAAAGGCACACCGGTGCGGCCATCGTACAGGAGCGCCTTGCCATCTTCTGGCAGCCCGGCGCGCTTGAGCAGGTCCCAGATTTCGTATTCCTCGGCGCCGTCGAAAACCGGGGTCTTCATGACGATGCCCTTGTTCAGGGCTCTGGCCGAATCGAGGACATCTTCGTCACTCATGGAATCAATGAGTGCCGCGGTCTCGGA
The DNA here is from genome assembly GCA_964597325.1 of uncultured Desulfovibrionaceae bacterium. Lineage (GTDB taxonomy): Bacteria > Desulfobacterota > Desulfovibrionia > Desulfovibrionales > Desulfomicrobiaceae > Desulfomicrobium. Next base: position 4,944 of record CAZQYA010000141.1, read on the forward strand.
TGAACCAAATATCTCCTTCATCTCCGCGCGGACCATCTCCACGCCCTGATCGACCATGGCTGAAATCTGCTGGCCCAGGGTCTTGGCGGCCCAGCCCAGGTGTGTCTCCATGATCTGCCCGATGTTCATGCGCGAAGGCACGCCCAACGGGTTCAGGACCACGTCCATGGGGGTTCCATCGGCAAAGAAGGGCATATCCTCTTCGGGCAGGATGTTGGACACGACACCCTTGTTGCCGTGGCGCCCGGCCATCTTGTCGCCAACATTAAGCTTACGCTTCACGGCAACATAGACCTTGGCCATCTTGATCACTCCGGGAGGCAGGTCGTCGCCTTCAGTGACCTTTCCGCGCTTGTTCTCGTACACATCCTTGATGAACCGCAACTGCAGATCAAAGGAGTCGAGCTGGCCCTTGATGGCCTCGTTGACGTCCTTGGACGCGAAGGCACCGGCGAGCTTCTTCAGCGGAATTTCAGCAAATACGTCTTCCCGCACCGGCTGATTGGCTTCAAGCAGCACTTCGCCCTTGCGTTTGCCCATGATGGTCTTGCCCACGCTCTTGCCCTTGCAGATTTCCCAGATCATGCGGCGGGTTCTCTCAGTCAGAGCGGCAGCGTGCTGGCGTTCGCGGACGTCGATACGTTCGAGCTCGTAATTCTCGATCTCCCTCGTACGCTCGTCCTTGTCACCGGAGCGGCGGTTGAACACCTTCACATCGATGACAGTCCCTTCGATTCCCGGCGGAACCTTCAGGGAGGTATTTTTCACGTCGCGGGCCTTATCTCCGAAGATAGCGCGCAGCAGCCGTTCCTCGGGAGTAAGCTGCGTCTCGCCCTTGGGCGTGATCTTGCCGACAAGGATATCGTCGGGCGTGACCTTCGCGCCGATGCGAATAATGCCGCTTTCATCAAGATTGCGAAGCATCTCTTCACCGACGTTGGGGATATCCCGTGTCACTTCCTCGGGTCCAAGCTTGGTATCGCGGGCAAAAACGTCGAACTCCTCGATGTGGATGGAGGTGTAGACGTCTTCCTTAACCACGCGCTCGGAGATGAGAATGGAGTCTTCGTAGTTGTAGCCGCACCAGGGCATGAAGGCCACAAGCAGATTCTTGCCTAGGGCCAGTTCGCCGTCGCAGATGGCCGGGCCGTCAGCCAGAACCACGCCCTTGCGGACCTGATCGCCGATCTGGACCCGCGGCTTCTGGCCGAAGCAGCTGTTCTGGTTTGATTTGTGATATTTCTGCACATCGTAAAAACGGACGCCTCCAGCTTCGGGATAGTGCCCATCGGTGTAGGACACGATGACCCTGTCGGCGTCGACATACATGACCTCGCCGGTGCCCTCGGCCATAAGGCAACTCCCGGAATCCTGGGCTACCTTACCTTCGATGCCGGTCCCGACCAGCGGTTCTTCCGTGACCAAAAGCGGAACGGACTGGCGCTGCATGTTCGAACCCATCAATGCGCGGTTGGCGTCATCATGCTCCAGGAACGGAATAAGCGCCGAGGAGATGGACACGATCTGCCCGGGCGAAATGTCCATGAGCGTCACCTCTTCGCGTGGCACGATGGCGAATTCACCCTCGACGCGGGCTTCGACATGGGTGTTCACGAAGCCCCGGTCGTCGCCAATGATCGCGTTGGCCTGAGCGATGATGTGCCCGGACTCCGTAGACGCCTCCATATACTGGATCTCGTCGGTGACGTAGCCGTCCTTGACCACCCGGTATGGCGTCTCGATGAACCCGTAATCGTTGACCAGCCCATGCGTCGTCAGGGACACGATGAGGCCAATGTTCGGTCCCTCCGGAGTTTCGATGGGACAGATGCGGCCGTAGTGGCTGAGGTGAACGTCACGGACCTCGAAACCGGCCCTCTCACGGGTCAGGCCGCCGGGTCCGAGAGCGGACAGGCGGCGCTTGTGGGTAACCTCGGACAGGGGATTTGTCTGGTCCATAAACTGCGACAGCTGGGACGTTCCGAAAAACTCCTTGAGCACCGCCGTGACCGGCTTGGGATTGACCAGGTCGTGGGGCATGAGCGTGGCAACTTCCTGCAGGCTCATGCGCTCCTTGATGGCCCGCTCCATGCGGACAAGGCCGATTCGGTACTGGTTCTCGACCAGCTCGCCCACAGGGCGCACTCGGCGATTGCCGAGATGGTCGATATCATCGGCGGGACCGTGGGAGTCCTTGAGCTGGATGAGCTTCTTGACCGAGCGGAAGATATCCTCGTTGGACAGGGTGCGGTGGTCGATGGGCAGCGTCAGCCCCAGACGGGAATTGAGCTTGTATCGACCCACGGGCGACAGGTCGTAGTAGTCGGGGTTGCGGAAAAGGTTGTCGAAAAAACTGGCCGAAATTTCGGGCGTGGGCGGTGAACTGGGACGCAGGCGCTTGTAGATATCAATCTGCGCGCTCTCCATGTCCTCACACTTGTCCATGGCAAGGGTGTCGCGCAGGCACGAGGAAACCTCGGCGCCAGACGTGAATACTGAACCCAGTTCCGTTATGTCGGCGGCCAGACACTTCTCGACGGCCGCAGCGCTGAAGGGGTCACCTGCACGGACAACGACCTCGCCGGTCTGCGGATCAACGATGTCCGTGGCTGCGAATTCTGTTTCCAGAGTTTCGGGACGGACTTCGTAATACTCGACACCGGCCTTGATCATCCGACGCCACATACCCTTGTTCAGAGGCTTACCGGCAGCAACGATAACCGTACCGTCGGGCCCGGTGATGTCCGCGTGAACAATTTCCTTGCGGAAGTTGTAACTCTCGACTTTGCGCAGCACGCGGTTCCCGTCCAGACGAAAAGTCTCCTTGTCGTAATAGTAGTCAAGGATGTCCTCGGCGGTCATCCCCATGGCCTTCAGGAGGATGGTTGCAGGCATTTTCCGACGCCGGTCGATCCGGACATAGAGAATGTCCTTGTGGTCGAAGTCAAAATCGAGCCATGAACCGCGCATGGGAATAATGCGGCAACTGTAGAGGACCTTACGGCTCGAATGGGTCTTGCCGGAGTCGTGCTCGAAGATGATGCCGGGAGAGCGCTGCAGCTGATTGACGATGACCCGTTCGGTCCCGTTGATCAGAAAGGTGCCCTTCTGGGTGATGAGGGGAATGGTCCCGAAATATATGTCCTGTTCCTTGATGTCGTGGATGGTACGGCTGCCCGAAGCCTCGTCCACGTCGTACACGGCGAGACGCACCTTGATGCGAAGAGGGGCCTCGTAGGTCAGGCCCTTGGAAATGCATTCGTCCACATCGTATTTGGGCTTGCCGATCTCGTAGCTGACGTACTCAAGGGTGGCAGTCTTGTTAAAATCATGGATGGGAAAAACAGAACGAAACACGCCTTCAAGACCGATATCCGTGCGCATACTCGGAGGAACATCGGTCTGCAGAAATTTGTTGTAAGAATCGAGCTGAAGGCTTAAAAGATGAGGGATATCAATGGAATCCTTGATTCGTCCGAATTTCTTGATCAGTTTGTTCATCGTTTCCCCTCAGGAAATGGGAT
>CAZQYA010000142.1:0-8413 GCA_964597325.1 uncultured Desulfovibrionaceae bacterium
GGTGGACCTTTTTCTGGAAATCGGCCGCCAGGGTGAACTGCAGCGGCGCGTCATGGAGCTTATGTCTTCCAGGGGCGGGGAGGTGAAGGAATTCACGCCGTCGCGCCTGCTGACGTCGGCGCCGGGTTTCGCGTATCTCAAAATCGCCGAAGGGTGCGACAACCGTTGCCGCTTTTGCACCATCCCCTTCATTCGCGGTCCCCTGGTCAGCCGCCCCGAGAGCGACATCGTCGATGATGCCCGCCGCTGTCTGGATCAGGGCCGGAAGGAGCTGGTTCTCATCGCCCAGGACGTGACCGCCTACGGCCGTGACAGGGGGGAAAAGGCGCTGCGGGGGCTTCTGGAAAAGCTTGCGCCACTGCCGGGCCTGGAATGGATGCGTCTCATGTACCTCTATCCGGCCGGTCTGGACCGCGACCTTTTGTCCTTTCTTGCGGAGTTGGGGCGTCCCTTCATCCCGTATTTCGACCTTCCCCTGCAGCATGCCCACCCGGACATTCTGGCTTCCATGGGACGCCCTTTCCGACGCGATCCCAGGGTCGTGGTGGAGCAGGTGCGGGAATTTTTTCCGGATGCGGCCCTGCGAACGACCTTCATCGTCGGCTATCCCGGCGAGACCGAGGAGCGTTTCAAGGCTCTGGAGGCCTTTGTGCGCGAAGCGCGGTTCATGCATCTCGGGGTGTTTCCCTATTATCCCGAGGACGGGTCCGAGGCAGCGGTCCTGCCGGACCAGTTGCCAGACGAGGTCAAGGAAGAGCGTCGCGCCCGCATTATGGCCTTGCAGGCCGTCATCAGCGAGGAGCTGATGGCTGGATTCGAGGGGCGCGAGTTGGACGTGCTGGTGGATCGTCCCCATGAGGACTGGCCCGGTCTGTACGAAGGGAGGACCTGGTTCCAGGCGCCGGAAGTGGATGGAATTACCTACGTGAGTGGGGAGAATGTGGGTCCGGGCCGTATGGTCCGGGCCGTGGTCGAGGAAACCAAAACGTATGATCTTGTGGCCCTGGCCTGAAGAAGTGTTTTGTAACGTTTTGAAATTAAGGCTTAAAATAAATGGGGCTTTCGCAGAATATCATTCGGTGGGACCCTGTTTTTTCTGTCAGATTATTCTGGTTGTCAAGGTGGGATCACTCTGCTAGGACTGCCCAAATTTATTTTCGTTAGGGGGTAACCGTATGAACAACACTCAAACCACGACAGAGTCCATGAACGATTTCGACATGGAGATGGATTTCGAGTCGCAACTCGAAAACTATCTCAATTCCGACTTCGGTGAAATCGAAGAGGGCGTGATCGTTTCTGGCGAGGTCGTGAAGATTGATGACAGCTACATTCTCGTGGATGTCAACTTCAAGTCCGAAGGCCAGATTCCGCTCGACGAGTTCATGGAAAACGGCCAGGTGACTGTCAACGTCGGCGATACCGTCGATGTATACGTGGTTCGCAAGAACGAGCGAGAAGGCTCCATCGTTCTTTCCCGTGAAAAGGCCAAGCGCATGCAGGTCCTGGACGAGCTGGAGAAGCTCCTGGAGACCGGTGATGTCATCGTCGGCCGCATCGTCCGCCGCATCAAAGGTGGCTACGTCGTCGAGATCAAGGGGATCGAGGCTTTCCTGCCCGGCTCCCACGTCGACCTGCGCCCCGTTCCGGACATGGACGCCCTGGTTAACCAGGATTTCGAATTTCGCGTGCTGAAGATCAACCGTAGGCGCAGCAACGTCATCGTTTCTCGCCGCGTGCTGCTTGAGGAAGATCGCGATCGCAAGCGCACCGAACTGCTGAGCACCCTCGAAGAGGGCCAGACTGTTCAGGGCGTGGTCAAGAACATCACCGAATACGGCGTGTTTATCGATCTGGGCGGGCTGGACGGCCTGCTGCACATTACCGACATGTCCTGGAAGCGCATCAAGCATCCCAAGGAGATGGTCCAGCTGGGCGACGAACTGACACTCAAGGTCCTGTCCTTCGACCGCAACGAGAAGAAGGTCTCCCTGGGCCTGAAGCAGCTGGTGGAAGACCCGTGGTCCAACATCTCCGAGAAGTATCCCGAAGGCCAGAAGCTCACCGGCAAGGTCACCAATCTGGTGGACTACGGCGCGTTTGTGGAGCTGGAGGCCGGTGTCGAAGGTCTGGTGCACATCTCTGAGATGTCCTGGACCCGCAAGCTGCGTCACCCCTCCCAGATGGTGCGTCCCGGCGACGAAGTGGATGTGGTCATCCTCGGCGTGGACGTGGACCGCAAGCGCATCTCCCTGGGTATGAAGCAGGTCGCTCCGAACCCGTGGGATCTGGTGGCTGAGAAGTACCCTGAGGGCACCATTCTCGAGGCCAGCGTCAAGAACATCACGGAATTTGGTCTGTTCATCGGTATCGAGGACGGCATCGACGGCCTGATCCATGTCTCCGATCTGTCCTGGACCAAGAAGATCCGTCACCCCAACGAGCTTTACAAGGTGGGCGATGTTGTCCGCGCCAAGGTTCTGACCGTGGACAAGGAGAACGAGAAGTTCACCCTGGGCATCAAGCAGCTGGCCGACGATCCGTGGCTGGACGTGCCCAACCGCTACCCCGTGGGCACCATGCTGACCGGTACCATTACGAACATCACGGATTTCGGTCTGTTCGTTGAGGTCGAGGAAGGCATTGAAGGTCTGGTCCACGTCAGCGAAATGAGCAAGAAGAAGATCAAGAGCCCCAAGGAAGCCTTCAACGAGGGCGATGCCATTGAGGCCAAGGTCATTCACGTCAGCGCCGACGAGCGTCGTCTGGGCCTGTCCCTCAAGCAGCAGGACGAACGCAAGCGTTCCGGCGGCGGCGAGTTCCGCTCCACTCAGAGCGGCAGCATGACCGGCAGCAACCTGGGCGATATGATTCGTCAGAAGCTGGAAGAAAGCGCCGAGAACGCCGAGAACGCCGAGAACGGCGAGAACGGCGAGAGCAGCAACGAAGAATAGCAAGGGGCTCAAACGGCAGCTTCGCGCCGGTACCTAGATATGACACGAGGCTGCATCCGTGCGGGTGCAGCCTCTTTTATTTTGAGGATGAGAAAATGATGGAAAGCGGACTCGACAATGCCGCCAGGAAGCGGCTGGCTGAGTTGAAACCTGGTGAACGCATCGATGCGGAGTTCGCATTGGAGATCGCGCAGCGCGCCTCCGTGCACGAACTGGGAGAGGCGGCCCTGCGTCAGCGCCGGGCCAGGCACGGAGACCGTGCCTATTATGTCTACAACCAGCACGTGAATGATACCAATGTCTGCCGCAATCAGTGCCGTTTCTGTGCCTTCTTCAAGAAGACCGGGGAGGAAGGTGGGTACACCTATACTCTGGAAGAGGCACGAAAGCGTCTGATGGACCGCATCGGCGAGCCCATCCGCGAAATCCACATTACGGGCGGTCTCAACCCGGATCTGCCCTACCAGTATTACCTGGACCTGCTGGCCCTGTGCAAGGAAGTGCGCCCCGACGCCGTGGTCAAGGCCTTTACGGCTGTCGAAGTAGCCCATTTCGCCGACACCCTGGGCAGAGACGACGCTTCAGTGCTCTCAGAGATGAAGGCTGTGGGCCTGGACGCCTTGCCTGGCGGCGGTGCCGAGGTGTTTTCCCCGGACATGCGCGAGCAGCTTTGTCCCGAAAAGGTCAGCGCCGATCGCTGGCTCTCCATTCATGGCCTGGCCCACGAAATGGGCATAATGACCAACTCCACCATGCTTTTCGGGCATATCGAGTCCTGGGAGCATCGCATCCATCATTTGGGGAGGCTGCGCGAGGCCGAGGACGAGAAGCCTGGATTCATCGTTTTCATCCCGCTGGCCTATCAGGCGCGCAACAACGCCTTGGGCGTTCCCGGCCCCACTGGTGAAGAATATCTGCGCATGATTTCCGTGTCCCGGCTCTTCCTGGATAATATCCCGCATATCAAGGCCTACTGGGCCTTTGCGGGCATCAAGGCTGCCCAGATGGCCATGTGGGCAGGCGCCGACGATTTCGACGGGACCATCGTTGAGGAAAAGATCGGGCACGCCGCTGGCGCTGATTCCCCCAAGGGGTTGACCATCGCCGAGCTGGTGGAGACCATTGCTGCCACGGGCTTCACGCCGGTGCAGCGCGACACCTTTTTCCGCGAGCTGGCCCCGGCGTAGATCAACGCTCCAGGCTTGGGGGCGGGGATACTTCGCGTGTCCCTTTTTCCTTGACTTTTTCTGTCAAGATATGGTTGTGAAAAGTTCCACATACGACTTGCCGGGACACGTTACGAGGAGGATGTCATGCTGGGAGAGCTTTTTGGAAACATGATGCACAGCACAGTGCAGGGCTTTATCGGAGTCCTCGGAATTTTCACGTACCTCGCGGCCATCGTTATTGCCGCGCTGTACCGCATCAAGGAAGGCATGAACGAGCATCACTAGGATTCGTCCTTCCTGGTTTGTTCAAAGCGCGGAGACATCCGCGCTTTTTTTTTGTTTTTTTGCGGCAAAAAACATCTGTCCTTGCCAATGCGCCCTCATCTTTCCTATCGTGAAATCTCGAAAATCCGGAGGTGTATATGATTGATGCCCGGCGCAGCCTTGGCGATCTTGATATCTATCTGTTCAAGCAGGGGCGGCACAGCCGTCTGTACGAACATTTCGGGGCCCATCCCGAATCTTTGGGAGCGGACTCCCAGGGGACGCGTTTCGTGGTATGGGCGCCCAATGCCGCCTATGTTTCCATTGTGGGCGACTTCAACGACTGGGACCGGACCGCGTCGCCCATGACCATGCGCGCGGACAGTTCCGGCGTATGGGAGTGCTTTGTCCCCGAGGCCGTACACGGCCAGCGATACAAGTATTATCTTTCCTGGGCCGGGGGCGAGGCCGAGCGCGCCGACCCCTTTGCCCTGTTCTGTGAGGAACCGCCGGCAACGGCGTCCATTATCTGGGATCTGGAGTATGTCTGGGAGGACCAGGAATGGATGAACTCCAGATGGAAGCGCAGTTCCCTGGAGAGTCCCTGGGCGGTCTACGAAGTGCATCTGGGGTCCTGGCGGCGTGACGAGAACGGCAATTTCATGAACTACCGTCGTATCGCCCATGAGCTGGCCGATTACGTCAACGACGCCGGCTTCACGCACGTGGAGATCATGCCCGTGTCAGAGCATCCCTTTTACGGCTCCTGGGGCTATCAGAGCACCGGGTATTTTGCGCCCACCAGCCGTTACGGGAGTCCTCAGGATTTCCGATATTTTGTGGACTATCTGCACCGCCAGGGCATCGGCGTCATTCTTGACTGGGTCCCGGGGCATTTCCCCATGGACGTCCATGGCCTGGCGAATTTTGATGGCACCGCCCTGTTCGAACATGCCGATCCGCGTCAGGGGTTTCATCCCGAATGGAAGAGCGCCATTTTCAATTACGGCCGCTACGAGGTGGCCGGTTTTCTCATTTGCAACGCCATGTACTGGATGCGGGAGTTCCACATCGACGGCCTGCGCGTGGACGGCGTGGCCTCCATGCTCTACCTCGACTATTCGCGTGAGCACGACCAGTGGGTGCCCAACCGTCACGGCGGCAGGGAGAATCTCGATGCCATCGAACTGCTGCGGGAACTCAACAAATCGATCTACGAGGAGTTTCCCGATGTGCAGACCATTGCCGAGGAATCCACGTCCTGGCCCATGGTTTCGCGGCCGGTCTACCTGGGCGGGCTCGGATTCGGGCTCAAATGGAACATGGGCTGGATGAACGACTCCCTGGCCTACATGGAGTTCGATCCGATCTATCGCAAGTTCCATCACAACCTGCTGACGTTCGCCTTGTGGTACGCCTATGCCGAGAACTTCATCCTGCCCCTGTCTCATGATGAGGTTGTCTATGGAAAGAAGTCCCTGCTGTCGAAGATGCCCGGGGATTCCTGGCAGAAGATGGCGGGTTTGCGAGCCCTGTACGGATATATGTACGGCCTGCCCGGTAAGAAGCTCCTGTTCATGGGCGGGGAGTTTGGCCAGTGGAACGAGTGGAATCACGATCGGGCCCTGGACTGGGAGCTGTTGACCTTTCCCGCTCATGACGGCCTGCGTGCCTGGGTGCGGGATCTTAACCGTTTGTACCGGAGCTGCCCCGCACTGTATGAACTGGACTTCGACCCCGAAGGCTTCGTCTGGGAGAACTGCCACGATTCCGACCAGAGTGTACTGACGTTCTTTCGTCGCGACAGGGCCGGGCGATCGCTTCTCGTGGTTTGCAACTTCACCCCTGTCCTGCGGGAGAATTACGGCGTGGGCGTTGACCGTGACGGTGTCTGGCTGGAGGTCCTCAACTCCGACAGCGAGATGTATGGCGGAAGCGGCGCAGGCAATATGGGGCGGGTGCGGGCCGAGCCTATCCCCATGCATGGGATGCCCTATTCCCTTAATCTGACTTTGCCGCCTATGGGCGTGTCCTACTTCCGTCCCGAAGGCGAGGTGTCATGAACCGGGAGCGGAAATGCGGAGTGCTTTTGCATGTGTCGTCACTGCCGGGGCGGCACGGGCTGGGCGACTTTGGCCCTCAGGCACACGCCTTTCTGGATTTCCTGGCCCGGGGCGGTCAGAGCATGTGGCAGATGCTGCCTCTGGCCCCCATCAACGCCGGAGCCGGAAATTCCCCCTACAGCAGCTATTCGGCCTTTGCCGGCAACACGCTGTTCATCAGTCCCGAGATTCTCGTTCGTCAGGGCCTGCTGCGCAGGGAGGATTTGGAGCGTGCCCCGATCTTTCCGCAGGACAGGGTCGATTATGCAGTGGCCGCCTCGTGGCGCAGGCGTCTTCTGGTGCATGTCTTTGACAATGCCTTTGCCAGGCTTCGCGCGGACAAGGGGTTCGCCGGGTTCTGCCGTCGAGAGGCCTATTGGCTGGACGACTATTGTCTGTTCGCGGCCCTCAAGGACGAGTATGGAGGGGCGCCCTGGTACCGCTGGCCCATGGAACTTCGGTTGCGTGACGAAGCCGCCCTGTCCGAAGCCCGGCAGCGTCTGGGGTACGACATTCTGCGGGAAAGCTATCTCCAGTATCTGTTTGCGCTGCACTGGGAGGGGCTGCACGATTATGCGGCCATGCGCGGCGTTGTCCTGGTTGGTGACGTCCCCATTTACGTGAGCCTCGACAGTTGCGACGTCTGGTCCCACCGGGAGCTTTTTGAACTCGACGACCAGGGGCTGCCCGTTTACTGCGCCGGAGCGCCACCGGATTATTTTTCCGAAACGGGCCAGATGTGGGGCAATCCCGTGTACCGCTGGGAGCGTCATAGGCGGGATGACTTCGATTGGTGGTGTCGGCGCCTGGGGCATGAGAAGCGCAGGTTCGACATGATCCGATTGGATCATTTTCGGGGGTTCGCGGGTTTCTGGCAGGTCCCGGCATGTGAGCCCACGGCCGAGAACGGGTTGTGGATTCCCGGTCCCGGGGCCGTTTTTTTCAATGCCTTGAGGGAGCACCTGCCCGGTTTGCAATTACTGGCTGAGGATCTCGGCCTCATCACCGAGGACGTGGTCGAGCTGATGCAGCGTTTCGAATTGCCGGGCATGAAGATTCTGCAGTTTGCCTTTTCCGAGGATATGGGCGCGAACGCCTATATCCCGCACAACGTCTCCCGGAACTGCGCCGTCTACACGGGTACCCACGACAACAATACGACCAGGGGATGGTTTTCCCGGGAATTGGACGAGGCTGGGAGAAGCCGCGTCCGGTCATATGCCGGACGGGACGTGCGGGAGGATCAGGCTGCGGATGTGCTGATTCGTATGGCCCTGGCAAGCGTGGCGCGGATGTGCGTTATTCCGATGCAGGACTATTTGAATCTTGGTGAAGAGGGGCGCATGAATATACCTGGCGTGGCGGGAGGGAACTGGGGTTGGCGCCTTGAGCTGGGAGAAATGACGGATGAACTGGCTGCCAGAATGCGAGAACTTGCTGGCATCTATGGCCGTTTTTCGAGGTAGACGGGGATTTTGGCCGGATGAGGCGGCAAAAAAAAACCCTGCGTGAGCAGGGTTTTCTTGCGAGAAAGGATCGAACTACACGCAACCGGTGGGCTTGGGCAGGCCGGCCATCTTGCAGGCGCCTTTACCGGGGCCGGAGGGGAACAGTTCGTAGATCTGCTTCAGCTTGTAGCCGGTGGACTTGGAAAGAATGCGGACCATCGGGGCGATGCCGTTCTTCTTGTAGTAGTCCTGCAGGAAGTCCAGGATCTGCTGGTGAGCTTCGGTGATATCCGAGATACCTTCGCTTTCCTTGACGTACTCGACCCATTCGGGGGACCAGTCTTCGAACTTCAGCAGGAAACCGTCTTCATCGATTTCGAAATTTTTACCCTGGAATTCAATACTTGCCATGCTCAATTCCTCCTTAGATGTTGTTCCTCAAAATTTTTCCTTCCGGAAAAAGAGTTTGCAAAGGC
>CAZQYA010000143.1:0-8379 GCA_964597325.1 uncultured Desulfovibrionaceae bacterium
AAGAGCGTTCCATTCCGGCAAATTCGCTTTATGCTCTCTTATGTGCCCAAATTAAAGGATGTGTGCTCTGGAGGAGTCTGGCTTGTTTTTCTTTGTGTGCCCGGATGCGGGCAATTTTGAAAATTGGTCGGGCAATGAATGATTAAATTCGGGCGGGTCGGCTGGCCTGCTATGAGTATTGTATAAATTGTTCAGGGTTTGGAGTTTTGTTGCCGACAGAGGTATCTTTCAATGAGCACTCGGCTCACAGGAAAGGCGCCCTGGCTGGTTGGTCGACCAAGGCGCCTTTCCTGTGGAGTTTGGAGCGGCTTTCCGAGACGCTTGGGATCAGCGTTTGGCGAGACCACCCATAAGTATGTATTTGATTTCCATGTATTCGTCGAGGCCCTGTCTGCCGCCCTCGCGTCCGAGTCCGCTGTCCTTCACGCCTCCGAAAGGTACTTCGCCGGAAGCCAGGGCGACTTCATTGGCGCCCACCAGTCCGTACTCCAGGGCATTGCTGACGCGCCACATCTGCCCGAGGTCATCCGAGAAGACGTAGCTGGCCAGACCGTAGGGTGTGTCGTTGGCCAGATCTATTGCCTCCTCCTCGGAGGAAAAACGGACAATGGGCGCGATGGGGCCGAAGATTTCTTCACGGAAGAGCCGCATCTCCCTGGTCACACCCGTGACTATGGTCGGTTCAAAGAAGTTGCCTCCAAGCTCTGAAGGCTTGCCGCCGCAGACGATGGTGGCTCCTTTGTCGACCGCATCTTTCAGCAGTTCCTGCATGAAGGAGAAAGCCTTGGCGTCGATGAGCGGCCCCTGGGTCACGTGGGACATGGTGCCGTCTCCCAGAATGATCTTCCCCACTTCGGTCTTGAGGCGGTTCACAAAATCATCGTGCACCGAGTCCTCGATCAGGAAACGGTTTGCGCAAATGCAGGTCTGCCCGGCGTTGCGGAATTTGCAGCCCACCGCGCTGTCCACGGCCTTTTCCACATCACCCTTGGCGAACAGCAGGAAGGGCGCGTTGCCGCCGAGCTCCAGGGATAGTTTTTTCATGGTCTGGGCACATTGGGACATGAGCTGTTTGCCTACCGGGGTCGAGCCCGTGAAGCTCAGGGCCCGGACCGCGGGGCTCTCGCACAGGGCATTGCCGATCTGTCTGGCGCTGCCAGTGATGACCGAGAACACACCGGCTGGAAATCCGGCCCGCTCGGCAAGAACAGCCAGAGCCAAGGCGGACAGAGGCGTTGCCGAGGCGGGTTTGACGATGACGGGGCATCCGGCCGCCAGGGCCGGAGCGGTCTTGCGCGTGATCATGGAGCTCGGGAAGTTCCACGGAGTGATGGCTGCCGCGACACCGACGGGCTGCCGGATGGCAATGGGCTGCTTGCCAGGCCAGGGGGTGGGTATGATTTCGCCGTAGGCCCTGCGCCCTTCTTCGGCGAACCAGTCGATGTACGTGCAGCCAAGCAGGATCTCGCCCCTGGATTCGGCCAGTGGTTTTCCCTGTTCCAGGGTCAGCAGCAGGGCGAGGTCATCCAGGTTTTCGACGATGAGGTTATGCCAGGTGTGGAGAATGCCGCAGCGTTCCTTGGCGGTCTTGGCGCTCCAGGTCCTGAAAGACTTTTCCGCGCCTGCGATGGCGCGTTCTGTTTCGGCCTCGGAGCAGTTGGGTACCGTGCAGATTTTTTTGTCCGTGGCCTTGTTGAATACGGGAAAGTTACTGCCGTTGTCGGCGTAAATCCAGGCACCGTCGACGAAACATTGGGTTCGCAGCAGCGACGCGTCCTTGAGTTCCATTTTTATGTCTCCCTTTTGCCTAGGCTCGATTCGGTTGAGTCGGTTGAGTGTTCACGAATCCTTTGGACTCTTGTTATCCCGGATTAGCAAGAAGTACTCCTGATTTGTTATTTTTCATCTATCTTACTAAATATATTGGTATTGTATGGATAGAGCAGGGCATGGAAAGAGACGACTGGCGTCTTCATTGTGTCAAAATAGGCACAATACTGGTCATGTGTGCCCGTTTTCGGGCGCATTGTTCATTTGCTGCACTTTTTGTCGATTGATTTGGACGATCCCCGGAGGGCATTGAGGATGACAAACGTAAAGAAGTAATCGTGTCGGCACTCCTGGAGTTTGTTGGCACCAGAAGGGCCAATTCGGTCAGTACTCCGGGCAGGATAAGGCCGAAGACCGGCGCCAAGGGAGAGACGATGTAAAATATGGTTCATCCGCTTTGAGCGTAGATAAGCCAAAGAGGCGTAATAAATCCAGTCAGGTCTTGCTTAAACATAAATGATTACTTGCGAGAAAATCATTCTCGGCCCGTCATCACGTACGTTTCCGTCTTCACGTGACAGCCTGGCTTGTGCTGGAAATTTTCTGTGTGGCAATCCATGCCTTCTGAACTCTGCAGCGACTCGACACGAAGAAGGATAGTACCCTTCAGTCAAATTAACCCAAAACATTTCCACCTCCCCCCCCCCCGTAGACCGGGCCAATGAACCCTGCAAGCTACACGGGACGTCAATGGTGCACCCCTGCACCATCTTTGCCGGTCTTTAAAATGCAACATTGCATATAACAAATTGAAATACATATGATATATTTTCAAATGATGCGGCTATGCATCATTGGTCATGACCATTCTTCCATGTATCCTGGCCTCATTGACTGATTAATCAATTCAAATCGGGATGTTAGCGAAATGGCACAGTCGATGCTTTGAGAAAAAAAGCACAAGGTTGCTGGCAGGGTAAACCATCATTTCGGAAATTTCAGGAGATATATATGAACACTTGTTGCATGTCCCCCCAGGAAGAACGGCTCGTCGATTCCTCGAAGATCGACCGCAAGGACCGCGAACGCGTATACAGGATTCTCGAGGGCAACCAGTTCACTGTTCCCCATGTCGATATCGAACGCGCACTCTACTTTACGCGCTCCATGAAGCAGACCGAAGGTGAACTGCTCACCCTGCGCTGGGCCAAGGCCCTCAAGCACGTGGCGGAGAACATTACCGTTTATATCACCCCGGACCAGCTCCTGGCCGGACGCGTGGGCAAGCTCGGCCGCTACGGCATCCTTTACCCGGAAATCGATGGCGACTTCTACATCGAGGTTATGAAGGATCTGCCCAACCGCGCCAAGAGTCCTTTCCGCATCTCCGACGAGGATATGAAGACGCTGGTCGAGGAGATCGCCCCCTACTGGGAGGGCAAGACCTACCATGAGCACCTGAACCGGGTGCTTCCGGAGGAGCTTCGGGACGTGACCTATGACGACGAACGCGGCCTGAAGTCCAAGTTTGTGGTCAGCGAAACGTCATCTTACCGCTCAGCCCTGCAGTGGGTCCCCGATTACGAGAAGGTCCTCAAGCGCGGCTACATCGATCTGCAGAACGAAGCCAAGGCAAAGCTCGCCGCCCTGGACCTGACCAATTCCCGGGACCTCTGGGACAAGAAGCCCTTCCTCGAAGCCATGATCATCGTGTGCGACGCGGTCATGATCTGGGCTGAACGCCATGTTGCCCTGGCCCGAAAGCTCGCCGCCGAAGAGGGCGACCTCAAGCGTAAGGCCGAACTGCTGCGCATCGCGGAAATCTGTTCCCACGTACCGGCCCATCCCGCCCGCAACTTTCGCGAGGCCATGCAGTGCCAGTGGTTCGTGCAGATGTTCTCGCGCATCGAGCAGAAGGCCAGCGCCATTATCTCCAACGGCCGCATGGACCAGTACCTTTTTCCCTATTATGAGGCGGACCTGAAAAGCGGAGCCATCACCCGAAAGGAGGCTCGCGAACTGCTTGAGTGCATGTGGGTCGATATGGCCCAGTTCATCGACCTCTATATCAACCCCACAGGCAACGAGTTCCAGGAGGGCTATGCCCACTGGGAGGCCGTGACCATCGGCGGACAGACTCCCGACGGCGAGGACGCGACCAATGACCTTTCCTACCTTTTCCTCGAATCCAAGCGCGACTTCCCTCTCAACTACCCCGATCTGGCCGCGCGCATCCACAGCGGAACGCCTGAGCGTTTTATGTACGAGGTGGCCCTGACCGTAAAGGACGGCTCGGGATTCCCCAAGCTTATCAACGACGAGGAAGTCGTGCCGCTGTACGCCCTCAAGGGGGCGCCCATGCGTGACGCCCTGGACTACGCGGTCTCGGGCTGCACCGAGGCGCGGATGCCCAACCGCGATACGTACACATCCGGGTGTGTCTACATCAACTTTGCTTCGGCTCTGGAGATGCTCATGCACAACGGCCGCATGGAACGCTACGGCGATGAACCCATCGGTCTGGAGACTGGCGACCCCTGTGCAATGCAGACCTGGGAAGAATTCTACGAGGCATACAAGGCCCAGCACATGAACCTGCTGCGTAAGGCCTTCCAGCAGCAGTACATTGTCGATCGTCTGCGCCCCATGCACTTTGCCGCGCCGTTTTCCTCGGTGATGCACGACCTGTGCATGGAGAACCTGCAGGACTTGCATGAATACAAGATCGAGGGCGGCGTCGACTATTCCTACTTCGAATTCCTGGGCTACGGCACCGTGGTCGACTCTTTGGCGGCCGTCAAAAAGCTCGTGTTCGAGGAGAAGAAGTTGACCATGGCCGAGCTCGTCGAGGCCCTCAAAGCCAACTTCGAAGGCCACATTCCGGTGCGTGAGATGCTCAGGAATGCCCCGTGCTATGGTAACAACGACCATTACGCCGACAGCATCGCCAAGGACATCGACCGTTTCACCCAGGTCGAGGCCAAGCGCTGCTCCGAAGAGCGCGGCATCCACGTCGACGTGCGCTACGTGCCCATTACCTCTCATGTGCCTTTCGGCAAGGTCGTCTCGGCCACGCCCAACGGCCGCCTGGCCTGGACTGCCCTGTCCGACGGTTCCTCCGCGTCCCATGGCGCCGACAGGAAGGGCCCGACAGCGGTGCTCATGTCCAACTACCATACCAAGAATTACGGCATGACCAACCGCGCCTCCCGCCTGCTGAACATCAAACTCTCCCCCAAGTGCGTGGCCGGGGAGGAAGGAACGCGCAAGGTCATGAATATGATCCGTACCTGGTGCGATCTGAAGCTGTGGCACCTGCAGTTCAACATCGTGAACCGGCAGACACTGATCGCCGCTCAGCAGGATCCGGACAGCTACCGCTCGCTGCTGGTGCGCATCGCCGGGTACAGCGCCTATTTCTGCGACCTGTCCCGCGATCTGCAGAACGACATCATCGAACGTACCGAACACGACGACATGTAACCAGTGACCGCGGAGAGGGCCTTCCCCTCTCCGCGGCCCGTAACAGGAACCGGGAACGACATGAACGACTCCGCCCAGAAGGGATACATCTTCAACATCCAGAATTACAGCGTGCACGACGGGGCAGGCATCCGTACCATGGTTTTCCTCAAGGGTTGCCCCCTGCGTTGCGAGTGGTGCAGCAACCCCGAGTCCCAGCATCTCAAGCCGGAGCTCGCGTACAACATGGCAAAATGCCTGACTCCGTCCGTATGCGGAAGGTGCCTGCTGAGCTGCCCGGATACGCGCATTATCGAGATAGGCGGGCTGCTGGCCATTGACTGCGACACCTGCATGGACAACCCGCCCTGCGCAGCGTCGTGCCCGAGCGGAGCGCTGAACGTCTATGGCCGGTCCATGAGCGTGGATGACGTGCTGGAGGAAGTGGAAGCGGACGGCGCGTTCTATGCCCGCTCCGGGGGCGGCATGACTTTGAGCGGAGGGGAGGCCATGTTTCAGCCCGAATTCGCCCTGGCCCTCCTTCGCGAAGCAAAGCGCAGGCGTATCAACACCGTTATGGAAACATGCGGCCACTGCGGCGCGGACGACCTGCTCGAAGCATGTGGACTCCTCGATAGCCTCATCTATGACATTAAATCCTTGTCTTCAGAGCGGCATCGCAAGGGCACGGGCTTCGGAAACGAACTCATTCTGGAAAATTTCAAAAGGGTCTGCAGCGCCTATCCGGCCCTGCGCATCCATGTCCGCACCCCGGTCATCCCCGGTTTTAACGATACCGAGGAAGACATCCGGGCTATTGCGCAGTACCTGCCCAGGCGTGACCGCCTGACCTACGAACTGCTGCCTTACCACCGTATGGGCCAACCCAAGTACCAGTTCCTGAAGCGCCCCTTTCCCATGGGGAACGCCAGTCTCGACCCCTCCATCTTTCCGCGCCTCAAGGCTCTCGCCGCAGTGCGCTGACTCTCGTAACTGCTCCCCGCCGGATACTTCCGGCGGGGAGCCCCTTTTCGGGCACCCGGCAGGCGAACTAACGCGACTTGACAGAGCGCAGCCGAACGGAAGAAGCAGGAGACGGCTTTGTTGAACCTCTTCACCGCGATCACGTCATGTTTGCCGAATATTTTGAACAGTTTCTCGACAGCTTCAAGGATGCCATCTGCATCACCGACCATGACGGCGTCGTGGTCTTCCTCAACGAACGTCACAGCGAGCTGACGGGCATCCCCAGGGACTCCCTCCTTGGCAAGTCCGCCGTGGAGATGATGCGCCACGGCCTCTTCGACATGGTCATCAATCCGGAGGTCGTCAAAACCAGGCAGAGCCACTCCAGTATCCAGCACGCCAACGGCCGCAAGCTCATCCTTGAAGGCACGCCCATCCTTGACGCGAAGGGGAACGTGGCCTTCGTCATCACCTTTATCCGTGACGTGACAACTCTCGCGGACCTCAAGCGCAAGCTCGCCATTCAGAAAAAGCTCCTCGACACCTTCCAGACCATCGACGACCGGGCGTATGCGAAGTACCCTATGGAGATTCACAGCCCGGCCATGCGCAGGCTCTACACGCAGATCGACCATATCGCCGATACCGATGCCACGGTCCTGATCACGGGCGAAACGGGCGTCGGCAAGGATGTCATCGCCCGCCACATCCATTCCGTCAGCCCGAGGTCCGAAAAATCCTTCATCAAGGCCGACTGTTCCAGTATCCCGGAAAATCTCATTGAAACGGTGCTGTTCGGCTACACTGGCGGCACCTTCTCGGGGGCCGACCGACAAGGCAAGGTGGGCCTCATCGAGGCCGCCTCCAGCGGAACCCTGTTCCTGGACGAAATCGGGGAGTTGCCCCTGGCCATGCAGTCGCGCCTGCTGCGTCTGCTCCAGGACCGCGAGATCATGCGCGTCGGGGCCACATCCCCGACCCGGGTCGACGTGCGCATCGTGGCGGCGACGAATCGGGACCTCGATCGGGCGGTGCGCAAGGGCGATTTCCGCAGCGACCTCTACTACCGCCTCAAGGTGGCCGTCATCAAACTCCCCCCTCTGCGTGAACGGCGGGCCGACATCCTGCCCATGGCCCACGGCTTTCTCGACTTCTTCTGCGCCAAGTACAAGCGGAGCATGACCATAAGCCCCGAGGCCGACGAGGCGCTGCTGCGCCACTCCTGGCCCGGGAACGCGCGTGAGCTCGAAAACCTGATCCAGGGTTTGGTGGTCACTGGCGGCAAGGGCACCATCGGCGTCCGGGATCTTCCCTTTGCCCCCAGGACGCAGCGCAGTTCGGAACGCGAATGCGACGGCAGCCTGGCCGATGTGGACATCGAGGGCCGCACGTTCAAGGAGATCATGCTGGATATCGAAGGCGGCATCCTGCGCCGGGCCATCGACGAATTCGGGTCCGTGAAGGAGGTCTCCAGGCGATTCGGCATCAACCGCAGCACTATTTTTCGTAAGCTCAGGGAAGCTGGCGGCGGGACGGAAGACGGCGACAGTGGCTGAGAAGAAGGGGGGGGCGAAGCGGACGCACATGTCTCGCATTTGCCGGATATCCCGGCTGCCGGAGTGCCAATACGCCCCTGTTTGACCGGGGAATAAACCGTTGGGGCGATTTCGGGGATAACGCCAAAAAACAACTCCTCGCCGAAAATTACGACGAGGAGTTGTTGGTGGTCAGAGACGTCGGACTTGAGTCCGGCCTCTCAGGTCATGATCTTTCGATGTTTTATTTCTTGCCGTTTCCGTTTCCACCAGCATTGCCGTTTCCGTTGCCGCCGGCATTGCCCTTGCCATTGCCGCCGGCGTTGCTGGAGGCGCTGGCACCCTTGCCGTTGCCGCCGGCGTTCCCGTTTCCATTGCCCCCGGCGTTGCTGGAAGCGCTGGCGGTTCCGGTGGCGGTGTCACGGTCCGTGATGTCGGCGTTCCTGCCGAGGGCCAGGCCGCCCTTGGCCTTTGTCTTGGTCTGGACCCTGGCCTGGGCTTTGGCCTCGGCGCGGACCTGGTTCCTGGCGTGGGCCGCTGCGGCCACGCTCTGGCCGATGGTGCTGGGATGGACGCCCAGGGTGTGGGCTATGTCGCCCCAGCCCATGCCGAGTTCGCGCATGGCTGCGACTTCGTCGACCGTGGT
>CAZQYA010000144.1:0-577 GCA_964597325.1 uncultured Desulfovibrionaceae bacterium
GAGACTTTTGCACCAATCCGCTGTTTCGGGACGCGATGCCGTGGAAAAAACAGTCAGCCCGGCCCAGTGCGCCAACTGTGTGGCGATGGAACCGACGCCGCCTGCGCCGCCGATGATGAGAATGTTCCGGCCGGAGTTGGCCCCTGCCTCGGGAATGAACTGCAGACGCTCGAACAGCGCTTCCCAGGCCGTGATGGAAGTCAGCGGCATGGCCGCCGTCTCCGCGTCACCCAGGGATTTCGGGGCGTGAGCCGCGATGCGTTCATCCACAAGATGATACTCGCCGTTGGTTCCGGGACGGGTCAGGTCCCCCGCATAGAAGACGCGGTCGCCCTTGGCGAACCCGGTCACGTCGCTCCCGACATCTTCCACAATACCGCAGGCATCCCAGCCCAGCACCTTGTCACCTTCCATGCGTTCGCGGACCTTGGTATCGACCGGGTTCATGCCGATGGCGGCAATCCGCACCAGAATGTCACGCCCTTTCGCCTCGGGAACCGGCTGTTCCCGGAGGACGAACGCCTCAGGGTTACTGGCGGCAGAACCGCCTTTTGCGACAATAACCTTCACGACAACC
>CAZQYA010000144.1:587-1662 GCA_964597325.1 uncultured Desulfovibrionaceae bacterium
ATGCCTGCAAGAGGCATCACAGGCCCAGCCTGTGAAACCCGTGACTGATTAAATCCAGTTCTTGCGATGGTTGTGAAACATCTCTTCCAAATGTGCTGGATTGTACCCCTCCATGGCCCTTTTGACCATGGCACAGCGGCCTGTGTCTTCCATATCGTCCAGGCGGGCGTAGAACCTTTCCCTGCGGCCAAAGATAAAATGCCGCCTCGCTTCAGAATCCAACGCCAGGAAGCGCTCCATGACGGCCAGCATCCCGGCCTTGTCCCGGGGCAATTCGCCCTGCAGTTCAGGCAGAAGATTCACGGCGTGGTAGTTGCCATACGTGCACCTGACCCCGTCAATCAGCGACAGGATCCTGTGCTGTTCCTCGATCATCTCCGCCTCGGACAGCATGGTAAAGCTGCCCTCCCGCACCATGCCGTCCAGAACGCTGCCGGGCTTCACGGCCAGCGTGAGTACCCGTACCCCGGAGGGATCAATGGCATTGATGAGATCCGCTGTCCCCTTGGCATGGTCCATGGTCAGTTCCCTGCCCCCCAGGCCGAGAATGGTGAACAGCAAAACATCCATGCCGGCGTCCCGGGCCAGTACGGTGGAATTGCGGATGGCTTCGGCCGTGGTCCCCTTGCGCACCTTCCTCAAGACGTCATTGGAGCCGGATTCCATGCCGCAGTACAGGAAATTGAGTCCGGCGTCAGCTATCTCCCTGATCTCAGTCGGCGACTTCCGGTTCATGGACTGAGCCCGACCATAGAAACTTATCTGCCTGAGCGCAGGAAAGGCGTCCTTGAGAGCGCGCAGAACCTCGACAAGGTCCTGTGTTTTCATGGCAAAGGAGTCGCCGTCCTGGAGAAAGCAGCGCTCCACGTGGCGGCCGTCATGAACGTCCCTGGCTGTTACAATATCCTTCTTGATATCCTCCACGGGGCGAATGGAAAAGGAAACGCCCTTGTAAAGCGTGCAGAAGGCGCACCGATTCCAGGGACAGCCACGAGTCGTTCGTATCAGAAGACTGTCGGCTTCATCCGGCGGCCGGATAGGACCGAGTTCGATATATCCACTGTTCATTGTGATC
>CAZQYA010000144.1:1672-8364 GCA_964597325.1 uncultured Desulfovibrionaceae bacterium
ATCTCTTCCTGTCTTTATTGGACGATCCGGCCCTCGCGCGCCCGGCGAGAAGGCCGGACCCATGCGCCCAGCTACGCGATCCGGGTCATCTCGTTCAGACTGAAGCTGACGACATGACCATCCGTGGCACGCATGTATTCGGCGAGATGGGCGTTGCCCATGTGCGCCTGCCAGAGGTCGCGATCAATCCAGTTCTCATAGAACACAAAGACTTCCGGCTGCACGTTGTCCTGGTGCAGGTCATACTGGACACAACCTTCTTCCTTGCGCGTCACGTCGATGAGCTTGAGCAGTTCGGCTTTCACCAGTTCCACGCTTTCCTTCCTGGCTTCGATACGGGCGACAATTGTCAGTGCCTTGTTCATAATGTCTCTCCTTTGGAATTGTACTGTCTGTGCAAACGAAAATTGCACCCAAGCCTTGATTAGTAAAGCGAGTTGTTTTAATATCATCTATGAGCATTTCAAATCAATATCAGGTAAAAAACATGGAACAAAAAAACGCCAAATACGTCTTGGACGCTGACCTGATCACGCTGAGGTCGGTAGTCTCGGTAGTTGACGAGGGCAGTTTTTCCGACGCGGCCAAACGGGTCGGTCGCTCACAGTCCGCAGTGAGCCTTCAGATCGCCAAGCTCGAAGAGCGCATGCATATCCGATTGTTCGAGCGAACCAGCAGATCGGTGACGCTCACACCTGCAGGCGAGGTGTTCACGGCCTACGCCCGAAGAATTCTGGCCCTGGCGGACGAGGCTTACGCCGCAGTCAGTTCACCCGTGATCAAAAACCCCCTGCGCATCGGATTCGCCGAATACCTTGTCCCGCACCATCTCTACAAACTCCTGACACGTTTCAAACGTCTCCACCCCAATGCGTCCGTCGAACTCACCCTGGGAGTCGGAAACTCGCTTGTCCGGGATTTGCGGGAGGGTCTGCTTGATATCGTTGTGGCAGGACCCGAGGGAGAAAAGGGCGTACTCCTGATGGAAGAGGCTTTGGTATGGGTCGGACCACACGATGAACACATTGAATTGGGCGAGGGAAAACTTGAACTGATTTTGATGCAGCCCCCATGCAGCTACCGGAAAGTCGCCTTTGAGGCCCTGGCCGGGTACGAACGTCCCTGGAACCTCTCCCTGAGCGCCAACTCCATTCAGGGCACCCAGTCCGCAGTTGCTGCGGGGCTTGGCGTTTCGGTGATCCCCAAATCGGCCGTCAGTAAGGATTTGAAGATCCTGACACATGGCCTGCCCGCACTGCCCCGGACAAGCATCCAGGCCTTCAGCAACGCTGCCGACTCCCATCCGTTGATCGAACCGTTCATTGCCTTTCTCAAGGAGGAACTTGCGGAAGTCGGAGTGGGCTAGGCCAAGAAAATGGCCGTACCGCCTTGGTCACGGCCAAACATCGGTGATTCGCGCATGAGTCGCCAATTTATTTCATTTCTTCATAGATAATATTTAAACAACTCGTTTCACTTCTCGATACAAAACGCCTACATCCTCAACTGAACACAAGCAATTCGTCACAAATTGTGCCACCTTCGCGCAGGAAAGACAGCTTGCGTGCCGACGGCATGACCGCAAGCCTCGGGTTCATCGTGACAGTTCCGTGGTGTCCGCGAGAACCCCCTGGCCCTCCACGGACAGGCCCCCGGCACCATCGCATCACCGGACGAAAAAACCGATGCAAGCTGCCCCGTGATGCGCGTGGAGGTGACGTTTTTTCTGACCAACCATCAAAAGCAACGAGGACACAGCAATGGACGCCATTCAGATGATCAAGGAACGCAGAAGCGTTCGCAAGTACACGAACCAGAAGGTTGACCGCGAACTCATGAAGGAAATCATCGACATCGCCCGGTGGGCACCGTCCTGGGCCAATTTCCAGGTTGCCCGTTACACCCTGGTGGACGATGCGGAAACCATCAAGAAGCTCGCGACCGACGGGGTGAAGGGCTTCACCTACAACATCAAGACCCTGGAAAATGCCCACGGTGTGGCCGTTCTGAGCTTCGTCAAAGGCAAATCCGGCAAGCTCGATCCTGAAAAGGACGAATACGCCACAGAAAAGACCAACATCTGGGAAGTATTCGATGCGGGAATCGCCTGTCAGACCTTCTGCCTTGCAGCTCATGCCAAAGGCGTCGGTACCTGCATCTTCGGCGTCATCGATGAAAACACCATTCCCGGCATCGTGGGACTGCCCGAAGACGAAACCGTGGCCGCGCTGATCACCTACGGTTACCCCGACGAGCAACCCCCGGCCACCAAGCGCAAGAACGTCGACGAGATCGTCCGTTTCATCTGACCGCCCGCATGGGGCCGGATGCCTGCATGCGTCCGGCCCATCCTGCCACTCGTCGCAAAGACAACCCGGCAGCGCCCCGGATTCCACAACCCAGACTCTTCATCAGACGCCATGCGTTTTGTGCGGCGCAGACCAAAAAAACACAGAGTCTGCGGCATCGTTGCCGCAGACTCTGTGTTGTCATCTCAGTCCCTTCCAACCGGACATGCTCTCACGGTGTGGAGCCTTCAGTTCTGCACGGGATACCAGGCCTCGAACAGGGGCGTTACGTCCATCCCGGGCTCAAGATGCCCGATGGGGTACGCCAAACCCGTCTCCTTCAACGCCTTGAGCCCCCTGACCGTCCGTTCCAACCTGTTCGCGGGCATGGCAATGGCCAGTTCCGCATCGGTCACCTGTCCGAATCCCCGCTCTCCAAGGCAGGGGAGGCTCAGAGACGGCTTTCCGGTGGCTACGCAATTGGGCAGCGCGTCGGTGCAGGAGCCTTCTCCTGAAAAGGAGGACTCAACCTTTTCGAACTCAAAATACTGCAGCCCGTTCATGAGAAGCGTCATCTGACCGCCGTTGGCGTAAATCAGCACATGCTGACAAAGCAATTGCGGGAAATGGAAGCTGACGGAATAATCCACCGGCAGGTATTCCCGGAGGTTCCCCCGAAAGTGGAATACTCCGTCACAGAAACCGGCGAGAGCCTGCGCGAGATTGTTGTGCTGATGCGCGAATGGGGCAGGAGGCATTTCGGAATCGAACAGGACAGGAAGGGATGAACACGGCCCATCAGGCCAGACACGGCCGTGCCGCCCTGATGCCGCGACACCAAAGCCCTCCACGTTTCATCCAGGCTGCGCCACGCCCGCACGCACATCTCGGGAGCAGGGAGCAGCACCTGGAGTGTATCCTTTTCGATCATTCAGGCCGGCCTGAAGCACACAGGATAACCCGTCGACACGTCCGTATCGCTGTTCGACCAAACCTTCGGCGGGTTGGCCGTCGAAGCTTCCATCCCGCATTCCCCATGGACCGAATTTGCCCACAACGGCCGAACACATCCCGTTACCTGTCCGAAAATTACCGCTGACCCCGTCACAGGCCCCCGTCAGCGGCCTTCAGGGTCCATTCCCCGCCGAAAACAGCCCTTAGCCGCCAGGGGCTCCATGATTCTCGCTCCCGTCACAATCCACGTCCCAAAACAGGCCGCTCCGGGGTTGAGCGGCGCGTATCCACCGACGAACGGTACCGCAACGCCCCCTCACGGCTCCCGGTCCCTTGCAAAGCCGATGGCCGGGTTGCCCTCCCGCTCACCGGAAAGCGCGTGCGCAGGCCTCGCGGCCATGACATGAAAGGGACATGTTTCTATCCGCGAAGGGCCAACACGCCCGCACGCACCACAACAAGGGGGGATCACATGGACAAGTCTATGCAGAGGTACTGGAAAACCAACAAGGGCTACATGATCGTCCTGCTGGCCGTATGGGCGACCGTCTCCTACGGCTGCGGCATCCTGTTCGTCGAGGAACTCAACGCCTTTCACCTGGGTGGCTTTCCGCTGGGGTTCTGGTTTGCCCAACAGGGGTCCATCTTCGTCTTCGTGCTCATCATTCTAGCCTACTTCCTGCTCATGGACCGTCTCGACAAGAAATACGACGTGCACGAATAACTCAGGGACAACGGGGGGAGAACACATGTCACTGCAAATATGGACCTATCTTATCGTCGGGCTGACCTTTGCCCTGTACATAGGCATCGCCTGGGCGTCCCGGGTCAAGGACACCAAAGGCTTTTACGTCGCCGGAGGCGGAGTCCCGCCCCTGGCCAACGGCATGGCCACCGCGGCCGACTGGATGAGCGCGGCCTCGTTCATCTCCATGGCCGGCATGATCTCGTTCATGGGCTACGCCGGCTGCATGTACCTCATGGGCTGGACCGGCGGCTACGTGCTCCTGGCCCTGCTCCTGGCGCCCTACCTGCGCAAGTTCGGCAAGTTCACGGTTCCGGACTTCGTGGGCGACCGCTACTATTCTTCCGCGGCCAGGCTCGTGGCCCTCATCTGCGCCATCTTCGTGTCCCTGACGTACGTGGCCGGGCAGATGCGCGGCGTGGGCATCGTCTTCAGCCGCTTCCTGGAAGTGGACGTGAACACGGGCGTCGTCATCGGCATGGTGCTCGTCTTCCTGTACGCGGCCATCGGCGGCATGAAAGGCATCACCTGGACCCAGGTGGCCCAGTACTGCGTCCTCATCACGGCCTTCATCATCCCGGCCGTGGCCATCTCCGTGAAGCTGACCGGCAACGTCGTGCCCCAGATGGGCTTCGGCGGCACCATCCTGAACGGACCCGACGCGGGCCGGCACCTGCTTGAAACCCTGAACCTCATCGGCAGGGATCTGGGATTCGCCGAGTACACCTCGGCCTTCGGCGCCGGCGCCAAACCCATGATCGACGTCTTCGCCATCACCCTGTGCCTCATGGTCGGCACGGCCGGGCTGCCCCACGTCATCATCCGCTTCTACACCGTCCCGAGCGTCCGGGCCGCACGCCTCTCGGCCTTCTACGCCCTCTTTTTCATCGCCATCCTGTACACCACGGCCCCGGCGCTCGGCGCCTTTGCCCGGTACACGCTGGTCAACGCGCTGAACAACACGCCCTATTCCTCGGTGCCGTCCTGGTTCTCCAACTGGGAGAAAACCGGTCTGCTGGCCTGGATGGACAAGGATGACGACGGTATCATAACCTATCGCGCGGGGAGCGCCTTCGCGGGCAAGCCGGATTTCAGCGGCGAGCAGGGGGCCCACGGCCAGCGCCTGCTGAAAAACGCTCCGGCGGGGGGTGAAAACGAGCTGTACATCGACCGCGACATCATGGTCCTGGCCGCGCCGGAAATCTCCCAGCTGCCGCCCTGGGTCATCGCCCTGGTCGCGGCGGGCGGCCTGGCCGCGGCCCTGTCCACGGCCGCGGGCCTGCTCCTGGTCATCGCCTCGTCCATCTCCCACGACCTGTACTACCGCATCATAAACCGCGGGGCCTCGGAGCGCATCCGGCTCCTGGTGGGCCGGGTCATGATCGGCGTGGGCGTCATCATCGCGGGGTATTTCGGCATCAACCCGCCGGGCTTCGTCGCCCAGGTCGTGGCCCTGGCCTTCGGGCTCGGCGCGTCCTCCTTCTTCCCGATCATTGTCCTGGGCATCTTCTGGAAGCGGGCAAGCAAGGAAGGCGCCATCGCCGGCATGATCACGGGCATCGGCTTCACCATGCTCTACATCGTGCAGACCAAGTTCATGGGCATGGCCCCGTGGTTCCTGGGCATCAGCCCCGAGGGCATCGGCACCGTGGGCATGCTCATCAACTTCGCCGTGACCATAAGCGTGTCCCTGGCCACGGCCCCGCCGCCTGCCGAGGTGCAGGAGATGGTCGAGAGCGTGCGCATCCCCCGCGGAGCGGGCGCTGCCATAGATCACTAAACCCAATGCCGGGGGGGGGGACAGCCGCCCCCCGGCCGCGAGGACACCGCCATGAATGCGGGAATCCAGCCTGCGGGATACGACAGCATCATCGCCTTCCTCCAGGAGACCCTGCCCTTCTCGGAACTGGAGACGCAAAGCCTGCGACGCATCGCCAGGCACTGTCTCGTGGATTTCTTTCCAACCGGGACGCGCATCCTGCGTCGGGGCGTGACCGAGGTGGACGGCCTCTACCTCGTGCAGAAGGGGGCTATCCGCCTCTTCATCGAAGAGGAGGGCGTCCTCGTGGACATCCGCACGGACGGCGCCTCCATCGGCGCCCTGTCCCTCTTCAACGGGGAAAAGGCGGCCCTGGACGCGGAAACCGTCGAGGACACCTTCATCATCAAGATACCCCGCGATCGCTTCTTCGAGGCCGTGCACCTCAACCCGGCCATCCCGCGCTTCTACCTCAAATCCTTTGCCGACACCTTTCTTTCCAAAGCCTTCGAGGAGATGCGCTGCAAGCCCGTGCCCCAGCACGAGGACCACAGCCTGCACCTCTTCAGCAACCCCGTGGGCAGCCTCATCAGCCGCGAGCCCGTCAGCGTGCCTTTCGGGCTGAGCATCCAGGCCGCGGCCAAGGAGATGATCCGGCACAACACGGGCTCCCTCCTGTTCCGCGAACCCTCCGGGGAAATCTGCGGCATCGTCACGGACACGGACCTGCGCAAGGCCATGGCCCTGGGCCTCGACCTCCAGGCCCCGGCCGAGACCATCATGTCCACGCCCGTGGAAACCATCGACGCCTCGGCCGTATGCTTCGACGCCCTGCTGGCCATGCTCTCCAGAAACATCCACCACCTCGTGGTCAAGAGCCAAAGCAGGCTCCAGGGCGTCATCAGCTCCCACGACATCATGCTCCTGCAGGGCCGTTACTATAAAA
>CAZQYA010000145.1:0-6107 GCA_964597325.1 uncultured Desulfovibrionaceae bacterium
ACGGATAGAAAAAGTGTTTGCCCCGATTGGTGTTTGCTGTCCTACGGTCGGGGCAGCTATCTTGCGCCAGGGTTCGTTTAGAAATTCACGTTTCATATATATTTTAGCGTGTTATGATGTGTGTCCAATCACTGCCCCGACGTATGCAGATTGCGCGGAGCACGCACGGATGATATTGGGACGTGATAGGGCATTTCTTCGATTTCTCGGATTTTGTCATCAGAAAAAAACGCACCCGGCAGAGTCTTGACCACCCTGTCCAGTGCGTGTTTTTTTGTCAAAAAAATCTTTTGTTTCAGTGTGTTATTTGCGAGTCAGGATGGCCTGGAGGCATCTTTGCCCTGTCCTGGCCGGAGCTGGCCTTTGCTGCGGGCTCTCCGCCGAGCGCCTGGTACAGGGTCACGAAGTTGGTCAGCCGCTCGAAGAGGTTCGTCGCGACGGATTCCTCGACCGAGCGCCGGCTGTCCTGGGCGTCCAGCCAGTCCTTGAGGGTGCCGGAGCCGGATTTGTAGCGGACCTCGTAAATGCGCTCAACCTCCTGAGCGGCAGCGAGATTTTCAGCCAGATGACGACCCTGTCCGGCCAGGTGGTCGCGGTTGGACAACGCGTTTTCCACCTCGGCCATGGCTTCGTACAGGGTCTGGCGGAAGTTGACCGCGGCCTCGTCGTATTCCGCCCGGGACACCTTGAGTTCCAGCTTCAGGGTGTTCCAGTTGAGCAAGGGGAAGGTCAGGCCGGAAATCAGGGTTGCTGCCGGGTTGTTCAACATGGTGGACAGCTCGGTGCTGGCGCTGCCCAGGCTGCCGGTCAGGGACAGGGCGGGATAGAAGCTGGCCCGGGCCGCATCCGTGTCGGCCAGGAGCGAGCGCAGGCGCAGTTCCGCGCCGCGCAGGTCTGGACGGCGGCCGAGAAGTTCCGCTGGCACACCGGCCGGGATGGCCGGAAGCGTGGCCATGGAAAGGTTTTCGGGATCGGACACGACGCTTCCCGGAGGCATGTCGAAGAGTACGGCCAGGGCGTTCATATCCTCCTTGCGGGCCTGTTCAAGGGTCTGGTGCGCGGCCAGGAGGCCGGCGAGTTCCTGCCTGGCCTGGTTGACCTCCAGCGGGGATGCCGCGCCGTACCGCTCCTGAGACTCCATCAGCGCCAGGGTCTGTCTCGAGGATTCGATGTTTTTCGAACTCAGCTGCAGCCGGACGTTGTCGTACGCGATTTCCCAGTACAGCTTCATGGTCGTGCCTGCCAGGGACAGGGCCGTGCTCTGGCGGTCCTGTTCCGTGGCCATGGCTTCCCATTCGGCAGAATCCCGCGCCCGGGCGAGCCTTCCCCATAGATCGACCTCGTAGCCGATTTGGAACTGCGAGGAAAAGCTGGTAGCCCAGTCGCCCCGCTTGAGTTCCTTGTCGCTCTGGGTACCCAC
The DNA here is from genome assembly GCA_964597325.1 of uncultured Desulfovibrionaceae bacterium. Lineage (GTDB taxonomy): Bacteria > Desulfobacterota > Desulfovibrionia > Desulfovibrionales > Desulfomicrobiaceae > Desulfomicrobium. The sequence continues at coordinate 1,421 of CAZQYA010000145.1, forward strand.
GCTGGCCGAGATGTCGGGGAACATGTCCTCCCGGACCAGGCCCGCCTGAAGCCGGGCCTTGCGGACCTTGATGGCGGCCGCGGCCAGGTCGTTGTTCCGTTCCAGGACGAGCTTCACCAGTTCGTCCAGCTGCGGGTCCCCGAAGTCCTCCGGCCACGTCGCCGCCTGGAACGTGGTGTCATGCGGGATCGCCGACCATTGTTCGGGAAGGACTGTTTCGGGAGACCGGAAATCGGTCCTGAGCAATTCCGCACATCCGGATAGGAGAAATGCCGCGGGCAGGATCAGGAAAATATATTTCTTCATGGGCTTCTCGTTTTCTATTCGCGAACCAGGGCATCCACCGGATCCAGACGCGAGGCGTTTCTGGCCGGGAGATAGCCGAAGGCTACGCCGATGAAGGTGGAGCAGATAAAGGCCAGGATCATGGAGGAGGTGGAATAGACCATGGTATAGTTGCTGCCGCTCCGGGAGACGATCATTCCCAGAGACAGGGCCAGGAGTATGCCGAGGACGCCGCCGAGCAGGCAGACCAGTACGGCTTCGATGAGAAACTGGCTCATGATGTCCCCACGCCTCGCCCCCACGGCCATGCGCACGCCGATCTCGCGGGTCCGCTCAGTGACCGAGACGAGCATGATGTTCATCACGCCGATGCCTCCGACCACGAGGGAAATGATTGCGATGGCCGAGATGAGCAGGGTCATGGTCTGGGTGGTGGTCTCAATGGTCTTGCGGATGGTGTCCGTGTTCATGATGAAGAAATCCTTGAGATTGTGCCGTCTGGTGAGCAAGTGCTCGATTCCCTGCTCCGCGGCCTGCATGGGCGCGCCGTCCTTGACGCGAACGGTGATGCTCTCGAGATGGGGCTGGCCCAGCAAGCGGTGCATGGCCGTGGTGTACGGCACCCAGATTTTCAGGGAGTCGTTGCTGCCGAAGAAGGATTGCTTTTCTTTGGTAACCCCGATGACCCGGCAGGGGACGGAGCCGAGGATGATGACCTTGCCCAGGGCCTGGCCGTTTTTGCCGAAGAGGCGCGTGCGCGTGTTCGGATCGATGACCGCCACCTGGCTCATCCTGCGCACCATATCGTTGTCGAAGGTCCGGCCTTCGGCCATCTCGTAACCGTAGACCCGGAAATACTGCTGGTTCACGCCGGTGACCGAAGCGTCCACGTCCACATTGCGGTAGCGCAGATCCACCAAGGTCGAGACTTTGGGGGTGACGCTGTCCACATAGGACTGTCGCGCCAGGACCTCGGCGTCCGAGGGGACAAGGGTGTGGATGTTGGCGGACCGCCGGTCGCCGAAGTCATCACCTGGAAAGATGTCGATGACGTTTGTCCCGATGGCGCTGATGTCGTTGAGAACGCGCTCCTGCGAACCCTGCCCCAGGGCCACCACGGAAACCACCGACGCAATGCCGATGATGATGCCGAGCATGGTCAGAAACGTACGCAATTTGTGCGAGGTCATGGCCGAGAGGGCCATGACCAGCAGTTCGCGCACCTGGTCCAGCCACGCGGCGGCGCCTTTTTTCGGAGACGTACGCTCCCGGTCGCGGGCCGGTGCGCCCGGAATGGTTCCATTTGGCCGGTCCGAAATGATCTCCCCGTCGCGGATCTCGATGATCCGCCTGGCGAATGCGGCGACCTCCATGTCATGGGTCACGACCACGATGGTGTGCCCTTCGGCATTGAGCTCGGTGAGCAGCTTCATGGTTTCCTGGCCGCTTTTGCTGTCCAGGGCGCCGGTGGGCTCGTCGGCCAGAATGACCTGCCCGCCGTTCATCAGGGCGCGCGAGATGCTCACCCGCTGCTGCTGTCCGCCGGAAAGCTGTCCGGGCTTGTGGTGAAGACGGTCCGCGAGTCCCAGCCGTTCAAGCAGTTGAGCCGCCCGCTGCCGGCGTTCGGCCGGGAGAATCCCGGCATAGACGGCGGGCATCTCCACGTTGTCGAGGGCCGTCAGTGAGGTGAGCAGGTGGTACCGCTGAAAGATAAAGCCGAAGTGTTCACGCCTGAGTCGGGCCAGCTCGTCCGCGTCCAGTTCCGACACGTCCCGGCCCGCGATGCGGTAGGTGCCGCTGGATGCCCTGTCCAGACAGCCCAGGATGTTCATGAGTGTGGATTTGCCCGACCCCGAAGCCCCGACGATGGCGACCATCTCCCCTGCTTCGATGTTCAGGTTGACGTTTTTGAGCACCGCCATGGGCTGGTCGCCCGCTGGGTATTCCTTCCTGAGGTTCTCGATCTGCAGCAGCGGCATGATCAGAGCCTCATGGGCGGACGGTGCCGGCTGGATTCTTCGCTGACGACGCTCTCCACGTCCGCTTCGCCGAGAATGACCCGGTCTCCCTCGGAAAGCCCTTCCAGTACCTGTATGTTGACGGAGTCGCTGATCCCGACGCGCACGCCGCGGTCCGCGACCCCGCCGTCGGCGGTCAGGACGCGGACCGTATAGGCCCCCTGGCTGTCCCGGGTTCCCAGGGCGCTTACGGGAACAAGCAGGACATCCCTGGCCGCGTCGAGGATGATGGTCACCTCGGCGGTCATGGAGATGCGCAGCTTGTGGCCCGGGTTGGGCACGTCGAACAGGGCATTGTAGTAGATGGCCTCGTCGCTGGAGCTGGTAGTGGCGCTGTCGTCATCTTCGGAAATGGAATCGGGCGCCGGTTCGATGCTCCTCAAGGTGGCTTCGTACCGGTTGTCCGGCTCTCCGAGAATGGAAAAGAGGATTTTCTGACCGGGCTTTACGTGCACCACGTCGGCTTCGGATATTTCGGCCTCCACGGTCATGGTGTCGAGCTGGGCCAGCTTGACGATGGTCGGGGTGGACTGGGCGGCGTTCACGGTCTGGCCTTCCTTGGTGATCACGGCCACCACGACTCCGTCCATGGGAGCCGTGATCCTGGTGTAGCCGAGGTCCAGCCTGGCCGTATCCACGTCGACGCTCGCGGCCACGATCTGGGCGTCCAGGGCGGCAATGTCCGCCTTGGTCTCCGCCAGGGTGGCCAGGGAATCTTCATAATCCTGGCAGGACGTGGCCTTGGACCTGAGCATGCCTTTCTGGCGCTCGAATTCGGACTCGGCCTGTTTCAGCGTCGCCACTTTGGCTGTCCGCTGGGCCTGGATGTTCTTTAGGTTTGCCTCGGCGATGCGCAGGGCGTTTTTCTGCGACTTGGAGTCGATCTCGGCAATGAGAGCCCCCTGTTTGACCGTGTCACCCAGTTCAACCGCGAGAGATTGCACCTGCCCGGATGCCTGGGCGCCCACGCTGACCTGTTTGAAGGCCGTCAGGGTTCCCGTGGCCAGGACCGTTTCCTGGACATTGCCTCTGGCTACGGGCGAGGTCAGGTACTGTATCGGCTCCGCCGCAGGGAAATACAGCATTTTTATCCCCGCGCCCAGTCCGATGAGGACGATGGCCGCCGCGGCGTTGAATATCCATTTCATATGAGCTCCATACGGTATTTCGGTTGTTCGCGTGTCATCAGCGTTTCATTCCTGGTGGCAGCACCATAGGGTGTTCTCCGGCGGAATGGGGTTAAGGGGACGCGCAGAAAGTGTAAAAAGAGTGTAAATCCGGCTCCGGGACGTTCGCCAAGAGGGCGAAGTCGTGTACAGGAGGGGCATGCAGAAGAAGACGCGCATTCTCATAGTCGACGACGATGTCGATCTCGGGGTCATGCTCACCGAGTATCTCGAAGCCGAAGGATTCGAGACCGGCTGCGTGCACGACGGGGTAGCGGGCACCGACGAGGCTCTGTCCGGCAATTACGACGCGGTCATCCTGGACATCATGCTTCCCGGCCGCGACGGTGTGGAGGTTCTGCGCCGGATACGACAGGGCAGCCGGGTTCCCGTGATCATGCTCACCGCCAAGGGCGACCAGGTGGACCGGGTGGTGGGCCTGGAGCTTGGTGCGGACGACTACATGCCGAAGCCCTGCTACCCCCGGGAACTGGTGGCCAGGTTGCGGGCGGTGTTGCGCCGGACGGGCGAGAACGTGTCCTTTGAGACGGAAGAACTGCATTTCGGCAACCTCCGGGTGCACGTCCCCCAGCGCAAGGTGGACTGGAACGGCCGGTCCGTGGAGCTGACCGTTTCGGAGTTCGATTTTTTGGAGATACTTCTGCGGGCCGGCGACCGGGTCGTCACCAAGGACGAGCTTTCGGAGCGAGCCTTGGGGCGGATCCGCGAGCCTTACGACCGGAGCGTGGACGTGCACATGAGTCATCTGCGCCAAAAGCTCGCCCAGGCGGCGGGCGCGGGCATAACCATCGACACGGTCCGCGGTGTGGGCTACCGGATGCGGTCCTGATGCGCATCCGCCTGTTCTGGAAGATTCTGTTCAGCTTCTGGCTGACCTTCATCTGCATCATCAAAGGGGTGTGGATCGTCTTTACCCTGTACGATGTGCCCCGCAAGGAGCCCAGGGTGATCCAGGTCGTGGAGGCCCTGGCAGAGTCCCGGCTGGACGGCGCGTCCCTGGCCGTGCGTCTCGGCGGGGAGGGGCGGCTCGACGCCTTCCTCGCATCGTGGCCTGAGGAGGACCGTCTCCGGCTCACCCGGGAACCCGCTTCCGGGAACTCGTCCGAGGCAGCTTCCGCCGGGGTTTCGAAATACCCGGACTATTTCCGGAGCGTCGTGCTCCCCGACGGCGGGAGCATTGTGCTGCGCTACAATGCC
>CAZQYA010000145.1:6120-6908 GCA_964597325.1 uncultured Desulfovibrionaceae bacterium
GGACAGGCCCGGCCCCCCCAACATCCCCCCCGAACTGCTGATTCTCGGGATCTTGGGCGGACTGCTGTTCAGCGCCCTGCTGGCCTGGTACCTGACGGCGCCGATGTGGCGGCTGCGCGCCGGTTTCGACGCACTGGCCATGGGCAATCTGGGAGTCCGTCTCAGGCCGCTTATGGGCAGGCGTCGTGACGAGATTACGGATCTGGCCAGGGATTTCGACATGATGGCCGAGCGCATGCAGTCCTTGCTGGAGTCCCGCGAGCAGTTGCTTCACGACGTGTCGCACGAACTGCGCTCCCCCCTCGCCAGGCTGCATATGGCCGTCGGGCTCGCGCGGCAGAATCCGCAACGCACGGGCCCTTTGCTGGACCGTATCGAAGGGGAGTCCGCCCGCATGGACAACCTCGTTGGGGAGCTGCTGACCTTGTCGCGCGTGGAATTCGGCGCCGAGACCCTCGAAGAATACTTCGACCTTCAGAGCCTGGCCCGCGTGGTTGTGGACAACGTCCGCTTCGAAGCCCGCGAGAACGGAGTAGGCATTGAGCTGGAGACGCTCCCCAGGGACGACATCTCAACGGTCCGGGGCGATGCGGAACTTGTCCGCCGGGCTTTGGAAAACGTGATCCGCAACGCAATGCGTCACAGTCCGCGGGGAACATCCGTGGAGGTGAAGGTCTTTGCGGGCGACGACCGGGACACCTGCTGCATCCAGGTCACGGACTCAGGGCCCGGAGTGCCCGGGGATTCCCTGGAGCGTATATTCGAGCCCTTCGTCCGGCTCAAGAATA
>CAZQYA010000145.1:6918-8337 GCA_964597325.1 uncultured Desulfovibrionaceae bacterium
CCATGGCGCGGGGCTCGGCCTGGCCATCGCCAGACGGGCCATCCTCGTCCACTCCGGCAGCATCCGGGCGGACAACTGCGACGAGGGAGGGCTCCGCATCACCATTGTCCTTCCCCTGGCCTCGTTCGAGATGGCCGGGAGCGATGCAGGTCATGAACGCTGAATTCGGGCAAGACGCGCCTGCGCAGTGACAGGCGGCTGCTCTGTCTGGTGAATTCCGCGCCCCGGCCCTCAAAGAGGGACGGGGCCGTTTTCATGCTGCGTTCTGTGCGAATTTTCCGAAGCGTCCTGATGAACCCTTGATCGGGCTCGTCGTGCTTCCCTTTCCTCTGGAAAGCGAATCGTATGGTCCGGAGTTTTTCGGCAGGCCGAACAGCCGGCGCGCGGCAGCAGCCGCGCACCTGTCATGGCCGCAGATGGTCGAGGAGGTGCAGGCCGGCCAGGATCAGCGCGCAGAGCAGGATGTCCAGGAGCGAGGAGTTGAAGAAGGCGGCCGATGCGTTCCATACTGGCCGCGAAACGCGCAGAAAGGCCCGCACCCATGGCCGGCGGTCCATTTCCTCGGGTTTCATGTGCCGGCGCAGCAGGGGCGGGGCAGGCACTGCCGCGACGGGCAGGGTTTTACCCGCAAGGAGCCCGTGCAGGATGCTCATGCCCTTGGCCCCGGCCTGAAGCGGGTTTTCCCCGGGATCCTCGGCCAGCTTTGTCAGGGCGTTCAGGGCCAGCTCATGCCTGCTGCGTTCGGGCAGGGGCAGGTGGCGCAGGTAGGCGGCCATGCGTCGTCCTGCCGCTTCCATGCGCGCTTCGAGAAGGAGGGCCGGGGTCTCCACCGGAGGGTGTTGCGGCGCCGGCGCCTCGCATGTTTTGACGGCCCGCGCCGTGTCTGGATCAGGTTTCATCACAGTTTGATGGCGTAGGTCCAGGTTTCGGTCAGCGGGGTCATGCCGTGATGCAGGGTAGCGCGTATTTCGATGAAGGGGCGCTTGTCCGGCAGGAGCATGGACAGGGGCGACGAGGCATCCGGTTCGATTTCGAAGGCCAGGCGCCAGTTCCCGGTGACAGGGTTTTTCTGGACTCGTTTTTCCAGGAGCTTGCCTCCCTCGCCGACCCAGACGTTGGCGTCGAGGGCGGCGTCGTCGGGCAGGTCGTCAAGCTTGCCACCCTGGAATTCGAGAATGAAGAGGCGTGCTTTTCCGCCTTTTGCCTTGGCGGTGCGTGTGAAGACGACCTGTCCTTCAGGGGAGATGACGCGTTTGGGCGGGAGCCATCTGATGCGGTAGTCGAATCTCAGCGCTTCGCCCGGCTCGGGCCTGGCAGCCGGGCTCCAGAAGGTGACGATGTTGTCATGGATTTCCTCGGGGGAGGGGATCTGCACCAGGTGCAGTTTTCCCTCGCCCCAGTCGCCGACGGGTTCGATCC
>CAZQYA010000146.1:0-8268 GCA_964597325.1 uncultured Desulfovibrionaceae bacterium
CGGCCAACTACCACCTGCCCATCGAGGAAAACTCCTGGATGTCCATCATCCGCGCCTCGCGCCGGGTTCTGGACTATGTTTCGGTCACGGACATCATGGACGAATGGAGGAAGGTGGAGGCCGAGAACATGTGGCGCTTCGCGGAGCTCCTCTTCGAGTCCATGATCCTGCACGGGCTGGTGCCGGAACTGGCCGCCCTGAGCCGCATCTTTCAGACCTTCGACGAGGAGACCGGCCCGGTTTCCATTTGGGACCACACCCTGAAGGTCATGCAGCACTACCCCGAGGAGCTGCCCTATGACTGGTACGGGACCATGGGTTGCCTTTTCCTCAACTGCGGCAAGCTCTACGCCGGCGAGGTCTTCGAGGATCGCACGACCTTCTACCAGCACCACCGCATCGGCGCCAAGGTCACCCGCAAGATTCTGAAACGCCTGCGCCTCAATACCGAGGAAGTGGACATGATCGTCAATCTGGTCCGCAACCATATGCGTTTCCACTTCATGCTCACGGACAAGGGCATCCGCCGCTTCAAGGCTGTGGACGATTATCCGAGACTCATTGAGATGGCCCGGGCCGACATCAAGGCCCGAAACGCCAACTATACGGAATTCAATCATAACATGAAGATGCTGGAGCGTGCCGACATCCGCGAGGAGCTTCTGGAGCCCCTGCTGAACGGCAAGCAGATTATGGACCTGGCCAAGATCAAGCCCGGTCCGGCCGTTGGCCTCATTCGCGACAACCTTCTTCAGGCCCAGATCGCCGGGGACGTGAATACCCTCGAGGACGCCGAGCGTTTCGTTCTGGCCTACAAGGAAAAAGAACAGCTCTAACTTGCTGTTTCCCTGGTGTTTTTTCTTCTGCCGAAGGCACGAAGGGCGCGACCGCCGCGTTCTTTGTGCCTTCGCGATTCCGGACCGCCCATGCGCAACATGCTTGAATTGACCTACGTTGAACTTGAGGCCGCCGTACGCGAAATGGGCCATCAACCCTTCCGCGCCCGGCAGCTGTGGCAGTGGTTGTGGCGCAAGGGAGTTTCCGATTTTTCGGCCATGACCAACATCGCCAAGGGTTTTCGGGAGCAGCTCGCCCTTGAGTGGAGCGTGGGGTGGCCCGAGGTGGCCGAGACCCAGCAGAGCTCCGACGGGACGGTCAAGCTTCTGCTGCGTCTGGCCGACGGGGCCCTGGTGGAGACAGTGCTCATCCCGGACCGGGACCGCTACACCCAGTGCCTGTCCTGCCAGATCGGCTGCCCCATGGGCTGCACGTTCTGCAGCACGGGGCTCATGGGTTTCGTGCGCAACATGACGGGCGGGGAAATCGCTTCACAGGTGCTGGTGGCCCGGGACTATCTCCGGACGCACGGGCTGGCGGAAGAAGTCAAGAATCTCGTGTATATGGGTATGGGCGAACCCCTCATGAACTGGCAGGAGGTCCGGCGCAGCCTGCATATCCTGTCCCATCCAGAGGGGCTCGAGTTTTCGCGGCGGCGCATCACCCTGTCGACCTGCGCCGTGAAGGGAAAGCTCGACGTTTTTGACAGCGAGGGCCTGGCCCTGCCAGCCATTTCCCTGCACGCTCCGACCCAGGAGATTCGCGAGAAGCTCATGCCGGGCGCAGCCCGATGGCACATCGACGACCTGATCCGGAGTCTGCAGGAACTGGAACTTAAACCCCGGGAGCGGGTGACCATCGAATACATCCTGATCAAGGACGTGAACGACGGCATCGCCCATGCCCGGCAGTTGGTGCGCCTGTTGTCGCACCTTAAATGCAAGATCAACCTCATCGCCTACAACCCGGGGCCGGGCATCGAGTATGCCGCACCGAACCCACAGGACGTGCTGGCTTTCGAGGAGTTCTTGCGCGGCAAGGGCTTCACCGTGACCTTGCGCAAGAGCAAGGGGCAGGATATCGCGGCGGCTTGCGGCCAGCTCAAGACCGAGGCCGAAAGCCGCATGAATATGACGACTATGGAAGGACAAGGAAATGGAACAGCCTGATTTCGATAAGTGCGGCGGCCTGGTGCCGGTCATCGCTCAAGACGGCGCGAGCGGAGAGGTGCTCATGCTCGCATATATGAACGAGGAAGCCTGGAACGAGACCCTGCGCAGCGGCGAGGTCCATTATTACAGCCGCAGCCGCAAAACCCTGTGGCACAAGGGCGGCACCTCGGGCCACGTGCAGAAGGTCCAAGCCATCCGCATGGACTGCGACCGGGACACGGTGCTGGTGCAGGTGGAGCAGATCGGCGGCGCGGCCTGCCACACGGGACGCAGAAGCTGTTTCGATCGTGAACGAGACGACCAGGGACAGTGGCACGACTGTTCCCCCATGGTGTTCGACCCCAAGGAGGTTTACAAATAATGGCTGAAGAAAAACAGATGCGCATCGGGATACCCAAGGGTTCCCTGGAAGAGGCTACGGTCAAGCTGTTCGCCAAGGCGGGCTGGAAGGTGACCTCGCACCACCGGAACTACTTCCCGGAAATCAACGATCCCGAATTGACCTGTTCCCTGTGCCGTGCCCAGGAGATGGCCCGCTACGTCGAAAGCGGTCTGCTCGACGCCGGCCTGACGGGCAGGGACTGGATCCTGGAGAACCAGTCCGACGTCGTGGTCGTTGACGACCTGATCTACTCCAAGGCCAGCAACCGTCCGGCCAAGTGGGTTCTGGCCGTTGCCGGCGACTCCCCCTACCGCCGCCCCGAAGACCTGGCCGGCAAGAAGGTCGCCACGGAGTTCGTGGGCTTTTCGCGCCGTTATTTTCAGGAAGCCGGTATTCCCGTTGATGTGGAGTACTCCTGGGGAGCCACCGAGGCCAAGGTGGTCGAGGGGCTGGTGGACGCCATCGTCGAGATCACGGAGACGGGCACCACCATCAAGGCCCACGGCCTGCGGATTATCGCCGAACTGCTGCAGACCAACACCCAGCTTATCGCCAACAAGGACGCCTGGAATGATCCTTGGAAGCGGGCCAAGATCGAGAATATGAATACGCTCCTGCAGGGCGCGCTCAAGGCCGACAAGCTGGTGGCGCTCAAGATGAACGCCCCGGCCGACGCCGTGGACAGGGTCATGGCCCTGCTGCCGAGCATGAACTCCCCGACCGTGGCGCACCTGCACAACTCCGACTGGCTGTCCATCGAGACCGTGGTGGAAACCTCCATGGTCCGGGATCTGGTGCCCAAGCTCCAGGCCGCGGGCGCTCAGGCCATCATCGAGTTCGCCTTGAACAAGGTCATCTAAACAATCCGGGGCCCCCGCCTGGGGGCCTTTGAGGAAAAGGCCATGAAGAACGTTCTGCTGACATGCCTTCTTTGCCTGGTTCTGGCCGGCTGCGGAGCCCGCGCGGGTTCCAGGGGGGCGGCGTCTTCGGAAATGCATCCCAGGGAAGTGGATCTTCGGCTCAACCTGGTCGAATCGCACATCGGCAGCCGTCAGTACCAGCTCGCTCTGCAGGAACTCCTCAAGGTCGAGGGAGCGGCGGGCAAATTGTCGCGCTACCATTTCGACGCCGGCCTCATCTACCTTGGCCTGGACGAGTTGGAAAAGTCGCGCGAGGGATTTGCGCGGGCCGCTGAGATCGATCCGGATTTTGCCGAGGCTTGGAACAACCTGGGCAAGGTTCTGGAGGCCCAGGGACGAGACAGGGAGGCCGAGGCGGCCTACCGCAGTGCCTTCGGCATCCTGACCTATGTCACTCCGGAATTTTCCGCCTATAACCTGGGCAGGCTGCTGCTGCGCCAGGGCAGGGTCGACGAGGCCGAGGGGTTCGCCCGCAAGGCCTTGGCCCGCAACTGGCGGTTCATACCTGCCTATAAGCTGCTTTCGGACGTTTTCGTGGCCCAGAACCGCATGGACGACGCCGAGGATGTCCTCAAGAGCGGCCTGGAGGCGGACATGAACAGCACCTCGACCATGCTTGCCCTGGCCGAGCATCAGGTTCGCATCGGCAAGACAGCCGAAGCCTCGGAGCTCTTCAAGCGCATTGCCACCAAGTTCCCCAAGTCAAATGAAGCCGAAGTGGCCAGAGATTACCTGGACCTCCTGCAGTAACGGAACCGGGGACGCCCCGCGCGTCCTCGGCATCAATCCCTGGATTCACGATTTTGCGGCCTACGGGCTGTGGTCGCGCCCGGCAGGACTGCTGGCCGGACTGCACATGCTTCGGTCCGCCGGGGCCCGTGTGGCCCTCATGGACTGCATGGACCGGACATGGTCCGATGCCTCCTGGCCCAAGGCCCGTCCAACGGGCCAGGGCCACTACCCGAAGACCCCCCTCCCCTCTCCCCAGGTTCTGGCTTCCGTTCCACGCCGTTTCGGCCGTTACGGTCTCGATCCCGAGGCGGTCCGCGAGGCCCTTTGCAGGCTTTCGCCTCGGCCGGACCTCGTACTTGTGACCACGATCATGACCTACTGGTACCCAGGTGCGGCTGAGGCCGTGCAGATGGCGCGTGACATCTGGCCGAATATCCCCATTGTCCTGGGCGGAATCTACGCCACGCTCTGCCCGGAACATGCGGCCGGCCTGGGCGCCGACCTTGTCCTGGGAGGCCGCATGGAAGATCCCGCTGTGTGGGGGCGTCTGTGGCGCCTCGCGGGTCTTGAAGCCCCGCCCCTGCCTGGTTCGGCGGGATTGGACATGGCCCTCGACCTTTACGGAGATCCTGGCTTTTCCGTGATCATGGGTTCGCGCGGCTGTCCGTTCAACTGTACCTACTGTGCCAGCCGCAGCCTGTACCCGGGGTTCAGGCAGGCCCGGGTCGAGGACCTTCTGGCTTCGGTACAGCGAGAGTACGCCCGAGGCGTTCGTGATTTCGCCTTTTATGACGACGCACTGCTGGTCTCACCCGAGAACTGGCTCTGGCCCCTGCTGGACTGGTTCGAAGGTCGCCAGGCGCGTCTGCATACGCCCAACGCCATGCATGTGCGGTATCTGACGCCCGAGGTTTGCGCCAGGTTGCGGCGTGCGGGGTTCAGGACGATACGCCTCGGGCTCGAGACCGAGGACTTCGAGCACAGACGCGACGTCAAGCTGTCCAGGGATGAGTGGGGGGCCGGCATCGCAGCCCTGCGCGAGGCGGGTTTTGGGGAAAGCGAGGTAGGGGCTTACATCCTTTTTGGCCTGCCGGATCAGGAGCCGTCCGAGGTCGAACGGACCATCTCACTGGCCAGGGCATGGGGGGTGCGGCCGGAACTGGCCCATTACACGCCCATCCCTTCGAGTTCCCTTTTCGAACGGGCGTGCGAGGTTTCGCCCTGGCCCCTCAGGAGCGAGCCCCTCTGCCAGAATAATTCCATCTGGCCCTGCGTCGATGGAGGCTATTCCCGTGAACGGGCACTGTATTGGCGCGGGCTGCTGAAGGACTGAAAAAGGGCGCCGCGATTACGGGGCGCCCTGGGGTCGAGGCGGTGGTCGGGAAATTAATCCACGTCGATGCGCAGCAGATTCTCCTCTTCCAATTCTTCAGGATATTCTCCCGAATCCAGATCGCAGAACCCGAAGCCCACGGAACACAGGGGCAGCCCCAGGAGTTCCACCAGGCTCAGGTGGCGGTCCACGGCCAGGGAAAAGCCGCAGTCCTGGTCGGGACAATGCAGGATGTCGGTGATTTCCTCGCTGCTGGCGTCGGTGTTGAAAAGCTGTGAGAGCAGGTCGGGCTTGCCGCCCTGGCTTCTGGGAGAGTTTCTGCCTTCCGGGTCCAGGGACTGGGACGGGGATTTGTAGGCATCCAGGAGTTCGCCGTCCGCGTAGAGCCAGTAGCAAAAAAGCTCTTCGTCCAGGGTCTGCACGGCCAGGGCCGGGCAGCCGAAGTAGCCCGAAAGGTCTTCGGCCAGGTCCGTGAGGATGGTCGTGTCACCCTCGTCGCTGTCCATTTCGTAGACAGTGGTCATGTCGTCTTCGTCGGCCGAGACGAATGCCGAACGCCCCTGGTTGCCGAGCTCCTGAAGAATGTCCTGTGCCTTAGGTCCCTTGAGCGTGATGTTTGCGTAGGTGATTCCCATATGAGTTTTCTTCAAGCAGATTCTTTGTGAAGATGCAAGCCCGTCATCGATATGTGATGGAAAATGTTTTTTTTGTTATATTTCGGAGTATTGTAATTGGAAATTGTGAAGAGCTTTTTTTCCCTTCACACCCAGGCGTTCCGGACGACCCTCTCGACACTTGAGAAAGGCCGGAGCTTCGCGTACCGGCAGACGACGGGGAGCGGGCGTCGCGGCCGGGGCCTGCCGTTTTTCATTCGAAACGATTTTGACGTTTTTCATACCTTGGAGGATTCATGAGTGCAGTGAAGGCGATGTGCGTCGACAAGGCGGGCAAGGGAGTGGTCATTCAGGGGAACATGGCCTTTGCCGTGGGATGCGTGCGGGCCGGGATTCATGCCGCTGACGGCTATCCTGGCACGCCCAGCACCGAGGTTATCGACAAGGGCTTGTCCCAGGTCCAGGACATGATCACCGTGGGCTGGTCCGTGAACGAAGCCGTGGCCGCGGGCGTGGGCTTCGGGCACACTCTGGCCGGAAGCGACTGCGTGGTGACCATGAAGATCCCCGGCCTGTTCCAGGCCGCCGACGTCGTCACCAGCGCCGCCTTCTACACCGGCGAGCGCGGCACTCTGGTCTACTATATCGCCAGCGACTACACCCCGAGCTCGACGCAGCACCTGGTGGACGCCCGTTACATGCTCAAGAGCTGCTGCGTGCCGGTTTTCGAACCGCGCAACCATCAGGAGATGCATGAGGCGGCCCGCATCGCCGCGGACATGGGGCGCGCGAACAACTGCCCGGTGGCCGTCATCGCTTCGGGCGTCCTCTGTCACAGCGAAGGCCTGGTGCGGCTCATGGAGACGCAGACCCGGGCCAAGGCGCCTCTGCCCGAACGCATGAGCGATTTCATCACCCTGCCCGTCCGGGCGCGCATGTTCCACGACCAGGTGCGCACGAAGCGCATGCCCGCCCTGCGCGCCCTGGTGGAGGAGTCTCCCCTCAACACCTGGACCAGGGGCGACGGCAGCATCGGCATCATCACCCACGGCGTGAATACCCTCTATGTGGAGGAAATGCTGGCCGCCACGGGCCAAAAGATCGACGTACTCTCCCTGGGCTTCACCCACCCCCTGCCCATGGATCTCATCCGCAGGTTCCGTGAGAGCGTCTCGGGCCCGGTCTACGTCATCGAGGACGGATTCCGCTTTATCCAGGACAGCATCCTGGCCGAAGGCATCGACGTCTCCGGCAAGGGCCCGGACGACACCACCACCGAATGGAGCCCGGCCCTCATCGCCACAAAGCTCGGGCTGCCCGTGCCCGAGGGCAAGTCCGGCGGGGCCAGCCTGCCGCGTCCGCCCATGATCTGCGCCGGCTGTCCGTACCGCCTCTTTGGCCAGATCGTCGGCAAGATGCGCAAGAAGGGCAAGCTCGAGGCCGTGTTCGGCGATATCGGCTGCAACACGCTGCTGCACTTCCTGAACGCCATGGACACGGCCCTGGCCATGGGCGCGAGCGAAGCCAAGCGCCTGGGCTACGTCCTGTCCCGGCCCGAAGCGGCAAGCAAATGCCTGGCCGTGCTCGGCGACGGCACCGAGTGTCACAGCGGCATGGACGCCACGCGCAACACCATTTTCCGCAACATTCCGGGCGTGAAGGTCATTCTCAACAACGAATGGACGGCCATGACCGGCGGCCAGCCTTCACCCACGTCCCCGGCGAACCTGGCCGGGGACCCCAATGTCTTTGACCTGAACGGCAGCCTCAAGGCCCACGGCGCGAACGTGGTCCAGGTCAGCGGCTACGACAAGAAGGAGCTGGAAAAGGGGCTCAAGAAGGCCCTGGCCGATGCCGAGGCCGGCACCTTCACCACCATGGTGGTCACCGGCACCTGCATCCGCAAGGTGCCCAAGGAGTCCTACGGCGTGAAGATGGCCGTTGATCCGGAACTGTGCGTGCGCTGCGGCATGTGCCAGATCTGCCCGGGCATCGAGGCCGACGCCGAAGGCCTGCCCTTCTTCAACAACATCTGCACGGGCTGCGTGAGTCAGAATCCGGCCTGCGCCCAGATGTGCCCCAAGGGTGCCATCGCCCCGGCCAGGGATCAGAGCGCCTGTGGACTGGCCAGCTGTCCGGAGCTGCCGACTCCCCCCGAGAGCATCGAGTTGCCGGCCATCGACGGCGGCCTGCCGCCCTTCCTGTCCGTGGCCATCCGCGGCGTGGGCGGCCAGGGCAACCTCTTCTTCGGCCGCGTCATGACCCAGCTGGCCTACCT
>CAZQYA010000147.1:0-8094 GCA_964597325.1 uncultured Desulfovibrionaceae bacterium
ACGATGTACATGCCGCCCGTGTCCTCGACCTGGCGGGCCAGGGTCTCGATCTCGGGGGCCGAGGAAAACATCTGCAGGTTGTCCCTGAGCCACTGCACCAGGGCGCCGGCGATGGCGATGGACCCTTCCAGGCAATAGGACGGCTTGCGGCCGCTGAACTGGTAGGCCAGGGTGGTGATGAGGCCATGGCGCGACTGGATGGGCTCGTGGCCCGTGTGCATGAGCAGAAAGCAGCCCGTGCCGTAGGTGTTCTTGGCCTGGCCCGGCGCGAAGCAGGTCTGGCCCACCAGAGCGGCCTGCTGGTCGCCCACGGCGCCGCAGACGGGCACGCGCGCGCCCAGGGGACCGTCCTCGCTGGTGGGGCCCCAGGTGGCGCTGTCCGAGGAAGGCACGATACGCGGCAGGCCCTGCAGGGGAATGCCCATGATCTTGAGGATCTCCTCATCCCAGGACAAGGTTTTCAGGTCCATGAGCATGGTGCGGCTGGCGTTGGTCACGTCGGTCACGTGGGCGCCGCCCCTGGGCCCGCCCGTCAGCCACCAGATAACCCAGCTCTCAATGGTGCCGAAGAGGGCATTGCCCTTGTCAGCGGCGGCGCGGGCCTCGGGCACGTTCTCCAGAATCCAGCGAATCTTGGGGCCGCTGCACTATGTGGCGATGGGCAGGCCGGTCTTGGCCCGGAAACGGTCCTGACCGCCGTCGGCCGTGAGTTGCTTGCAGATGTCGTGGGTGCGCGTGCACTGCCAGACAATGGCGTTGTAGTAGGGCTTGCCCGTGAAGCGGTCCCAGACCACCGTGGTCTCGCGCTGATTGGTTATGCCCACGGCAGAAAGTTCCGAACCTTTGATACCAGACTTGGCCAGGGCCCCGCGGATGACCTCCTGGGTATTGTTCCAGATCTCCATGGGATCGTGCTCGACCCAGCCCGGCTTGGGATAGATCTGCTCGTGCTCCTTCTGGTCCATGGCGACGATGCGGCCGTGTTCGTCGAAGATGATAAAGCGGCTGCTGGTGGTCCCCTGGTCGACTGCTCCTACGTAGCGGGCCATGTTCTCCTCCGGGAATAGGGGTTGTGCGTGTTGCCTGACTCTACTGATTTACCGTTCTTTCTCAAGCCATGAAAGGTCCGAAAGGCCCAGTTCGTCGGGTGCAAGGCCCAGAGCGAGCCCCAAAAGCTGCGGGTAGAGCACGGCAGGAATCGTTCCGGGACGAAGCGCGTTCTCTCTGCCGAACTGCATCTGGCAATACGTACAGGCCGTGGACAATACGCTGGCGCCCGAGGCCTTGGCCCCGATCAGCTTCTTATCCACGAGCAGGTCCGAGATGCGCTCATCGCGCCCCCGAAGGGGATAGCCGCAGCACTCCAGGCGCAGCTCCCAGGGCACGGGCGTGGCCCCGGTCGCCTCGACCAGGCGTTCGAAAATGGTCGGCGCCAGAGGATCGTCGAAATGGGTGATGTTTCCGGGACGCAGGGCGTGGCAGCCGTAGTGGCAGGCCACCTTCAGGCCGTGAAGGGGGCTGGTCACGGCCTGGGCCAGCGCCTCCGGACGCTGGTCGAGAACCTGCAGGAGATGCAGGACCCGCACGGTTCCCGGATATTCGAGACCTTCCTCTTCCAGAAGATTCCTCATGCGATGCCTGAGCTTTTCATCCTCCACAACCTGATGCCGGGCGTGCTGGAAATTGCCGAAACAGCATTTGCATGGCGTCATCAGATCCAGTCCCATTCCCTGGGCGATGGCCAGGGACCGCAGGGCGGAAAACACGGACGCGTCCTGGCTCTCGTGCCGGACAGGATAGCCGCAGCAGGAAAATTCCGCCTTGACCAGCCCGATGTCCAGGACCGCGCAGACCGCCTCGACACTGCGGCCGTGCTCGGGAAGATGATGGGCGATCTTGCAGCCCGGAAAATAGGCGTAGCGGCTCATGAATCATCCCCCCTGTCGCGAAGGATTTCGGCCCCGAGGCCGCGCAGTTCATAGAGGATGTCGGCCACGGGCACGCCCTGCGGGCAGTGCTCCTGGCATTTGTAGCAGGTGGTGCAGCTCCAGACCATGCGCGCCCCCAGGGTCTGGGCCTTGAGGCCCATGCGCAGGTAGTTCATGATCTGCTGAGGCGTGAGGTCCAGGTCCCGGGACGGGTCCTCGCTGACGGCCACCACGGGGCAGACGCCCGTGCAGGTGGTGCACTGCACGCATCCCCAGAAGGACTCGGCGCGATCGGCCAGACCCGTGCCGCTCGTGCCGACCCTGCCGAGTCGCCGCGAGGACAGCTCCCGGGCCCACTGGCCCGCAGAGCGCTTGCGGATCTCTCCATCGACACTGGACCGGCCAGCCTCGGCCAGGGCCCCCTTGGAGGACATCCACAGGTCCTGGAGGTCGATGCCCGCCGGGCAGACCTCGGTGCAGCGCAGGCACTCGGTGCAGATGTGGCTGCCCTCCACCAGCGCCGCCGGAGGCGCGCCTTCGCGCCGGCCGCCCAGCCAGGCGCGCAGGTCCGCGAGCTTGTCCATGGGCAGGATGTCCCGATTCCCCAGGATCCGGTAGCTCGTGGCCACGCTGCAATGCAGGCTGCACTGGCCGCAGCGTGTGCAGGCGTCCAGGCCCAGGCCGGGAGGGGAGGCGCCGTCGCTGGCCGAACGGCCGCCGCGTGCCAGCAGGTTGGCCGTCGTGGCCACGGGGTGCATGAATTTGCCCCAGGGCAAGAGCGCCAGGGCCAGGAAGGACAGCCCGACATGCGCGAACCAGAACAGACCGGGCATGGAGCGCGGAGGCACGAAGTCGGCCGGCAGGGCCGAGACCAGACCGCGCGAGACAAAGGCCGTGGCCGTGGGCGCGTGGCATCCGGCGCAGCGGTCCTCGTGCAGCTCGCGCCCCTGTTCGAGAATCTCGGGGGCCACGGGCAGAAAGCGCTCGAAGCGGACGCCATGCTCCCGGGCCCAATACGCCTGCAGGGCCGTGTACTCATCCTTGTCGGCGTCGTAGAAATACTCATCGACCATGCGCTCGAAATCCGTTGGCGACGCGATCTTGGCCGCCTCGAGCAGGAATCCCGAACCTACAACCAGGAAAAGGAGCCCCAGGAGAGCCCAGTCCTGCAGGCGGCTCAGGGACGACAGGCGCCGCCACCTGTGCCAGGCCAGCAGGCCGAGCCCGACCAGGGACAGGACCCCGAAGACGTTGCGGGCGGCCTGCCAGGGGTCCAGGGTCGGCTCGTAGCCGGCAAAGAGGGGGCGGGTCACCACGCCGTCCATGGCGTGCAGCAGCAGGAGGGGGAGAAAGCCCAGCACCAGGAGCATGTGGGCTCCCCAACGCAGACGGCCCGTGCGCAGGGTCCTGCGCAGGAGGACGACATCGGCCAGACCGGCGGCCAGGCCGTGCGAAAAGCCGCGGGAAGAACCTCCCCGGGGCAGCCGCCGCGTAAACCAGCTGCGCACGCGCCAGGCAAGGCCCAGTCCAAAGCACAGGCAGGCGAGGGTGAGGCCCGTGGAGAAGAAATCCATGTCCACTCCGGGTTAGAGGTTGCCGCGCAACTCCTTGACAGCCTTGAAGGCCGTGGCGATGGCCAGGCCGGCTCCGCACTTCATGCGCATCCAGTCCTGGTGGGCCAGGATCGCGCCGGCGGCGTGCAGGCGCGGATGGAAGACCCGTCCGTCCGGCCCCTTTGGGCGCAGGGCGTTGTCGGTCTCGATGCCGGACTGGTTGATCTTGTGACCACGCGGGTCGAAAAAATCTACCCGGTGCCAGTCCGTCCGATGCCCGGGCTGGGTCACGGGCAGGTCAAAGACCGTTTCCCGCACCCTGTGCCGGTCGGCCTTGAGGCCCTTACCGAAAAAGCGGCCGGTGGCAAGCACAGCCGAACGGGCCGCAATCTCCACGGCCGTGGCCCCAGACCCCGCGGTGAAAGCGAAGCCGTCATCGGTGACCCGAACCGCGGAAACAAGCTTCTGGGTATAGGTCTTCACGCCCAGGGGTGGCAGGCCACGGTCAAATGCGGCGCGCAGCCGGGGACCGGCGATGGAGGGAGGCAGGGTGGGAATCTCGAAAACCCGACGGCCAATCAGTTCCTCCAGGTGCCGCACCACGGCCATGGTGTCGGTCATGCCCAGAATGGCAGGAAAACCCACAAATTCCGCGTCACCCAGCAGGGGCCGCACGGTTGCGGCCAGCTGCTCACGAACCGACGAGTCAGCCATGCTCCAGGCCATATGCTCAGGATAGAGTTCACCGGCCATGCCCGGAAATTTTAAACGCGCCGTCCGCAAAAGAGGCCAGTCGGCTCGGACCTCGGCGATCTGCCTGGCCGAAAGGCCCTTGAGGCCGTGAAAGTCTACCAGGAGCGTGGCCGCCCGTGCTTCCAGTGCCTCGACGCCGCTCCAGGCGGAGCAGGGCAAAAGCCAGGTGGGCTTAACGGTACCCGCCGATGTCAGGGTCGGTGTATTCCGGCCGGGACGCCCCCTGTAGCAAAGGCCCTGAGCCCCCAAAAACGTCGTGAACTCCTCCAGGGATTCGGCGATTTCGCCGTCCGTGACGCGGCAGTAGGGGTGGTCCGGCAGGTCCGTGCGCAGAGCGGCCAGAGCGGCGTAGGGGTCTTCCCAGACGCGCAGCTCGGCCACGGGGTGCACGCCCATGAGGTCTATGAAACCGGTGCTGAAATCGATGCCGCCCGTGCCGCCGGCCTGGACCACGGACAGACCGCGGGCCGCGGCGAAGAGGCTCGCGGCCATGCCTGCGAAACCCGAACCGATGATCATGACATCATATGTCTTCATGACTCCTCCCCGGAGACGGGTACGCATGCATCCTCGTTGTCCGTGATGGACGGAGGCGGGCCGAACTCCAGATCCATGGAGCCGCAGTAGAGGGCTTCCTGCAGATCCGCCTGCATGAGGGGCACGCCCCAGAGAATGGGTGAGAATCCACGCCAGCGGCGCTCGGTAAAGGTCTTGAGTTCGGCCAGGCCCTGCATGCCCGAAACCATGCCCCGGTCGTAGAGATGCCCGGTCACACGCTGGCCGCAGAAGCCGCCCTGGCAGGGGCCCTTGCCCACGCGACTGCGCATCCCGATAGCCTTGAGCATGGAGCGCCCGCGCATGGCGCCGGACTCGTCGATGATGGCGTCGATGACCCCGCGCGAGACCATTTCGCACTCGCACAGGACCAGATCGTCCTCGGTGCGGCTGTCCACCCAGGTCCTGGGGCCCTTGCCGGGCTCGGTCCACTGCCCGAGCGTGGAGGCGGGCAGGGCTTCGGTCCGGGTCAGACAGGGCGCGGTGACGCCCAGCTTGGCGCAGGCCAGGTCCGCGGCCTTCTCGGCCATGAGGCGGTAGGTGGTCAACTTGCCGCCGGTGATGGTGATGAAATTCTCCAGGCCGTCCTGGGCGTGGTCCACCAGGGCGAACCCGCGGCTGACGGCGCGGTCGTCACCGGCCGGTCCCAGGGAGACCAGAGGGCGGACTCCGGCGTAGGCGCGGATGTAGCGCGTACGCTCCAGAATGGGCAGCATGGCCCGGGCGTCGTCGATGATGCGGTCGGCCTCCTCCACACTCGGTCGGCAGCCGTCGGGCGAGGCCACGCGGATGGAGGTCGTGCCGAGGATGGATACCGTGCCGCCGGGCACGAGGATGTCGGCGTCGGACGGCTTGCGCAGGCGGTTGATGACGCGGGTGGCGATGCGGTCCTGGGTGATGAGCAGGCTGCCCATGGAGAAAAGCATGCCGATGTGCGCCCCGGCCAGGGACGCCACATGGGCGGCCCAGGCGCCTGCGGCGTTGATGACCAGGTCGGCCTCGATGCACACCTTTTCGCCCGTGGTGATGTCCCGGCAGACCACGCGGACCACGCGCCCGCCGTCGACGTCCATGGACTCGGCCGCCAGGTTGCGGCGCATGGCGCATCCCAGGCCGACGGCCTGTGCGATGTTGTCCAGGGAGAGCATGAACGGATCCACGGCACCGTCCTGCACGGCAAAGGCCGCCACGGTGTCCGGGGAAAGGGCCGGCTCCATGGAGCGGGCCGTGGGGATGTCCACGCCCCGGCAGGGGATGCCGCTTTCGGCGCACATGTGCGGAAAATCGGCCACATAGCGCTCATCGTCGCCCTTGACGGCCACGAAGAATCCACCCGTGTCCTCGATGCACTGGGGTGCAAGGCTCCGCAGGATATCGCCTTCTTCGCGGCATTCCACGGCGGCCTCGCGGTCCGAGGCCACGTAGCGGGCCCCGCTGTGCAGGAGTCCGTGATTTCCGCCCGAAGCGCCGGAGTTGATATCACGCCGCTCGATGAGCATCGACGGCACACCGCGCAGGGCCAGATCGCGCAGCAGACCCGCGCCCGTGGCGCCGGCACCGATGACGAGAACGCGCGTTTGAAGGGTGGTCATGGTATCCCCGATGGCGCTGTTGCGCCGAGTCTTGTGCTTATGAATGATAATGAAAAAAAAGAACAAAAATACCGGACAGAGTCCATGTGCAGGTTACTGCGAAATCCTTCTGGCCAGTGACGAAAAGCCATGATAATGGCCGATTCGAGGGATGTCAGCCCCTGTGAGGGGGTTTGTAGCACGCCCCCCTTGATTCTGCCAGAATTTTTTTCTTAAAACGACACAGCCTTGAGTTTTTTGTTCGAAAACGAAAGGAGCTTTGATGAAAGAGGCACCACACCAAAGCCAGGACACGGGCGCCCGGCACGTCACGGTCCGGCACCGGCACGCCGAAATGATCCGCATGGTCCGGGAGACAGGCTTCGCCACCATCCAGTCCCTGGCCGATCACTTCGGCATCACCCCGCAATCCGTGCGCCGCGACATCAATACCCTGAGCGCCAGAGGGCTTCTGCAGCGCTACCATGGCGGCGCGGGTCCGTGCCTCAGCACCCAGAACATGGACTATCGCGACCGCAAAATCCTGTGCCTGGCCGAGAAGCGCGTCATCGGCCGCATGGTGGCTGAAACCATTCCCAGCAAATCCTCCCTGTTCATCAACATAGGCACCACCACCGAGGAGGTGGCCCGGGCCCTTGGCGGGCACAAGAAACTCCGGGTCATCACCAACAGCCTGAACGTGGCCACCATCCTCACGGGCAATCCGGAAGTGGAGATCATCGTGGCGGGCGGCCTCATCCGCCATCACGACGGCGGCATCGTCGGCGAGGCCGCCATCGACTTCATCCATCAATTCAAGGTCGACTACGGCATCATCGGCATCAGCGGCATCGAGATGGACGGAACGCTCCTGGATTTCGACTACCGCGAGGTGCGCGCCGCCAGAGCCATCATGGAAAACTCCCGACAGGTCTTCCTGGCCACGGACCACACCAAATTCGGACGTAATGCCATGGTGCGCCTGGGCAACATCGACGAAATCGACGCCCTGTTCACCGACACCCAGCCGCCAGCCAGTGTCATGGAACAGATGCGGCGGGGAGGGGTGGATCTGCACGTGGGCGATGACAAGGCGCCCGAAGTGTGAAAAATTTCGAAACCTCTAGGTTGCCTGATCAATTTTCTTTTTCAGTTGAGAAAATATCTTTGGTCTGATACTGGCTATCGAACACGACGCACGGTGCGGCAAACTGGCCGCAGGCGTCCCATCCCGCCCATGGAGGAGCCGAATGGGGCTTCAGCTAGACGCAATCGATCGGATCGTCGACGGCGAAACGCACCTCAAGGACGTTTCCCTCAATTTCCAGGCCGGCCAGCGCTACGTGCTGCTCGGCAGAACCCAGGCAGGCAAGACATCGCTGCTGCGGATCATGGCCGGCCTCGACCGGCCCAGCAAGGGCAGGGTCCTGGCCGACGGCAAGGACGTGACCGGCGTCACCGTCCGGAAACGCAGCGTCGCCATGGTCTACCAGCAATTCATCAACTACCCCTCCCAGACCGTCTTCGACAACATTGCCTCGCCCCTGCGCATCGCAGGAATGCCTAAGGCCGAGATCGAAAAACGGGTCATGGAGACGGCCAGGATGCTGCACCTGGAGCCGCTCCTTTCGCGCCTGCCCGCCGAACTTTCGGGCGGCCAGCAGCAGCGCACGGCCATTGCCCGCGCCCTGGTCAAGGAGGCACAGCTCCTGCTGCTGGACGAACCGCTGGTCA
>CAZQYA010000148.1:0-1054 GCA_964597325.1 uncultured Desulfovibrionaceae bacterium
TCAAGAAGATCGTCGACAAGCTCAAGGCCGAGAACCGCATCGAGGCCGTGTCCCATAAAAAGGTCTTCCGACCCTGGGGCAATTACGAATCCATCGACAACGGCGCACGCTACCAGGTCAAGCGCATCACGGTCACTCCCGGCCAGGTCCTGTCCCTGCAGAAGCATTTCCACCGCGCCGAGCACTGGGTCGTGGTCCAGGGAACGGCCGTGGTGACCCGCGATGACGAGGAGATCATGCTGCAGGAGAACGAGTCCGTGTACCTCCCCCTCGGGGCGGTGCACCGGTTGCACAACCCGGGCAAGATTCCCCTGGAGCTTATCGAGGTGCAGGTGGGCAGCTATCTCGGAGAAGACGATATCGTCCGCCTAGAAGATCTCTACGGCCGGTGACGGGCGAGAAAGGGCCGATTGCTGCGTCGCTTGCGGGCAAAAGCTGAGCCTCATGTAGTCAGCTACACTTCGGCTCAGCTTTTGCCCGCGCTCCTTGCCCTCGACCTTTTCTCGCCCGTCACCGTGGCGCGTTGGGCGGGGGAAGAAGAGGTGCGAGCTATCTTCACTTCAGGGGTTTTTTCGCAGCCCATTGCGTCCATAAGGTCCATTCAGTCCATTCGGTCCATGAAAAAAAATCCCCGGCTGCCTTGAGGCGGGCTGGGGTTTTCTTTTTGGTGTGCGGGCCTTGTCAGGCCGCTTTGTCGTGAGGAGGTTTCTGCAGGCTGATCCTGCCTATCTGGCCGGCGCGCAGTTCATGCAGCAGAATGCCGGCGGCCTTGTAGAGGTCGACCTCGCCGCCCTTGATCAGGCAGCCACGCTTTCTGCCCAGGGATTCCAGCAGTTCCATGCCTCCCGGGGGCAGTTCCTTGAGCTTGTAGCGGGCCAGGAGCAGGTCGGGGTATTCGCGCAGGAGGTACACGCCTACGCGGGCGGCGACCTCGGCGTTGTCCATGGCCGTCTCGCGCACGGCGCCGCTGCCGGCCAGCATGTAGGAGGCTTCTTCATTCACGATTTTGGGCCAGAGCACGCCGGGGGTGTCGTAGAGAGTCAGCTCGTCATTG
>CAZQYA010000148.1:1064-1682 GCA_964597325.1 uncultured Desulfovibrionaceae bacterium
ATCAGCGTGGATTTGCCCACGTTGGGGATGCCCACGATGAGGCAGTTGACGGGCTGCATGACGAAGTTGCGCGGCGGGACCATGCCGGGGATGGTGGCCAGGATGCGTCTGGCGTCCTTGGCGTTGGTGGCCATGATCTCCATGGGCACGGTGCCTTGTGAACGGTAGTAGGCCTTCCAGGCCTCGGTCACGTCAGGGTCGGCCAGATCGCTTTTGTTCAGGACCTTGAGGCACGGTCTGTCGCCGCGCAGCTCGCGCAGAAGCGGGTTTTCGCTGTAGCCGGGAAGCCGCGCGTCCAGGACCTCGACGACCACGTCGACCTTGGCCATGACGGTCGCGATCTGCTTTCTGGCCCGGTGCATGTGTCCGGGGAACCACTGGATGGACATGTCAGTTCTCCTTCTGGCCGGCCAGGCCTTCCTGGCGCAGCAGGGCCTGCGGGTCGGGTTCGCGGCCGCGGAAAAGGCGGAAGACGTCCATGGGGTGGCGGCTGCCGCCCAGGGCCAGGACCGTGTTGCGGAAGCGCCGTCCCAGATCCCTGCGCGCGTCCGGGTCGTCCAGCCCGGCTTCCTCGAAGGCCCCGAAGGCGTCGGCGCTCAGCACCTCGGCCCACTTGTA
>CAZQYA010000148.1:1692-7393 GCA_964597325.1 uncultured Desulfovibrionaceae bacterium
ACTGTAGTAGCCCGCGGCGTATCCGCCGGCGAAGATGTGGCGGAAGTAGGTCAGGAACCGGTCTTTGGGCAGGGGCGGCAGGGGCAGGATGTCACGGGCGATGGCCTGGGCCATCTCCAGCGGGTCGAGCCCCTCGGGGTCGGCCGTGTGCAGGGCCAGATCCGTCAGGGCGAAGGATATCTGGCGCAGGGCGTTGGAACCTGCGCGGAAGGTGCGGGTCTGCAGCAGCTTGTCCAGAAGCTCTTCGGGCATGGCTTCACCCGTCTCGTAGTGACGCGCCAGCCCGGTGAGAGTGGGGCGGTGGTGGCACCAGTTTTCCATGAACTGGCTGGCCAGCTCCACGGCGTCCCATTCCACGTTGGAGATGCCGGCCACAAAGCCGTGGCGGACTGTGGTCAACATGTGCTGCAGGGCGTGTCCGAATTCGTGGAAAAGAGTGGTCACCTCCTGAAAGCTCATCAGGGAGGGCGCGCCGTCCAGGCCCGGGCGCTGGTTGCAGTTGACGTAGGCCACGGGCAGGCGCACGTCGCGGCCCGCCGGGGCGCAAACCGTGCTGCGACCGCACAGTTCGTCCATCCAGGCGCCGCCGCGCTTTTCCTCGGGTCGGGCGTACGGGTCCAGGTACAGACCGGCGATGTCCTCGCCGTCGCCGTTCAGAACGCGGTAGTAGGTCACGTCGGCGTGCCAGGCCGGGACGCCGTCGGTCGCCTCGATGCGCACGCCGAAAAGCTCCTGCACGAGGTCGAAGAGGCCGGCCAGGATGGAGGGCAGGGGAAAATACGGGCGAATGAGGTCGTCGCGCAGCCCAAAGCGTTCTTCCTTGAGGCGCTCCGCCCAGTACATGACGTCCCAGGGCTGGATTTCCTCGGCCTGGCCTCTGGAAACGGCCAAGTCGCCCAGTTCGATGAGATCGTTCAGGGCCGGCTCCGTTGCTGCGTCGCGAATGGTCGTGAGCAGCGTCTCGATACCGGCCACGTCCGGGGCCATCTTGCGCGCCAGGCTCATGTCCGCATAGGTCTCGAAGCCCAGCATTGCGGCCTGCTCCTTGCGCAGGGACAGGATGCGGCAAATGAGGGGCAGGTTGTCGCCCTCGCCTTCGGAAGCGCGCGTGATGTAGGCGCGGTAGACTTCTTCGCGCAGATCGCGGCGTGTGGCGTGCTGCATGAAGGATAGGAAGGACGGCAGGTCCAGGGTCACGGCCCACGGGCCGGTTTCCGCGCTGGCCTCTTCGTGCCCACGGCTCCGGGCCTTTCCTGCTGCCAGGCTCAGGGAATCCGCCGGGAGTCCTGTTACGTCACCGGGATCGTTCAGGATCAGGGCGTAGGACTGGGTGGCGTCGAGGACGTTGTTGGTGAAGCGTGTGGACAGTCCCGCCAGTTCCTGCTTGATGGCGTTGAAGCGCTCCCTGTCCGCCGGTTCCAGGCCGACGCCCTGAAGGGTCGCGTCGCGGGCCAGCAGGATGATGGTGCGCTGCAGGGCCTGGCTGAAGGTCGCGAAATCGGGACTCGCCTGGAGGGCGACCAGACAATCGTAGACGGGCCTGCTCTGGCCGAGGCGACTGGAAAATTCCACAACCATGGGCTGCGCCTCGGCATAGGCCCGGCGCATGTCCTGGGAATTGCGCACATTGTGCAGGTGCGTGGCCAGCCCCCAGGCCCGCGAAACACGGTCCGTCAGGCGTTCCAGGGGGACAAGAAGGCTGTGCCAGGTGTCGGGGCGCGTCGTTTCAAGGGCCTCCAGTTCGGCAGTGCTTCGGGCAACGGCCGTTTGGATGGCCGGGACGACGTGTTCCGGCGTGATGGCGGTGAAATCGGGGAATGATTCCCAATCGAGGATGGGGTTGGGCTCGAACATGGCGGTCCTTGGCATGGGGCGGTTGATGACGTGATCCAGTGTACAGCAATCGGGAGAGCCGGACAAGGCGACGGGACACTGGCGCCGCGCCTGAATCGAAAAGGCCCGGTTGCCCGGGCCTAGTTCTGGGTGTTGAGTTCGGTCTGCACCTGCTGAATCAGCTCTTTGGCCTTCATCAGCTTGTCCTGCTGCTCCGGCGATTGGAGTTGGGTGGACATGTAGGAGGTCTTCTGGCTCATTTCGGCCAGGATGCTGCTCATGAGGGCGGCGCGGGTCTTGGCCGGAAGGGTTTCGAGATCCGCGACCTTGGACTCCATGGTGCCGACCTTGGTGTCGAGGGTGGCCACGGAGGTCTTGATGGATGCCAGATCCTGGACCTGGGTCGTGAGATTCTTGAGATTCTGGTTCAGATGGAAATAGAAGCCCAGAAGCAGGATGACGGCCACAAGGGAGGCGAAGAGGGCCACCTTGCTCATGTCGCGGCGCGGGGTTTCAGGCAGGGGGGCCGCTGCCGGAACATCTTCCGGGACATCGGTCCGGGTTCCCGCGGCTTCCTCGGTCAGAGCGGACTCCATGCTGGTTTCCAGCAGTGCTTCGACTTCGTCGTGCGTCAGCCCTTTTTCACGGGTCAGTTCCCGGGCCAGGCTTGTGTAGTCCTTGAAGGATGTCACTTTGGCACGTTTCTTCGGTTTTTTGATGACCTCGGTCAGTTCGGCCTTGGCGGCCTTGCGTTCAAGCTGAACGACTTTTTTGGCGGCTCCCATCGTATCCTCCGTCACTGTCGAATAAGAATCATTTTATACAAAGGCCGGCCCAAAGGCCAGCCCGCTTTCAGCTCGCCAGAGTCCGGATTCCTACGGACTTGCGGATGCGGTCCAGGAAGGGACGGCTGTATGCACGGGCCTTTTCGGCACCTTCCTTGAGAACTTTTTCGATATAGTCCGGATTCTGGATCAGTTCGTTGTATTTTTCGCGCGGTTCCGTGAGCTGGGCGTTGACGACCTCGAAGAGTTCCTGCTTGACGAAGCCCCAGCCGATGCCGGCCGCGAACTTGCCGCGCATCTGCTCCACCTGCTCGGGCGTGGCAAAGGCCCGGTACATGTCAAAGAGGGCGCAGCCTTCGGTTTCCTTTGGCTCCTCGGGGGCCTGGGAGTTGGTGACGATCTTCATGATCAGTTTGCGCAGGGTCTTTTCGGGGGCGAAGAGGGGGATGTAGTTGTCGTAGCTCTTGCTCATCTTGCGCCCGTCCAGGCCCGTCAGCACGGCCGTGGATTCGTCCACCCGCGCCTCGGGCAGAACGAAGTGCTCGCCGAAGTGGTGGTTGAAGCGCTGGGCGATGTCGCGCGTCATCTCCAGATGCTGGATCTGATCCTTGCCCACAGGCACGATGTTGGCGTTGAACATGAGGATGTCCGCGGCCATGAGGATCGGGTAGCAATAGAGGCCCATGTTCACGCCTTTGTCCGGGTCGGGGCTGCCGTTTTCCTCGTTCTCCTGGACCGCGGCCTTGTAGGCGTGGGCGCGGTTCATGAGACCCTTGGCGGTCATGCAGGTCAGGATCCAGGTCAATTCGGGAATTTCGGGAATATCGGACTGGCAGTAGAAAGTGCTGCGCTGAGTGTCCAGGCCCAGGGCCAGCCAGGTGGCGGCCACTTCCAGACGCGACTGGTGCACGCGCTCGGGCTCCTGACATTTGATCAGGGAGTGGAAGTCCGCCAGGAAGTAGTAGGAATTGATGTTTTCGTCGCGGCTGGCTTCAATGCAGGGGCGTATGGCGCCGACGTAGTTGCCAAGGTGCGGCGTGCCGGAAGTGGTGATCCCGGTCAGGACGGTCTTTTTCTTCATTTCAAAGTCCTAGAGCAGTGGTTTGATGATCATGTTTTGCACAAAGCCCGCCACCGGGGACAGGATCATGCCCAGCCCGCCGATGTCGTATATGCCCGGGCTGAAACCGCCGGCCAGCGGCAGCACATGCGGCAGCGGGAAGCCCTCCCGGCCACGGATGAGATTGAGCACGACAGCGGCGACCAGGATCCCGGCCAGCGTGAACTCGTACATGTTGCCCCACGGCACGCGATTCGCTGCGATGCCGCGGGAGACGGCCAGCAGAATCAGGATGATGAACCCGTAGCGCTCCAGCTGCATGTATTTGGCGGCCAAGGGGCCGGGCAGGAGGCAGGCCAGGATCTTGCTGCCGTCCAGGGGGGGGATGGGCAGCAGATTGAAGGTGCCGAGGATGGAGTTGATGAAGACGCCGGCCACGGCGATGTTGATCATGGGCCGCAGGATGTATTCATACGACTCGACCGACGGGTTCTGGGCCACAACGATGAGGATCTTCAGCAGCACCGCAAAGAAGGCCATGACCGCGAAGTTGGCCATGGGACCGGCCAGGGAGACGTAGAGGATGCCTTTGCGGTAGTCTTTGTAATAATTCGGGTTGATGGGCACGGGCTTGGCCCAGCCGATGAGCTGGGTCAGGATCAGCACCAGGGTGCCCATGGGATCGAGATGCTTGAGTGGGTTGAGGGTCAGCCGTCCGGCCAGTTTGGCCGTGGGGTCGCCCATGAGGTAGGAAACGTAACCGTGCGCGACTTCATGGCAGGTGATGCCAAGAAAGAAGGGCAGGGCGATTATGGAAAAATGGTAGATGGTCTGGCTGATATCGAACATAGACTGCCTCGGCTATCATCATGCGCCCCGGCGGGCAACTCTTTTAGCAGGCCGCCCCAAAACGGCAATCTGCTGCGTCAGCGAAAAAATCCAGACCGCGCATCAGCGCTATACACTGCGCGCTCTGGATTTTTTTGCTTCCGTCATCTCACCATTTTTGAACGGCCTGCATATTTTGATTTTTTCAACAGTCGGTCAGGACCAGCGGGCGTAGAGGTCGTGGGGGATGGAGAGTTGCTCCAGGACACGGCCCGTGAACTGGGCCACAAGGGCGTCCAGGGAATCGGGGCGGTGGTAGAAGCCGGGACAGGGAGGCATGATCACGGCACCGGCGCGGCGGGCGCGCAGCATGTTCTCGAGGTGGATGTCGCTTAAGGGCGTCTCACGGGGTACCAGGACCAGGGTGCGGCGCTCCTTGAGGCAGACGTCGGCGGAGCGGTGGATCAGGTTCGAGCCCGCACCCGAGGCGATGGCCGCCAGGCTGGCCATGGAGCAGGGGCACACGATCATGCCCGAGTGCTCCCATGAACCGCTGGCTGGCGCTGCCGCGATGTTCGAGGGGTTGTGCAGGACATGGAAGTGGGATTCCAGCTCCGCCGGGTCGATGCCGAGTTCGTGGCGGAAAACCGTGCGGGCCGCATCGGAGATGATCCCGTGCAATTCCAGCCCCGGCACGCCGCTCATGGCGCGCGCCAGACTGCAGGCATACTCCATTCCGCTGGCCCCGGTCACCGCCAGCACGATGCGTCGATCCATGTCGTCTCCTTGAAAAAATCGTGTTGCAAACGGCTATCCCAGACCGGAAAGCTTGACAAGCTCGAGCCGTCTGCATAGATAACCCTTCCTCGTGCGCAATTAGCTCAGTTGGATAGAGCGTTAGCCTCCGGAGCTAAAGGCCGCAGGTTCGATTCCTGCATTGCGCACCAGATATTTCAGCGGGTTACGGTCAAAAGATCGTGACCCGCTTTTTTCGTTGCGACCCCATTGCTACCTTCAAAGCGAAAACACATGCTCCGAGGCTTAGTCTGAGCCATTTCTACACGATTGAAAGATCCTGAAGTTACAAGCTCCGTGGCTTTTCGCATTGGGAGGCAAAGATGATCTACAGACCGGCTGTAATGCGATCGCTCATCAATCCATTAAAGCCCGCTCGCATGGTGTGGACCCCGTCAGC
>CAZQYA010000148.1:7403-7920 GCA_964597325.1 uncultured Desulfovibrionaceae bacterium
CGGTAAGCCCTTTTTCTTTCCCCGCACCATTCCCCGC
Organism: uncultured Desulfovibrionaceae bacterium; assembly: GCA_964597325.1. GTDB lineage: Bacteria > Desulfobacterota > Desulfovibrionia > Desulfovibrionales > Desulfomicrobiaceae > Desulfomicrobium. Next base: position 7,441 of record CAZQYA010000148.1, read on the forward strand.
ACGGAAATCCGCTCCCCGCACGCCTCAGTGAAGAGCCGACTGAAAACCCCTTTCTTTCCCCGCACACTTCCCCGCACCGCCGTTGACCCTGCAGCATGTGGGTGTGCCAAGTCCACTGGCTTGGGGATATGCCGAATCTCATTGGTCTCGCCCTGCTTCGCGACAAGTTTACCCAAGGATTGAGGGGTGTCCATAGAAAGAATTGCAAGTCCTGCCAGTCTTGTTTTCGGTGTGTCCTTTCCAGGAGGGCAAAAATTCTGAAGCCATGCCTTGTCCGACTATCTGGGAGCGCCTTTGCTCAGCATCTGTATTTTTTGCATGTTTGGCCAAGAGTATCTCGAGGCGCCGCTTCTTTCAGGGGTTAAGGAGGGGGGCTGGAAAATTCCTCAGCTAACCTAAGCCAGTATACACGGTCCCCCTCTTAAATCGAGATTGTCTGTCCGGATACGGGTATGGCTATGAATTCGGTGCTGCCGAAAT
>CAZQYA010000149.1:0-7832 GCA_964597325.1 uncultured Desulfovibrionaceae bacterium
GGCCTTGACCGACTCGGAGCCGACCTGGGTGCCGTCATCCATTTCCAGCGCGGAATTGAAGAAAAATTTCAGTTCGTAGATCCCGTGCGGGGTGGCCACGTATTTGCTCGTGGTGATCCGGCTTACCGTGGATTCGTGCATCTCGATGTCGTCCGCCACATCCTTGAGGATCAGGGGTTTGAGTTTCGTCACCCCGTGTTCGAAGAAGCCGCGCTGAAAACGGACAATGCTTTCAACTACTTTATATAGGGTTCTTTGCCTTTGGTGCAAGCTCTTCATGAGCCACATGGCAGATCGCATTTTATCGTGGAGGTATTCCCGGTCCGGGCCCTTCACGGCGAGGGTCATGTCGTCCATGTAATAGGGACTTAGCTGCAGTTTGGGCAGGCCGTCGTCGTTCATAACGATGACGAAGTCGTCCTCGTATTCGTACACGAAGACGTCCGGGCTGACATAGACGGTGTTATCGCTCCCGTAGCTCGCACCGGGCATGGGGTCCAGGGATTGGAGAATGTCCAGGTAGGCCTTGAGGTCCTCCATCTGGATCTTGAACTTGCGCAACAGCGGCTTGTAGCGTCGCTTCTGGATGTCCTCGAGGTGTTCATCCACCAGGGAGATGAGAATGGGGTCGTCCTGACCGAGCATTTCCAGCTGGATGAGTAGGCATTCACGCGGGGATCTGGCGGCTACACCCACGGGGTCGAAGCGCTGCAGGCGATGCAGCACCGATTCGACCAGTTTGAGGGGCGAGAGGGCCTCGGAGGCGATTTCTTCGACGGTGCTGCCCAGGTAGCCCTGGGAATCGAGGTTGCCGATGATGGCCTCGCCGATGATTTCTTCTTCCTCGGTGATGTTGGAAAGGCAGAGTTGCCACATAAGGTGACCTTCGAGGGAAGGTTTCCCCGAAAGTCTGGCCTCGTATGACATCATCTCCTCAAGGGCCTCGGTTTCCTTGAACTGGGTCTGCTTGGCCGTGCTGGAAAAATCTCCGAGGTAGTTCTCCCAGTCCGCGTTGCGCATGAGTTCCGAGTCATCGAAGGACACGTCGACGCGTTGTTCGTTGGGTTGAACTTGCGCCTCCATCTCCTCGGAGGAATCCTTGGCGGCTTCCTCGAGCATCGGATTTTCCAGCAATTCCTGCTGGACGGCTTCCAAAAGCTCGAATCTGGAGAGCTGAAGCAGCTTGATGGCTTGCTGCAACTGCGGCGTCATGACCAGTTGCTGCGTCAGCTTGAGGTTTTGGCGAAGTTCAAGGCCCATAATGTGTCATTCGTCCCGACTCAGGGTAGATTGTTGTTGGCGGATTCACCCAGCAAAGACTCTGCCACAGAAGGCAGGTCGTGGCAATCCTTGGAAATTCGTTCTGCCGCTAGAGGGTGAAGCCTTCTCCGAGATAGACCTTGCGCGCCCCGGGATCCGCCACGATTTCATCGGGGCTGCCGCTCAGGATGATGCGGCCGTCATACACGAGGTAGGCGCGGTCGCAGATCTGCAGGGTTTCGCGTACGTTGTGGTCGGAGATGAGTACTCCGATACCTTTCTGCTTGAGGTCTTCGATGATGACCTGGATGTCGTCCACGGCCAGGGGGTCGATCCCGGCAAAGGGTTCGTCCAGAAGAATGAACTTGGGGTCGCGGATCAGGGCCCGGGCGATTTCGAGCCTCCGGCGTTCACCGCCTGAAAGATAGGCCGCCTGCTGGTCCTGCAGACGGGTGATGCCCAGTTCCTCCAGCAGGCTGTCGGCCTTACGGGACTGGTCCGCCCGCGAAAGCCCGGTGTGCTCCAGAATGAGCTGAAGGTTCTGCCGCACAGTCAGCTTGCGAAAGATGGAACTCTCCTGGGGCAGATAGCTCATGCCCAGGCGGGCGCGCCGGTGCAGGGGCCAGCGCGTGATGTCCATGCCGTCCAGGACCACCTGGCCGCGGGTGGGTGGCACGATGCCCGCGAGCATGTAGAAGGTCGTGGTTTTGCCCGCCCCGTTGGGACCGAGCACGCCGACGACCTCGCCCTGGTGTACCTCGAGGTCGATGTCGCGGACCACGTCGCGGGCGCCGTAGCGCTTGGCAAGCTTTTGGCCTGTCAGTGTGGTCACTGATTCAGTCCTGGCCCGCCCGCGGGCGTGTTGAAAATGGCTTCGACCCGCTGCTTGCCTCCAAGGACCTCGCTGCGGTTTTCCTTGAGATAGAGCTTGATGACCTCGCCCTGGATCTTGTTGGCCCCTTCCATGAGTACGGGATCGCCTTCAAGGGTCAGCAGCTCGCTCTTGGCATCGTACGTGGCTTTGGCGCAGGAGCCCGTTCGGTTCTTGTCGGACTTGAGGCGCACGTTGCCTTGGGCGATGATCTTTCTGATGGAGCCCTGCTGGTCCATGGGCGTGGCCCCTGAGGGCTCCCCGCCCTGTTCCTTTTCGAGGAGGACGGTCAGGGTGTCGGACCACATCTCGATATTTTCTCTGATGACGTGCACTGCTCCCGAGAAGACCACCTGGTCCCCTTTCTGGGAATAGCGCATGTTGTCGGACGTGATCTTGACCGGGACGGTCTGGGCGGCCCAGGCGGGCGCGACCCATGTCAGAAGGAGAAGAAGCATAAGTGAACGCATATGTCTTTCTCGTCAGTTCAGGGTAACCTGGACATTGCCTTGGGCCAGGAAGTCACCCGTGTCCAGAAAATACGTCAGCATGTCGGCACGGCCCCACATGGCGTCGCCCTCAAGGCCGATGTCGCCGGTGAGGACGAGGGTGCGGTTCTGACCCAGGTAGTCCATGGCGTCGGCGCGTATGCTGTATTCGCCCTGGGTAGCGTTGACCCCGTCCCACATCCTGGCGCGGTCCTCCTTCTGCCAGACCTGGCCTTTGGGGGCCGTTACGCGAATGGGCTCGCCGCCGTCTTCGCCCCAGTAGGTGATGACCGGGGCGTTCAGGGTCAGCTCGTCGCCGTCCTCGGCGTAGTCGGCGCCCGTGGCGTTCAGGTTCCACAGTTTTCGGCCGTCTTTGCCCTGGGACAGGGTTACGCCCGAAAGGCTCAGATCCACGTCCACATCCCTGGCGATTTCCGGGGTCAGCCGTTCGGGCCAGAGCACATACCAGCCGAGGGCCGCGATGCCGATCAGCAGGACCAGGATAAAAAATGCCGCCAGGGCCTTTTTCATTCCCTGAGCCACTCCTGCCAAAGGGATTCGAGCTTGCCCTGGGCGCGCAGGATGAATTCCAGGGCCTCTCGCACCGCACCGTGTCCGCCCATGGCCCTGGTGGTCCAGGCCGCTATTCTGAGGATTTCGGGCCTGGCATTGGGCACGGCGATGGGCAGGCCCGCGAGCTGCATGGGTGCGGCATCGACCCAGTCGTCACCGACGTAGGCCATATGGGCGAAGGGGATGCCCGTCTTTTCCGAAATCTCGCGCATGGCCGGCACCTTGCGATGGTGGCCGAAATAATAGTGGCCGATGCCAAGCTCCGTGACCCGTCGCTTTACGGCCGGGGATTCCAGACCGGTGATGACCGCGAATTCGATGCCGGCCGTGGGGCCGAGCTTGATACCGAGGCCGTCCTGGACGTTGAAGCGCTTCTGCACGCAGCCCGACTCGTCATAGTAGAGGCCGCCGTCGGTCAGCACGCCGTCGACGTCCAGGATCATGAGCCGGATGTCGCGCGCCAGACTTTCAGCATTCATTGGGGACGCTCCAGATGGCGGCCAGTTCCGAGAGCAGGGTGCGCGCCTTGGCCAGGGGCCAGGAGTTGGGCCCGTCGCACAGGGCGTTGTCCGGGTCCGGGTGGATCTCCATGAACAGGCCCTGGCAGCCGCAGGCCACGGCGGCGCGGGCCAGGGGCGGCACGAATTCGCGCTGCCCGCCCGAGGACAGGCCCTGGCCGCCGGGCAGTTGCACCGAGTGGGTGGCGTCGAAGACGACCGGGCAGCCGAACTGCTTCATGATGACCAGGGACCGGAAGTCCACCACCAGGTTGTTGTAGCCGAACATGGAGCCGCGTTCCGTCAGCCAGATGCGCTCGAATCCTTCAGAGCGGATTTTTTCAACGGGTCCGCGCATGTCCCACGGGGCCATGAACTGCCCCTTTTTGATGTTCACGATTTTTTCGGTGCGGGCCGCGGCCAGCAGCAGGTCCGTCTGGCGGCACAGGAACGCGGGTATCTGCAGCACGTCGGCCACCTCGGCCACCAGGGACGCCTGGCGAGGCTCGTGGATGTCCGTGATGACGGGCAGACCCGTGCGGCTTTTGATCTGGGCCAGCCAGTCCAGGCCACGGTCCAGGCCCGGGCCCCGGAAGCTGGAGCCGGCGGTGCGGTTGGCCTTGTCGTAGGAACTCTTGAAGACGAGGGGGATGTCCAGGTCGGCGCAGATGGCCTGCAGTTCCACGGCCACGGTCATGGCCACATCCAGGCTTTCCAGCACGCAGGGGCCGGCGATGAGGAAAGGGCGGTCGGCGACCAGGGCGGTGCAGTCGATCATGGCTCCATCTCGGGTTTCTTGTTGGCCACGGCGGCGCGGATGAACTCGCGGAAGAGCGGGTGGGCCTTCATGGGCCTGGAGGTGAACTCCGGATGGAACTGGCAGCCCAGGAACCACGGATGGTCCTTGATCTCCACGATTTCCACCAGGCTCTTGTCCGGGGAGAGACCGCTGAAGGTCAGGCCGGCTTCCTCGAGGCGCTGCTGGTAGGCCGAATTGAATTCGTAGCGGTGGCGGTGGCGCTCGGACACCTCGTTCGTGCGGTAGGCCTCGTAGGCGCGCGTGTCCTTCTCGATGACGCAGGGGTAGGCGCCAAGGCGCATGGTGCCGCCCTTTTCGCTGGCCATATCGCGTCGCTGCACGCACTTCTTCCGGAAATCGAACCATTCTTTCATCAGGTAGATGACCGGGTCCGTGGTGGTCATGTCGAATTCTTCGGAGTTGGCCTTGGCCAGACCCATGACGTTGCGGGCGAATTCGATGACAGCGCACTGCATGCCGAGACAGATACCGAAGAAGGGCACCTTGTTCTCACGGGCATAGGTGATGGCTGCGATCTTGCCTTCCACGCCGCGGATGCCGAAGCCTCCGGGCACGAGGACACCGTCGGCCTCGGCCAACTGCTCCGCGACGTTCTCGGGAGTGATCTCCTCGGAGTTGACGTAAATGAAGCGGATGGCGGCGTGGTTGGCGACCCCGCCGTGGGTCAGGGCCTCATGCAGGCTCTTGTAGGCTTCCTTGAGGTCCACGTACTTGCCGACGATAGCGATGGTCACCTGGGTGACGGGGTTGTGCAGGTCATGCACGAGGTTGCGCCAAGCCTGAAGATCCGGGTTCTTGGCAGCCAGGCGCAGCAGGATGGCGATTTTCTGGTCCACGCCCTCGTTGTAGAGGGTCAGGGGCAGCTCGTAGATGTGGCTGACGTCGATGGCGGTGAAGACGGCGTCGCGGTCCACGTTGCAGAAGAGGGCGATCTTGCGCTTGATGTCGTCGCCGAGATTCACTTCCGAGCGGCAGAGGATGATGTCCGGCTGGATGCCCAGGCTTCTGAGTTCCTTGACGGAGTGCTGGGTGGGTTTGGTCTTCAGCTCGCCGGCCGCCTTGATGTAGGGCACCAGGGTCAGATGAATGTAGAGGACGTTGTCCTTGCCCAGATCGGCGCGCAGTTGGCGGATGGCCTCCAGGAAGGGCAGCCCCTCGATGTCGCCTACGGTGCCGCCGATTTCCACCAGCGCCACGTCCAGGTCGTCGCTGGCCAGGCTCAGGATGGAGGATTTGATCTCATCGGTGACGTGGGGGATGACCTGCACCGTGCCGCCCAGGTAATCGCCGCGGCGCTCCTTGGTGATGACGGTGTTGTAGATGCGTCCGGATGTGTAGTTGTTGCGCTGGTGCATGTTCGTGCCGAGGTAGCGCTCGTAGTGCCCCAGATCCAGATCCGTCTCGGCGCCGTCGTCGGTAACGTAGACTTCGCCGTGCTGGAAGGGGTTCATGGTGCCCGGGTCGACGTTGATGTAGGGGTCGAGCTTTTGAATGGTGACTCGAAGGCCTCTCGCCTTGAGCAATGCCGCAATGGACGCGGCGGCCAGCCCCTTACCCAGGGAGGAGAGCACCCCTCCGGTCACAAAAATGAATTTTGTATTCATCGCTTCCTCGTGCGCCTGAAAGTTCTTTTTCTATTTCGCGCTGTTGCGCGATTCATCCGGTCTGCAAAACAAATGGGCCACCTGCCGGCAGCCCGAAGTACGACAACCCGTGTGTCCGCTGGGACATTTGGCAGCGGACCCCCGGCTTGTCAAGCGGCCCTGGTGTCATACAAACGCCTTCGGATGCATAGCAGAAAGAAAGCGGAGTGCAAACTGCCAGGAGGGCACAATTTCGGGCTTGCGCCTCCATTGCTTGGCCTGTAATGGGCTTTCTAACTTGATTCACACCACGCGGCGGGCGCCGTTTTTTTTTCGGAGGAATGATGGCTCAGGTCAAGACATTGGTTATCACCGGCTATGGAACGAATTGCGAGCGGGAATGCGCTTTCGCGGCTGATCAGGCCGGTTCGGACCAGACCACCATCGTCTATTTTTCCGACCTGACGGCGGACAAGGTGAGGCTGGCGGACTACAATTTTCTGATTCTGCCCGGCGGCTTTCTGGACGGCGACGATCTTGGTTCGGCCCAGGCCGCGGCGCTGCGCTGGCGGCATATGAAGACGGCCAGCGGCACGTCCCTCATGGAGGAGCTCAAGGCGTTCCTGGATGCCGGCGGGCTGATCCTGGGCATCTGCAACGGTTTTCAGCTTCTCGTGAAGCTGGGGCTCCTGCCCGCCCTGGACAGCGCCTACTTCACGCGCCAGGTCTCTCTGAGCCACAACGATTCGGCCAAGTACGAAGACCGTTGGGTGACGCTCAAGATCAACCAGGACAGCCCCTGCGTATTCACCAGGGGGCTCGACTATCTTTACATTCCCGTCCGCCACGGCGAGGGCAAGCTCGTGCCCGGCGACGAGACGACCCTCGCGCGTCTGCAGGAGCAGAACCTCATCGCCCTGCAGTACGTTGACCCGGAAACGAAGGAAGTCACCCAGCAGTATCCGGCCAATCCCAACGGTTCGCCCCTGGGCATCGCCGGCCTGACGGACCCGTCGGGACGCATTCTGGGCCTCATGCCGCACCCCGAGGCCTACAACCACCCGACCAATCACCCTCGCTGGACGCGTGGCGAGACATCCACCCTGGGCACGGCGCTGCTGCAGGGCGGTATCGAGTATCTGAAGGGCAGATGAAGCGTCCGGTACCGGACGAGTCGATACGACGCAAAGAGCATTGACAGCGACCCCATGACTTTCTACTGTGCGCCTTCCCTGACGCCCCCCACGGACGAGGTTCTTTCCTGGGAGCCCTTCATGCACGAAGCTCTGATGCTCGCCCATGAAGCCGAGGAACGCGGGGACGTGCCCGTGGGCGCGGTGGTGGTCGATGCAAACGGCCGCATCCTCGGACGCGGCGGCAACAGGACCGTCTTTGACAGCGATCCCACTGCCCACGCCGAGATCCTGGCCCTGCGGGACGCCGGGAACCAGGCCGGCAACCACCGTCTGACGGATGCGATACTGGTGGTCACCCTGGAACCCTGCATCATGTGCCTGGGCGCCATCATTCAGGCCAGGCTGGCCGGCGTCGTCTTCGCGGCCAGGGATCCCAAGGCCGGCTGCCTGATCAGCCGTCTGGAGGGCACGCAGCTTCCCTGGAGCAACCACCACTTCTGGGCCCTGGGCGGGGTCCTCGAAGACGAGTGCAGCTCCCTCCTGAGCGGTTTCTTCCAGAAGCGCCGCCAGGAAAAGAAAATTTCAAAAAACCTCGCGGAGAGGT
>CAZQYA010000150.1:0-1501 GCA_964597325.1 uncultured Desulfovibrionaceae bacterium
TCCACGATGGCGTGCTCGGGCACGGACGAACCGACCACCACGGTCTCGCACTCCACACCGGCGTCCCTGGCCATCCGGCGGATCGTCTCGAAATGGGCGGCGACTTCACGCTGCTTGCGCCTCACTCTGGCGTTGGCCGATTTCAGGGACTCCGCGTCGATCCGGACCACGTGCAGGACAACGACCCTGGCCTGGCACGACTGGCCGAAGAAAATGGCTTCCTGCACGACGCCTTCGCTGAAGTCGGATCCGTCCGTGGCCAGCAGAAGTGTTTTCGCCTCTCCGAGGAGGCTCGTGGAAAAACGGGTCATGGCAACTCCGCTCATGATTGTTGAAAAACGGGGGCAGCCCGGTCATCGCAGCGAAAGGCCTCCAAAGCACGCCGGGCAACGGCGGCATGGCCGGACACGTCTGAACCGGAGACCTTTCGGCAAAACTATCATAAGGAAAAATCCGCATCAGGACAAACATCTCCTGCATCGCCCCCAACGTCCAAAAACGTGGATCAACCGCCTTGACGCGTCTGGTCCTGTAGGTTTTGATGGCGCATATCTTCAAACGGAGGCTCCATGCACCCTCGCACCATCGGCGTCGTCAGATCCCACCTGATCACGCGGGATCAATGTCCCAAATCCGGAGAAGCCGGGCTCCCGCCCGTCTGGATCGAAATTGATCCCGCTTTCGAACCGGCGGCCACGGACCTGCAGGTCGACGATCGCATCCTGGTCCTGACCTGGATGCACCAGGGCGATCAGGACACGCTGCGCTGCCACCCCAAGGGCAACCGCGCCCTGCCCATGCGCGGCATTTTTTCCACGCGTTCGCCCGACCGGCCTACGCCCATCGGCCTGCATCCGGTGCGCATCGTCGGCCGGGAAGGAAACCGGCTGCAGGTGCATCCCCTGGAAGTCATTGACGGGACCCCGGTCATCGACATCAAGCCCGACAACGGTCCGGCGTCCGGAAACAGAGAGTTCCCGGCCCTGGTCAACCCCGATGCCGGGCTCTCCGTCATCGAGGCCGGCCGCGACGGCTGGCTGCGCGGCCTGTTCGCGGGCTTCAACGGCAACATCAGCGTCCTCCAGGGAAACCGGGTCGTCATCACCTGCTCGGGCAGCGCCAAGGGCCACCTTACGCCCCGGGACCTGGCCGTGATCGACCTGGCCTCGGGACAGCCCCTGTCCTCGGCGCAGGCTTCGTCGGAACTGGCCGTGCACCTCGAGATCTACCGCAACCAGCCCCAGGCCAGGGCCATCGTGCACACCCATCCGCCAAGGCTCATCGCCCTGTCCCTGCGCGGGCCGGGGCCGCTTCTGAACCTGCCCCTCTTCGAAGGCCGGGTCTTCGCGGCCAGACTGACCCGCGTTGAGGCCGGCGAGCCCGGGACCCCGGAACTCGGCCGGGCCGTGGGGCAGGCCGGGCGTGACTTCCAGGCCGTGTTCATGGACAACCACGGGCTGGTCTGCTGGGGCGAAAATATAACCGAGGCCCTTGGGCTGTC
>CAZQYA010000150.1:1511-7752 GCA_964597325.1 uncultured Desulfovibrionaceae bacterium
GTCCCGAACTGGCTGGCCGCTCGACCGAGATTTGCTGTCCGAGGAACTGGAGAGCCTGGCGGGCATCGCCCTGAACCTCTAAAGACCGGACCGGCATTTCGGGGCGGGCGTTGCCGCCCCGTTTTTTTCCTTGCCAAGTGCTCCGGACTCGCCTATCTACCCCGAGCATTTCCTTTGCAGGGGCCTCCCCTGTCCGCACGACCCTCTCGAGCATCAGCTCACGGTTTCGGTTCCACATGTTTTTTCGAAATGCGTTTTCCCCGTCCTGGGCGACAGGTCTCATGATGCAGGCCCGGTTCCAGCGCCGGGCACTTTTTACGGCGGGCCGTGCCCGCAAGGTATCATCATGACGACGTTTTCCGATCTGGGTCTCAGCACCCTGACCATCGAGGCCCTCTCCCGCAAGGGATTCGAGGAGCCCACTCCCATTCAGACCAAGACCATCCCGGCCGTGCTGGCCGGCGAGACCGACATCGTGGCCCAGGCCCAGACGGGCACGGGCAAGACCGCTGCCTTCGGCCTGCCCCTGCTGGAGCTGCTGGACCAGGACATGCGCGCCGTCCAGGCGCTGGTCCTGGCCCCGACCCGCGAGCTGGCCATCCAGGTGGCCGAGGAGATCAACTCCCTGCGCGGCGGCCGCAACCTGAGCGTGACCCCCATCTACGGCGGTCAGTCCATGGAAATCCAGCTCAGGAACCTTCGACGCGGCGTATCCGTGGTCGTGGGAACGCCAGGCCGCGTCCTGGACCACCTGCGCCGCGGCAGCCTCAATCTTTCGGCCATTCGCTTTCTCATCCTCGACGAGGCCGACGAGATGCTGAACATGGGCTTTCTGGAGGATGTCCAGGAGATCATGGACCAGACTCCGGCCGAAAAGCGGACCATGCTCTTCTCCGCCACCATGCCGCCGGACATCCTGCGCATCGCCAAAAAGTACATGGGTGATTACCAGATCATCCGCGCCGTGTCCGAACAGCTCACCGCCACCCAGACCGACCAGATCTATTTCGAGGTTTCGGCGGCCGACAAGTTCGAGGCCCTGTGCCGCATCATCGACGTCGAGGAAGACTTCTACGGGCTGGTCTTCACCCGCACCAAGGTGGACGCCGACGCCGTTTCCCAGCGTCTCATGGAGCGCGGTTACGACGCCGACACCCTGCACGGCGACATCTCCCAGAGCCTGCGCGAAAAGATCCTGGCCAAGTTCAAGAAGCGCCTGATCCGCATCCTGGTGGCCACGGACGTGGCCGCGCGCGGCATCGACGTGCACGACCTGACCCACGTCATCAACTTCGACCTGCCCCACGACCCCGAGGCCTACGTGCACCGCGTCGGGCGCACGGGCCGGGCCGGCAAGCAGGGCATTGCCATCACCTTCATCACCCCGCCCGAATACAGGCGCCTGCAGTTCATCAGCAAACAGGCCAGAACGGACATCCGCAAGGCGCGCCTGCCCAAGGTCAGCGACGTCATCAAGATGAAGAAGGAGCGCATCCAGGCGGATCTCACGGCCATTGTGGCGACCGAGCCGGAAATGGAATTCCTGGACATGGCCCAGGAAATGCTCGAACAGGGCAAGCCCCGCGAAACCCTGGCCGCCCTGCTCCAGCACCTGTTCCATGACGAGCTCGACGCCTCCAACTACAAGGAGATCTCTGACGCCTTCGTGGTGGACAAGAAGGGCAAGACCCGCCTGTTCGTCACCCAGGGCCGCAAGGACGGGCTGACGCCCAAGCGTCTGCTGACCTTCCTGGATGAGAACTGCCGCATCCCGTCCCGCAAGGTCTGGGACATCCAGATCATGGAAACCTTCGCCTTCGTGTCGCTGCCGTTCCAGGAAGCCGAGAAGGTGCTGTCCATGTTCACCCGCAAGGGCCGCGACGGCGCCATGGTCTTCAGCAAGGCCAAGGGCAGGCCGGCCCCGCAACGTCCACGGAAATGACGAAAGGCCGCGCAACCCCGCGCGGCCTTCTCTTTTTCAGGACCTTGAACCGTCGGGCGTCAATGCGCCACGTCGTCGTCCAGGTGATAGAGCAGCTTGTCGTCCCTGGACGACTTCTCGTAGTCGACCCACTTGAACTCGGTCTGGCTCATAAGCCAGCCCACCACGTCGGCATGTGACCTGGGTACGCCAGGATACTCCACCACCTCAGTGAAATGGTGTCCGAAAATCGTGATTTCGACGGCGATTTTCATGTTCCACCTCCTGCCTCATTTCTTCAATTAGAACATCCGCCCTTCGTGGCAAGCCGAAAAAAGCCGCGCCCCATTTCCGGAAGCGCGGCCATTTTAGTACAGAAAGGGGAAAACCCTGGCTGAAAAATCAAAATATGCAGGCCGTTCAAAAATGGTGAGATGACGAAAGCGAAAAATCCAGGGCGCGCAGTGTATTGTGCATACATAAACGGTCTGGATTTTTTCGCTGACGCGGCAGATTGCCGTTCCCGGGCGGCCTGCTAGGCCACGACAAAATACGCCTTGGGGGCCGCGCCGCAGATGGGGCACTTGTCCGTGGGCTGACCCTCGTGGATGTGGCCGCAGACGCTGCAGACGTGATACTCCACGCTCTCGAGCTCACCCATCTTCTCGGCGGCCTTGGAGTACAGGTTCGCGTGGCATTCCTCGGCCTGATTGGCGAAACCGAAGTAGCGCTCCGCCGCCTTTTCACCTTCGGCCTGGGCGTCGGCGATCATGGCCGGATACATGGACTTGAACTCGTGGGTCTCGCCGGCCACGGCCTCCTTGAGGTTCTCGGCAGTGGAGCCGATGCCCTTCATGAGGCGCAGGTGGGCGTGGGCATGGATGGTCTCGGCTTCTGCCGCGGCCCGAAACAGCCTGGCAACCTGAGGCAGCCCTTCCTCGTCGGCCTTTTTGGCGAAAGCGAGGTACTTGCGGTTGGCCTGGGATTCTCCGGCAAAGGCTTCTTTCAGATTGTCCATGGTCTTGCTCATCGTTATTTCTCCTTGAAAAAGAATGTTATCAGGAATTGTTCTCAAAAAGAGATTTAAAGAAACTCGTTCGTTCATGCAAGCAGAAATTTCAAGGGATTGCAATTTGATTGGCTGAAAAAAGTTCTGTGAAGCCGTCTGCAGACTTTTCGGAACCGGCATGGAAAAACCAGGAATCCGCTCTTGACGAAGAAGTGAACGATCGTTAACTAGCCGCCCATGTCAAAGCGTCTCAACACTACTTTGCGCAGGGAGCAGATCGCCGAAGCGGCCCTGGACCTGGTCGCCGAACAGGGCATCGGCGCCCTGACCGCACGCAACGTGGCCCGGGCCGTGGGCGTGACCCCGCCCGCCCTGTACCGCCATTTTCCCGGCGGAAAGGGAGATATCCTGCTGAGCATTATCGACCTGCTCGATTCCGTAAAGACCGAAGGTATCCGGCGGGCCCTGGAGAAACCGGGTTCCGCCATGACCAGACTGCGCCGCTGTTTTGACCTGCACATCAGCGTGATCGAACGGTATCGCGCCATGCCCATCCTCGCACTTTCGGATTCGGTATGGGTCGACGAACCCAGATCCAGGGCACGACTCCTTGAAAGCCATCACCGGCAGCAGGAGTTGCTCGCAGCCATCATCCGCGCAGGCCAGGAGGCCGGGGAAATCCGCCAGGACATCGATGCGGAACAGATCTTCGTCCAGTTCCTGGGCCAGTTTCTGACCATCGCCATCCTGTACAGCAGGCGGAGGGAAACCCTCAATCCCAAGGTCCAGGCCGAAGCCAACTGGCGCATGTTCGAACAGGCCGTTGCCCCCTGATTTTTTTTACTCAAAAAGTTAACACACATTCACTTAAACAATTCTTCTGCACTACAGGAAGGAACCCATGAAAAAGATACTCGTTCTCGTCGCCCTCATGGTCTGCTCGGGTCTTGGTTACCTCGCCTGGGACAGGCCCTCCCAGGCCAAAGAGGCCGCTACCAGCCCGACCAGACCCGCGCCCGAGGTGGCTGTGGTCACCATGGAGCCCCGGGACGTGACCATCAAAGCCGAGCTGCCCGGACGCACGGCCGTTTTCCAGGTGGCCGAGATCCGTCCCCAAGTCGGTGGCATCATCCAGAAACGCGCCTTTGCCGAAGGCGCCGAAGTCAAGGCGGGCGACCTGCTCTACCGGATCGACCCGGCCACCTATGACGTGGCCGTGGCCCAGGCGCGTGCAGCCCTGGCCATGGCCAGGGCCGAACTCGAACCTGCCCGGCTCAAAGCCGAGCGCTACCGCGACCTGATCCGCACCAAGGCCGTCAGCCGTCAGGACCACGACGAGGTCATGGCAGCCCTGGCCCTGGCCGAGGCCAATGTCGCCGCGGCCGAGGCCCAACTCCAGGCGGCGCGCATCGATCTGGAGCGGACCAAAGTGGTCTCGCCCATCGACGGCCGCATCGGCCGCTCGTCCATTACGCCCGGAGCCCTGGTCACGGCCAATCAGGCTCAGGCCATGGCCACGGTGCAGCAGCTCGACCCCATCTATGTGGACCTGACCCAGTCCAGCATGGAACTCCTGCGCCTCAAACGCGCCCTGTCCAGCGGCGCCCTGCGATCCGCAGGCCAGGACTCGACTTCGGTCCGCCTCATCCTCGAAGACGGCAGCGCCTACCCCCACAAGGGGACCCTGCAACTGGCCGAGGCCAGCGTCGACCCGGGCACGGGTTCCGTGACCCTGAGGGCGGTTTTCCCCAACCCGGACCGCGACCTGCTGCCCGGCATGTACGTCCGCGCCGTCATCGAAGAGGGCGTCATGGCCCAGGCCCTGCTGGTTCCGCAGCAGGCCGTGACGCGCAACGCCAGGGGCGAAGCCCAGGCCCTGGTCGTGGACAAGGATGAAAAGGTCGCCCTGCGCGCCATCGAACTGGACCGGGCCATGGGCGGCGACTGGATCGTCCGCCAGGGACTGGCGGCCGGCGACCGGGTCATCGTGGAAGGCCTGCAGAAAGCCAGGCCCGGCGTCCAGGTCCGGGTTGCCCCGGACACCATGTAAGGAGGACCCATGGCACATTTCTTCATCAACCGCCCGGTCTTCGCCTGGGTCCTGGCCATCGCCACCATGCTGGCCGGCGTGCTGGCCATCTTCGCCCTGCCCATCTCGCAGTACCCGCCCATCGCGCCGCCCTCGGTGGCCATCACGGCCATGTACCCCGGCGCCTCGGCCAAGACCCTCGAAGACTCGGTGACCCAGGTCATCGAACAGAAAATGAAGGGCATTGACAACCTGGACTACATGTCCTCGACCAGCGAGTCCTCGGGCCAGGCCACCATCACCCTGACCTTCAAGTCCGGCACCGACCCGGACATCGCCCAGGTCCAGGTCCAGAACAAGCTGCAGCTGGCCATGTCCCTGCTGCCCCAGGAAGTGCAGGCCCAGGGCGTGCAGGTCAACAAGGCCGTCAAGAACTTCGTCCAGGTCCTGGGTTTCGTATCCGAGGACGGCTCCATGTCCAGGGCCCAGCTGGCCGACTACGTGGCCGCCAACGTCCTGGACGGCATGAGCCGCGTCGAGGGCGTCGGCGAGGTCACGCTGTTCGGCTCCCAGCACGCCATGCGCATCTGGCTCAACCCAGACAGGCTGCACACCTACAACATGATCCCGTCGGACGTCGCCGCCGCCATACGCGCCCAGAACGCCCAGATCTCGGCCGGCCAGCTCGGCGGCCTGCCCTCGGTGGAGGACCAGCGCATCAACTTCACCGTCAGCGTCCAGGACCGCCTGCAGACGCCCGAACAGTTCCGCGACATCCTGCTCAAGGTGCGCCAGGACGGCTCAACCGTGCGCCTCGGCGACGTGGCCAGGGTCGAACTGGGCGCCGAGAACTCCCGGGTCGCGGCCCGCTTCAACGGCCAGCCGTCCACGGCCCTGGCCATCAAACTGGCCACGGGCGCCAACGCCCTGGAAACGGTCCTGGCCATCGACAGGTACGTCGAATCCGTAAGGCCCACCTTCCCGGCCGGCATGAAGGTCGTTAACGCCTTCGACACCACGCCCTTCGTACGCATCTCCATCGAAGAGGTGGTCCGCACCCTGCTGGAAGCCGTGGTCCTGGTCTTCCTGGTCATGTACCTCTTTCTGCAGAACTTCCGCGCCACCCTCATCCCGACCATCGCCGTGCCCGTCGTGCTGCTGGGCACCTTCGGGGTCCTGGCGGCCTTCGGCTACTCCATCAACACCCTGACCATGTTCGCCATGGTCCTGGCCATCGGCCTGCTGGTGGACGACGCCATCGTCGTGGTCGAGAACGTCGAGC
>CAZQYA010000151.1:0-7701 GCA_964597325.1 uncultured Desulfovibrionaceae bacterium
CCGCTCGGCCGCCCGTTATGCCGGCAAAAACGCCGTGGGTGTGATCATGACGGGCATGGGCGACGATGGGGCCAAGGCCATGCTCGAAATGCACGAGGCCGGGGCCGTGACCGTGGCCCAGGACGAGGCGTCCTGCGTGGTCTTCGGCATGCCCGGCGAAGCCATCAAGCTCGGGGGGGTGGATAAGGTCGTCCCCCTGCCCCATATCGCCCCGGTTGTGCTGAATCTCTGCAAATCCTGACTGCGCCGGGCTCAGATCAATTCCAGCTTCCGCAACTCGTCGATAATCTTGCGACGTTCTATGGGCTTGACCAGGTAGGCCGAGGCACCGCCCTGAAAAAAGGACTGGGTCACGTTCTTCACGTCGTCCAGCGCGCTGGTCATGATGACCTTGACTTCACGGGCCAACGGCACGCCGCGTTCTTTCTCCTTGTCGCGGATAATCTTCAGGGCCTCGTGCCCGCTCATGTTGGGCATCATGATGTCCAGAAACAGGACATCATAAGGATTCCCCGCTTCCCAGGCCAGTTCGACGGCCTTCACCGCCTCCGCGCCGTCCACGGCGATGTCGCACTCCCCATACTCCATAAGCAGCTTGTGCATAACCTTGCGGCCAACGAAATCGTCTTCGACAATAAGAATACGCATGGTCACCTCGTTGTATTGATGTCCTGTTCACATACGCCGACATCGGCATAGGGACACGAAAAGTCATTACGAGTACCGACCGGAAAGGATCGGCGGTCCCTGCCTTCCGATCGGAGCGCATCCGGGTGGCGCTTCGGAGGGCGGGATTTCTTCCCCTCTCCGTCGGGACGTACGCTGTCAAGACCCGCCCGCTGCGACGAGCCTACCCGCGGTACGCCCGCCCCACCGCACCGCCCCGGAATTCAGGCCTCGTCGACAACCGCGGGCGCGATACGCGATATGACCCGCTCAAGTTCGCGAACGCTCACAGGCTTGGCCACATAGTCGTTCATGCCCGCCTCCAGAAACTTCTCCCGATCGCCGCTCATGGCGTAGGCCGTCATGGCCACGATGGGGACCTTCCTTTTCCCTCCGAGGGACTCGTCCTCCCTGATCAGGCGAGTGGCCTGGACTCCGTCGACGTTGGGCATCTGCACGTCCATGAGAATGAGATCGCAGTGCCCGTTGCGCAGCGCCTCCAGAACCTGCAGTCCGTCGCCTGCGGTCGTGACGCTGTGCCCTTCCTTCTCCAGGATGCGCCGCACGGCGAAAACGCTGATGGCATCGTCCTCCGCAAGCAGGATCTTCAGGGAATGCGACCCGGCCGGGGGCGC
Organism: uncultured Desulfovibrionaceae bacterium; assembly: GCA_964597325.1. Classification (GTDB taxonomy): domain Bacteria; phylum Desulfobacterota; class Desulfovibrionia; order Desulfovibrionales; family Desulfomicrobiaceae; genus Desulfomicrobium. Next base: position 1,302 of record CAZQYA010000151.1, read on the forward strand.
CTCCTCGGTCGCAGAAACCCGGGTTTCTCCCACGGCAAAGGGTATGGAAAAACAGATGACCGTACCCGCGGGCGACGTCTCGACGGCCAGGGAGCCGTCCATCATGAGCAGCAGCCGCTTGACGATGGCCAGGCCGAGACCGGCGCCCTGATGCTGGCGCACGAAATCCCCCTCACCCTGGGCAAAGGGCTCGAAGACATCCGCGATGATTTCGTCGTCAATGCCTGGGCCGCTGTCCTCCACGCAGAAAAGAAGCCGCCTGCGGCCATCGAGCCCTTGTCCCAGCGACGAGACATCGACGCGCACGAAACCTTCGGACGTGAATTTGACGGCATTGCCCACGATATTGAAAAGGACCTGACGAAGCCTGAGCTCGTCGCCCACCAGGGTTTCCGGCAAGCCCGGCCCGATACTGATTTCGAATCGCACGCCTTTGTCGCGCGTGGGCATGGAAAAAAGCCCGTAGGTCGTCTGGAACACTTCGAGCAGCGAGAAGGGCCGGGAATCCATGACGAGCCTTCCGGACTCGATGCGCGACAGATCGAGAATGTCGCTCAGAAGGCCCGTAAGCCGACTGGCCGAAGACGCTGCCATTGCTATGTATTGCCGCTGCTCGGAGGAAAGGTTCAGCCCCTCCAGGAGCTGCAACATGCCCAGAACCCCATTCAGCGGCGTGCGTATCTCGTGGCTCATGTTGGCCAGGAATTCGCCCTTGGATCGGTTGGCGGCCAGGGCCTCGTCACGGGCCCTGATCAGGTCCCGTTCCATGGCCTTGCGTTCCGTGATGTCCGCATGGGAACCGGCCATGCGGTAGGGCTTGCCCTCCGCGTCGCGCAGGCAGGTGCCCCGTCCCATGATCCAGCGATACGTCCCGTCCCTGTGGAGCAGGCGGTACTCGACGACGAAATGCGTGTCCTCGCTGGTGAAGAAATCGTTGTTGACCGCCAGGACACGCTCCCGGTCCTCGGGGTGGATGCGGGAGATCCATTCATCGAGATGGTTGGCGAATTCATGATCGGCGTAACCGATGATCTCCTTCCAGCGCGGCGAAAAATAAACCGTGTCCGCAGCCCGATCCCAGTCCCAGATGCCCTCGTTGCTGCCGGCGACGGCCAGGGCCAGACGCTCCTCGGCCTGCCGCATGGCCTCAAGAACCTGGCCTCGCTCCGTGACATCGCGGAAAAGTCCCACAGCGCAAGGGCGCGAGTCGATCTCCAGGGTGAAGCTGCGAACATCCGCGTAAAAAACGCTGCCATCTCTGCGCAGACACGGAATACCCTCGACAATGTCCTTCTGCCCGTGCGCTTGCAGATCGAAATCAGCAAGAATCTGCCTGAGCCTGTCCGACGGGTGAATGTCCGAAACCCCGAGCCGGCACAATTCCTCCGCTGTATAGCCGAACATCCGGCAGGCAGCGGGATTTGCGAACACAAACGTCCGCAAAACGCTGTCGGCCACAAGAATGCCATCGGCATTGGCGTCGAAAAGGGCCTTGTACCGGACTTCGCTCTCCGCAATCCGGCCCTTGGCCCGACGCAATTTGACGACCTGCCGCAAAAGCGCCGCCGCAAGAAGCGCAAGTGTGCATAAAAAAGCCGCCGTTACGAAAATCTCTGTTCCGTACTGGGTGAAGACCGAAACAGGCAGCCCCCTGATCTCGCTGTCCTCGGGAAGACGGGATGCATCCAGACCGAAACGTGCCAGGACAGCATGGTCGAACACATGGCGATTGGCATCCTCGCCTTCGACCACGGGAATGAAGCTGGCGGGGGTCCCGGACAGGATCTGCAGCACGAGATTTCCGGCGATGCGCCCCTGCTCCAGGTGCGAGATGATCTTGCCGCCGACGAGGCCCGCTCCAAGGCCGTGCTCCCAGAGATGAAACACCGGCAGGCCGCTGTGCTCCAGAACAAACCGCATCCCCTCATCGAAGGATTTCGCCTCGTTGTTCCTGTCGCCGTAGGCCGAAAGAAGCAGGACCGCGTCGCCACGGGGCAGGCCGGCAAGCCGTGCGCCGAGTTCCTCCCAGGTCATGTCCGCCAGCGACAGGACTTCCAGCCGCAGATCCGTGAAATCGTTCTTCAGATCGAGAAAGGTCTTGAGATCCCCCTGGCCTCCGGGCTGGGCGTCCACCACGGCGTGCACCGCTCCCGCCCGAGGCAGCAGTTGCCTGATCACATCCAGGGTCCCACGCATGGAAACGGCTTCGATGACCCCCGTGCAGAGGGGCTTGCCGCTCAGGTCGTGGGCCAGGTTGTGATCGTTGACGCCCAGGAAAACCAATGGCTTCCCGGGGAAAAGTTCGTCCCGGTTGTCCAAGGCGAAGCGCAGGGCGGCGTCGTCTGCCGTCACGATGACATCGTAGGCCGGAAGACGGCTCAGCTTAAAACGCAGATGTTCCAGAAAGTGCTCGCCAGCCTCGTCGACGGGCAGACGTTTCGTATCCATGAACTCGAGATCGAGAGACACGCCGGCAGGCTCGAGAACGCCACGCAGCCCATGGACCTGCTGCCGAAAGGTGGGAAAGGCCGGGTGATAGGAACAGATCAGCAGCACCCTCGCCCCTCCGGCCCATACAACGCAGGGGAACAGGCAGAGCAGTAGCAGCAGCGGGACGCATCTGCGCAAGCCCCCCAGGACTCCGTTCGCCCGTATCGTGATCGTCATATCATTCACCCCGCTCTTCGTGGATGCAAACGCTCCCTTCGCGCAACGCCCGGACGCATTCGAAAATAGCCGCTTTGCAATCGCTTCGTAGCCGACCTCACTTTATGGCGATTATGAAGTAGCCATATTTCCATGGTCAATGCTTTTTCCTGAAAGAAGGCAAATTTTCGTCGACCAGACAATGTCCAGTCTGACATCATGTGGCGACCTTTTTTTTACCACCCAACCCGAGCACCATGCCGGACGTAAGACAAAAATATCATCTCAACATACTATTAAAATTAAATATTTTTGCCAATAAACAAATTTTCCAATTGCCCCGCGAATGACAAAAAAAAACTTGCGCAAAAAAATATGGCTACTTCATAATAGACACATGAGTTCCCTTGGAAGTTACATCAAGGAGCGCCGGGAGGCGCTGGCGGCAAAGCACTCCGGATATTCCATCCGCAGTGTGGCCAAGCGCATCGGTATCCACCACTCCTATCTCAGCAAGCTCGAACGGGGAGAAAACGCGCCCCTGACCGAGGAACGCATCCACGCCCTGGCCAGATTCCTCGGTGAAGATCCCGAAATCCTCATGGTCCTGGCCGGCAAGATCTCCGACCGCACCACGGCCCTCATTAAATCGAACCTCGAAGCCTTCACGCGCTTTCTGTCCGACCTTGAAATCCAGACTCCCGCACCCGGGGTAACGGCAAACCAGCGGCTGGCCCAACGCAAGAACGAGCTCGAAGAGCTGACTCGGCTGCTTCGAGACGAAATCCAGCAGCGCCAGGTCCTGGAGGGGCAGCTGCGGGAACAGCAGAAGGTTCAGAGCACGATCCTGGAAAACCTGCGCGACGTGGCCGTGGTCATGCTCGATCCGCAATTCAGAATCGTCTGGTCCAACACCCCCGTCACCGAAACGCCGTCGCGCCTTCTGACAAAATCGGGCGAAGGCATCTGCGCAAAGCTTGCAGACGGCCAGCCCGAAGAGAGCGCCTTCTGCACCGCCCTGCGGGCGCTCAAGACCAGGACCACGCAGAACGGCGTCCATCGCTCCCCCGACGGCAAGCACTGGCTGCTGCGCAGCGCCCCGGTCCTGAACGCCGAAGGCGCCGTGGCCCAGATCGTCCATCTCCAGTTCGAGGTCACGGAAATACTCCGGGCCCGCCGGGCCCTGGAAGCCAGCGAGGAACGATGGAAGCTCGCCCTGGAAGGGTCGCAGGGGGCGGTCTGGGACTACGACATCCCGTCGGGCAGAATCCAGCACTCGCCCATGTGGATGTCCATGCTCGGCTACGCCGGGAACGAATTCGAGCTGACCATGGAGCAGCTGGAGCGGATGATTCATCCCGATGACCTCCAGGCCACCCTGGATGAATTCGCCGCGCACCTGCGCGGCGAAACGGAATTCTTCGACACCGAATTCAGGCTCCTGTGCAAGAACGGCTCCTACAAATGGATCCATTCCCGCGGCAAGCTCATGGAACGGGACACGGCCGGGGCCCCCGTGCGCATCACCGGAACCAACCACGACCTGAGCGAACGCAAGGCCTTTGAGGAACAGATACTTGCCAACGAGGCCTTTCTGGAATCCCTGCTCGGCAGCATCGAGGAGGGCATCAGCGTCCTGGCGCCGGACCTGAGCGTCCGCTACGCCAACAAGACCATGATCAGCTGGTACGCCGAGACAATGCCCGCCTTGGGCCGGAAATGTCATGAAGTCTTCCACCAGATGGGCGAATGCTGCTCCCGCTGCCCGGCCGTCAGGGCCCTGCGCTCCGGGCGCAACGAATTCGAGGTCATGCAGGTCAGCTCTTCCGAGTCCATGAGATCCATCGAATTCAGCGCCTACCCCATCCGGGAACTGCCGGAGGGTGACCCCACGGGCGTCATCGTCTTCGTTCGCGACATCACTTCCAGGACAAAACGCATCTCTGTCGGCACTGCCACATCGACGGATTCCAGATACCGTGACATGTATGAGCTTGCGCCCATCGGAATGTGCTCCGTGGAGCCTTCGGGCCATTTCATTTCCATGAACCTGGCCTATGCGGGCCTGCACGGCTACGCCTCTCCCAGAGACATGATGCAGGCCGTGAGCCGTGAATCCGAGACCTACGCTTCGACCGAAGAACACGACAGGCTGCATGAACGCCTCCTGGCCGGCGAATCGGTGCAGGGCGAAAGGTACGTCATCAGACGAAAAGACGGAACAACTGCCATGACCATACGCTCGGCCAGGGCGGTCAACGACTCCCGCGACGGCCGCCGGCGCATCGATATTTTCGTGGAAGCCCTGAGGGAACATCGGGACATCCAGACTTCAGAGGACGATACGGCCTAGACGAAGCCATGAGGCGCAGGCCGCGCGAAAAACGAGCGGTACGGCGTGCGTCGATACGCGAGGGCCTGTTTTCACCACCACACTGCAAGGAGGGGACATGAAAAACATCAAACTGGGGATCAAGATCGGCGGAGGATTCGGTGTTCTGATTCTCATCGCCTGCACCCTGGGCGGACTGGCGGTTTTCAACATGAAAAACGTCGAGGGAGACTCCATCCGGCTCGCGCAGGAATACGTCCCTGAAGTGGGCATGGCCAACAACCTGGAGCGTTCGTCCCTGCTGACCATGTACGCCTGGCGCGGCTATGCCTTCACCGAACAGTCGTCCTATCTGGACGAAGGGCGAAAGCAGCTGGCCGAAGTGCAAAAGTCCCTGGACGTAACCCGAAAACATGCCGACGCATTTCCGGCGCTGGTGGCCCTGAAAGAGAACATCGTCGTCGCCCAGAATCAGGTCGACACCTACGCGAGCCTGGCCGACCAGACGGTGGAGATTGTCGAGGCCATGAATGTCGACCGTAAAAATCTCGACCTGGGCGCGGCACAGTACATGAAAAACTGCGCGGATTTCCTCGCCGGCCAGACCGAGCGCATGCAGGCGGAGATCTCCGAAGGGGCATCGGCCGAGCGCCTCGTTGAACGGACTCAGAAGATCACCTGGGTCAACGACATCATCGATCTCGGTAACGACACGCGCGTCAAGGTGTGGCGCGCCCAGGCGGAACGTGACCCGAAAATCATCGAATCGGCACTGGAAAACTTCCCCAAGATGGACACGCTCTTCGATAAGCTCAAAACCATCACCCGTCTTGAAGCCGACCTGCAACGCATCGCCGGGACCAGGGATGCGGCGATGAAATACAAGACTGCCATGACCAGCCTGAACGCGCACTGGAAAGAACTCTCGGAACTCAACGTCAAGCGGACCAGGTCCGGCCAGGACGTGCTCGCCGCTGCGGAAAAGACCGCATCCGCTGGCCTGGACCAGACCCAGAAGATTGCCGATGAAGCCGTGACCAACCTCTCCAAAGCTTCGACGGTCATGATCGGAGGCCTTTCCATAGGCGTCCTGTTGGGCATCATTACGGCCGTCTTCCTGACCAAGGCCATCACCGTGCCCGTGCAGAAAGGCGTGGAATTCGCGCGCAAGCTGTCCCAGGGCGACCTGACGGCCGAGGTGGACGTCGACCAGAAGGACGAACTGGGCATCCTGGCCCAGGCCCTGCGCGACATGGTCCAGAGGCTGCGCGAGGTCGTCACCGAGGTCCAGTCCGCCTCGGACAACGTGGCCTCGGGCTCCGAGGAACTGAGCGCCTCGTCCGAACAGCTCTCCCAGGGCGCCACCGAACAGGCGGCCTCCGTGGAGGAAGTCTCCTCCAGCATGGAGGAAATGGGCTCCAA
>CAZQYA010000152.1:0-7669 GCA_964597325.1 uncultured Desulfovibrionaceae bacterium
TGATCACCATCTCACGGTATTACGGCGCGGGAGGCCGGGGCCTGGCCGAACGCCACGGGCGCAACGCGACCTGGGCCGAGCGCGCCGTTCGGGAGGCCGTCAGCCTGACCGCGGCCGAAGCCCTGGAACAGAACGTCATCGACGTGGTCGCCGCGGACCTGCCCGGACTGCTCCAGGCCATCGACGGGCGCGAGGTGCGCATGGAGACGGGCACGCGGGTTCTCGAAACAAACGCCCTGACCGTGACGGAAATCGACACGGATTGGCGCACGGAACTCCTGGACATCATCACCAACCCGACCCTGGCCTACATCCTGCTCATGGTCGGCATCTACGGCCTGATCCTCGAAGGCATGCACCCCGGCGCCCTGCTGCCCGGCGTGACGGGCGGCATCTGCCTGATCCTGGCCCTGTACGCCTTCCAGATCCTCCCCGTAAACTACGCGGGCCTGGCCCTCATCCTGCTCGGACTGGCCCTGGTGACCGTGGAATTCTTCGTGCCGTCCTTCGGGGTCCTGGGCATCGGCGGCATCGTGAGCGTCATCGCGGGTTCGGTCATCCTGTTCGAAGGCGACCCCACGGTTTTGAACGTCAGCCCCGGCCTCATCGCCGGCATCGGGTTCGTGTCCGTCCTGGTCTTCGCCGCCGTGGTCCGCGTGGCCTCCCGCAGCCTGCGCAAGCCGCGCCCCGACAGCCGGAGTGCCATGGCAGGCCTCGAAGCCGAGGCCATCAGCGATTTCATCGACGGACAGGGCCGCGTGCACCTGCGGGGCGAGAACTGGTTCGCCCGCTCGCACCAGCCCGTCCGCCGGGGCGATATGGTCCGCGTCGTCTCCATGGAGGACGAGGGCCTCGTCCTGATCGTTACGCCGGCGCAACGCGTTGGCACGGACAAACCCTGACTGATTGTTGAAGAACCAAAATCGCAGGCTGTTCAAAAATGGTAAGATGCAAGAAATCGAAAAAAAACTGGAAACGCAGTGTATTGCGCATACATAAGCAGCCCGGCTTTTTTCGCTGATACAGCAGATCACTGTTTTTAAAGCAACCTGCTAACCAGGAGGAACAACCATGGCATTCACCATGCTGCACTTCTCGTCCGTCGTCATCGTCCTGCTGGTCGCTCTGCTCGTCTACTCCATCAAGATCCTGCGCGAGTACGAACGCGGCGTGGTCTTCACCCTGGGCCGCTTCGACAAGGTCAAGGGCCCGGGCCTGATCATCGTCATCCCCATCGTGCAGCAGATCGTGCGCGTGGACCTGCGGACCGTGGTCATGGACGTGCCGACACAGGACGTCATCTCTCATGACAACGTGTCCGTGCGCGTCAACGCCGTGGTCTACTACCGGGTCGTGGACCCGGAAAAGGCCATCATCGCCGTGGAGCGGTTCATGGACGCCACCAGCCAGCTGGCCCAGACCACCCTGCGCTCGGTCCTGGGCAAGCACGAACTCGACGAAATGCTCTCGGAACGCGACAAACTCAACGAGGACATCCAGAAAATCCTGGACCGCCAGACCGACGGCTGGGGCATCAAGGTGTCCAACGTGGAGATCAAACACGTGGACCTCGACGAATCCATGATCCGGGCCATCGCCAAACAGGCCGAAGCCGAACGCCAGCGCCGGGCCAAGGTCATCCACGCCGAGGGCGAGCAGCAGGCCGCCCAGAAGCTGGTGGAGGCCGCCATCAAACTGGAGGAAAGCCCCAACGCCCTGCAGCTGCGCTATCTGCAGACCCTGGGAGACATCGCCGGGGAAAAGAACTCGACCATCGTCTTTCCGGTGCCCATCGACACCATCAAGAACCTGCTGGGCGGGAAATCCTAGGAGGTCGGAGGATTTTCATTCCTTTGAAAAATTCTGAATGAAGGTGGATTGCCACGTCGAAGAATTCTCGCAACGAGAAAATTTGCAGAAAGCGCCGCTCCCGCGACAGGTCGCCCGGGACCGATCACAGCGCGCATCAAAAAGTCCGTAAGGGAAGCGCCGGTCGCGGAAGTCAGGAGTCCTGAAGTTGATAGGTCAGCACGCCCAGATCCACGGTGATGTCCATGTTCAGAACCACCATGCTGTCGGGGACCCGGACCGGGCGCGAGGCGAAATACATGGCGCCACGCACGCCCAGACTGGCCAGGCGGTCGATGACACTTTGGACCTCGGGCGGTGGCACGGCGATGATGGCCAGGTCGATGCGGCTGGGGTCCAGTTCGGTTTCGAGGTTCGCGATGTCGTGCACCGGGATGCCCTCGATGGCGCCGCCGGCGCCGGTGTGGTCGAAGATACGGACCACTTGGAGATTGCGCTTTTTAAAGGAGACCGAGTGCATGAGCACGCTGCCAAGGCCGCCCGCACCGATGAGCGCCACGTTCCAGGGCCGGCCGAGCCCCAGGACCCTGGCGATCTGCTCGCGGAGTTCGGGCACGACATAGCCCACGCCCCTGATCCCGAAGGACCCGAACTCAGCCAGATCCCGACGGACCAGACTGTGGCTCACACCGTCAATGCGCTCGAAATCGGCCGAGGAGACCACGCCCACGCCCTTATTGCGCAGGTGGTCAAGGGTGCGCAGATACGTGGACATGCGGCGGATGATGAGATTCTTCCTGTCGATCCTCGGACGCTTCTTCGTGTTCGCCATGATGCGGCTCCCTCTCGTGCTGTTGGAAAACGCACAAACGTTCGCCCATGGCGGGCGCGCCGGTCAAGTAATACTTCAGCGCATCAAAGCGGCGACGCATCCCGCCACCGTGTGAAAGGGACCGGGCGCTGCGTCCACGCACCGCCCCGGATCGTCACGGCAGACGGCTTTCCCGGATATCCAGATTGACGAGCCCCAGCTCCCTGGCCCGGCGAACAACCGCCGCATATTCCCTGTCCGGAACATTTTTCGAGAGTTCGGGAAATTCACGGGCCCTGTGCGCCGGATAGTACTGCGCCATGATATTGACGTAGGTATCAAGGGGAAGATGCCGGGCGATCCATTCCATGATGCGCTGCGACCCGCCGGCATCGCCCGGCAGAACAAGGTGCCGGATGATGAGTCCACGCTGCATGATACCGCCCGCGACGCAGCGTGCCGGGCCGACCTGTCTGTGCATTTCCAGGATGGCCCGTGCAGTGATCTCGGGATAGCTCCGGGCACCGGCCGAGTATTTTGCGGCCCTGTCCGCATCCCAGTACTTGAAATCGGGCATGTAGATGTCCACGATCCCGTTCAGCAGCGCCAGGACCTCCATCCGCTCCCAGCCGCTGGTATTCCAGACCAGGGGAAGACGCAGCCCCCCGGCGGCCGCCATGTCCAGGGCCTCCAGGATATGGGCGCTGTAGTGCGTAGGCGTGACCACGTTGATGTTGTGACAGCCGGACCGCTGCAGGTCGAGCATCAGCGCGGCCAGATCCCCGACGCCCTGCTCCATGCCCTCCCCGGCGATGCTGATCTCCCAGTTCTGGCAAAAGACGCACCGCAGGCCGCAGTGGGAAAAAAAGATCGTGCCCGAACCGTTCAGGCCCACCAGAGGCCGCTCCTCACCAAAATGCGCGCCATAGGAGGCGATGTCGAGCCGCAGGCCCGTGGCCCCGCAGAAGCCCTTCTCCCCCTTCAGTCGGTCCACACCGCACTCCCTGGGGCAGAGACGGCACGGCCCCATCATGGCCCGCAGGGCCTGAATTCGTCCGGAAAGCTCTCCGGACCGATGCAGGGCAAGGTAGGCCGGTTCGAATTCCCGCCGGGAGGCTTTGTCCCCGACCGCCTTTTCCGGATGATCTGATGTGCTGTTCATGTGCTTACGCATCCTCAAATGAACGGTTCGGGTCCAGGATTCCCGGACGAAACGGGCCCCATACGCTCCCATGGGGAGCCGTGCCCGAATCATGGTCGAGGCTTCCCGGAAGGGGACGTACTCGGCCGATGCCGGGGCTGCGCATTTTCGTACGGATCAATACCTGAAAATCGGCGCATCCCCAATTGGAGCGGATTCCGGAAAAGAGTAGACACGACGACTGGACAACACCTTTCCCGCCACCGGCCCGCAACGCATTTTCCCGGACGCCCTCATGACCAGACACCTCGCCCTTCTGCTTGCCTTCTTCCTCCTGCTCCCCTGTCCCCAAGCCCGTGCCGAAGGCGTCTGGCGGGTCAAGGGTCATGCTTTCTCCAACGTCCACGCCTGGCAGAGGGGCACGCAGGTGTGCGTCAGCGGGAGGGTCAGCGGCGGGCCGGCCAGGGCGCCCTTTACGGCCGTCGTCCACGTGCAGGGCGACGACGGCAAGGTCCACCGGGTGACCATCCGCATGAAACGCTTCTCGGGCCAGGGCGAAACCTTCGAGGGGCATTTCAGGGCCCCGAAACGCTCGCGCTGGTGGCAGGTCATCCAGATCGAGGTGGTCGGGGCGGACCCTGCGAAAATTCCCAGAACCTGGCCACCCCGCACAGCAAGCGCCCCGCGTCCGCTCGTCTCCGGCTCGGACGAAAGTCCAGAGTACGGTCCAGCGCGTTTCTTTCCCATCGAAAGCGCCGCAGCAGCGGACATGCCGACCGTGCGCTTCTCTTCCGGGCGTCCCGTCTGCATATCCGTCAGGGAACGCGCGTCCGGCAGGCTCATCCTCATGAAAAATGTCACGCCGGGCGACTCCTCCACAACGCCCCTGCCCCGCGGCGCCTACCGGGCGCTCATCGTCGGCGACGGGTTCACGGCGACGCGGGAGTTCAGCGTCCCGGCCCCGGACGGCGTCATAGGCCTCGACTGACCGCACACACGTCTTCACCGGAGCCGGTCATCCCTGCGGCCCCATCCGGCCCGACCGTCTCACGACCTTCAAAAGCTCCAGAATCACCAGGGGCGCCGCACCCAGGGCCAGAAGCGTCATCCCCTGATCCCAGGGGATGTGCACGGTCCGCAGAAAACGCCCCATGACGGCGTTGTGCTGGCTGAAGACCTGCAGACACATGGTCAGCCCCACGGCGAGCACAAGCTGCCGGTTGACCGGCAGGGCCATGTTCCAGGCGGGCCGGACGGCGCTGCGCGCCCCGAAGGAGCGCAGGAGTTCGGCAAAAACCAGAACGGAAAAGGCCCAGGAGCGCGCCGTGTCCACATCGGCCGTGCGCAGGGCCCAGAGGTAGGCGGCCAGGGCCACGGACGCCGTGAGCACGCCCGTTAAGGCCAGACCGCCGAGAAACCCGCCGTCCGTGATGGCCGCGTTGCGCGGTCGTGGGCGACGGCGCATGACGTCGGGGTCGATAGGGTCCGTGGCCAGGCAGAGGGCGGGGAGGCCATCGGTGACCAGATTGATCCAGAGCAGGTGGATGGGCAGCAGCGGCACGGGCAGGCCCACGGCGATGCATACCGCCATGAGCAGAAGCTCGCCCGCGTTGCCCGCCAGGAGATACTGCAGGGTCTTGCGGATGTTGTCGAAGATGCCCCGCCCCTCCTCCACGGCGGCCACGATGGTGGCGAAATTGTCGTCAGTGATGATCATGTCCGAGGCCTGGCGCGTGACCTCGGTGCCGCTGCGCCCCATGGCCACGCCGATGTCCGCGCCCTTGACGGCCGGGGCGTCGTTGACGCCGTCGCCGGTCATGGCCACCACGGCCCCGCCTTCCCTCCAGGCGCGGATGACGCGCAGCTTGTGCTCGGCCGTGACGCGGGCGTACACGTCGATATCCGCAGCCCTGCGCGCCAGTTCCGCGTCGTCCATGGCGTCCAGCTCCACACCGGACACGGCCCGGCCGTGGCCGGAGATGCCCAGCTCTCTGGCGATGGCCGCGGCCGTGTGCGGATGATCCCCGGTGATCATGACCACGCGTATGCCCGCGTCCCGGCACCTGGCCACGGCCTCCTGCGCCTCCCGGCGCGGCGGGTCGTACATGCCGCACAGGCCCACGAAGACGAGGTCCTGCTCCATGGCGGCACTCTCGGACGGGGAGGCCGCCACCGCATCCACGAGGTCCGGGCCGGGATCGCGCCGGGCCGAACCCAGAACGCGCAGGGAACGACCGGCCATGGCGGTGTTGAAATCCAGGATGTCTCGACGGTCCGCATCGGTCATGGGCCGCTCGCCATCGGCGTCCAGGATGCGCGTGCAACGCTCAAGCAGAACATCGGGCGCGCCGTTGACCAGGGCGCGTGCCGTGCCGTCGGGCATGCGGCGGACCACGGTGCTCAGCTTGCGGTCCGAGTCAAAGGGGATCTCCAGCAGGCGCGGCGTGTCCGTTTCAACGCGCTCCGCCGCGATACCGGCCTTGATGGCCGCCGCCAGCATGGCGCCCTCGGTCGGGTCGCCGATGACGATCCAGTCCCCGTCATGCTCTTCCAGATGGGCGTTGTTGCAGCCCCCCAGGACCGAGGCCAGGGCCAGCAGGGCCGAGCGCTGCCCGTCGTCCGGCGCCTGACCGCCGACGAGCACGTCGCCGCCGGGTTCATACCCTTCCCCCGTGACCTCGAACTCCTGCCCGGCGACATACAGGGCGCGCACGGTCATCTCCCCGGCCGTAAGCGTTCCGGTCTTGTCCGTACAGATGACCGTGGTGGAGCCCAGGGTCTCCACGGCGGGAAGGCTGCGCACCAGGGCGCGACGCCGGACCATGCGCGAGACGCCCAGGGCCAGGGCCACCGTGACCACTGCGGGCAGCCCCTCGGGCACGGCCGCTACGGCCAGGCTGACAGCGCCCAGAAAGAGTTCGAAGGGTTCAATGCCCCGCAGGTAACCCAACACGAAAAGCAGGGCCACAATGCCCAGGGTGACCCAGATAAGCACACGTCCAAAGGCGTCGAGTCTGCGCTGCAGCGGCGTGTCTTCCTCGACCGACCCGATAAGCCCGGCGATCCGGCCGAGTTCCGTACCCATGCCCGTGGCCGTGACCACGGCGCGGGCCGTGCCCGTGGCCACGCTGGTGCCCATGAAAACCATACCCGCGCGGTCCCCCAGAGGCGTTTCTGCCTGGACGCAGACCGCGGCGTCCTTGTCCACGGCCGCAGACTCGCCCGTCAGGGCCGATTCCACGCAGGAAAAGGCCGTGGCCGAAAGCAGCCGGGCGTCGGCCGCCACCAGATCCCCGGCCTCCAGGGCCAGCACGTCGCCGGGCGCGACGGCCGCGGCGGCCACGGCGACCACACGTCCGTCGCGCAGCACCTTGGCCTGGGGCGCGGCCATGCGGCGCAGGGCCGCGATGGCCTTGCCGGCGTTGAATTCCTGATAGAAACCGATGGCGGCGTTGAGCACGACAATGGCCAGGATGGCCATGGCGTCCACCATCTCGCCCAGCGCTCCCGAGACAACGGCCGCAGCCATGAGAATCCAGACGATGAGGCTCCTGAACTGGCCCAGAAGCAGCCGCCAGGGGCTCACTCCCTCGGCGGCCCGAAGCTCGTTGGGTCCGTGAACAGCCAGGCGTTCCCGCGCCGTGCCCGAGGAAAGGCCCTCCGGACGGGAGTCCAGGGCAGCCAGCACTTCTGCCGGATCCATGGCGTGCCAGGGTCTGTCGGTTCGTCCGTTTCGCGGAAGGTGCTCCATGGGCGGCGTCCTTGCCCTGCCGGGCCGCAAGCGGGGGCGGGTGGTCTGCGGAAATGGAAGGGGGCAGGGGAACGGTAGCGCCGGACGGTCCTCAAGGCAATGCGTGGCGGCGAGAGATGGGGATATTCGAAGAGCGCGGACATGCGCTGGACGACGC
>CAZQYA010000153.1:0-7458 GCA_964597325.1 uncultured Desulfovibrionaceae bacterium
GCAGGGGGTAGCCTTCCAGGTGCGAGACCACGGTCACGGCCGAGACCAGCGGGTCGGCTCCAAGCGTCATGCCGCCCACGCCCTGGACGTCGCCGCGGGCGCGGATCATGTCCAGGAAGAACTTGCCGATGAGCCACGACCCTTCGGGATGCAGGGCAGTATGCTTGCAGTCGAAGTAGTAGTCGCTCTTCTGGCCCGAGGTCAGGGTGAAGTCACCCTCGAGGTAGGACTTGTCGATGAGCAGGCGGGCCAGGCGTTTTTTCAGTTCCAGCATTGCCTATTCCTTATTTGAAGACGCGGTCGAACACGGTCTGTTCGTGCCGCAGATAGTAGTTCAGGTCGAAGGCCTGGTCCAGGCGTTCCGGGGTCAGCCGGGAGGTGATGCCCGCCTCGGCGCGGATGGCCTCCTCAAAGGAGGTGCGTTCCTGCCAGCAGCGCATAGCCACGGCCTGGACCATCTCATAGGCCTTCTGGCGTTCGAGACCGGTTTCGACCAGGGCCAGCAGCACGCGCTGGGAGAAGAATAGTCCGTAGGAGCCCATGAGGTTGCGCTGCATGTTTTCGGGGATGATGCGCAGGTTGGAGAGCACGCCGTTCAGACGGTTCAACATGTAGTTCACCATGATGGTCGAGTCGGGCATGATGACGCGTTCCACCGAAGAGTGGCTGATGTCGCGTTCGTGCCACAGGGCCATGTTCTCCATGGAGGCAACGGCGTTGGTGCGCACCAGGCGCGCGAGACCTGTCAGGTTCTCGGCGGAGATGGGGTTCTTTTTGTGCGGCATGGCCGAGGAGCCCTTCTGGCCCTTGCCGAAGCCCTCCTCCACTTCCAGCACCTCAGTGCGCTGCAGGTGTCGAAGCTCTACGCACAGGCGCTCGATGCCCCCGGCGATGAGCGCCAGGGCCGTGAAATACTGGGCGTAGCGGTCGCGCTGGATGACCTGGGTCGAGATGGGGTCCACGTTCAGGCCCAGGATGTCCAGGGCGAGCTTTTCCAGTTCGGGTTCGAGCTGGGCATACGTGCCCACGGCGCCGGAAATCTTGCCGTAGCGGATGTTCTCGAGGGCATCCGCCCAGCGCTGTCTGTGGCGCTGGAACTCGGCGTGGTACACGGCCATCTTCAGGCCGAAGCTGGTGGGCTCGGCGTGGATGCCGTGGGTGCGGCCCATGCACAGCTGTCCCTGGTGCGTGTTTGCCATCGTTTCAAGGGTGGCCAGAAGACGGTCGAGGTCGGCCAGGATGATCCGGCCTGCACGGGTCAGGAGCACGCCGTTGGCCGTGTCCACGATATCCGAAGAGGTGCAGCCAAGGTGGATGTAGCGGGACGAGGGCCCGACCTTTTCTTCCACCGCGGTCAGGAAGGCGATGACGTCGTGTTTGGTGGTCTCCTCGAGTTCGAGGATGCGCTCCAGCTCGAAATCAGCCTTTTCGCGGATGACGGCCATGTCTTCGGCCGGGATGACGCCCATGGTGTGCCAGCCTTCGCAGATGGCCAGTTCGACTTCGAGCCAGACCCGGAACTTCTGTTCCAGGCTCCAGATTTCGCCCATTTCCTTTCGTGTATAGCGATCAATCATGATGTGTGATGGGGTTGGTTTGATGTTGGACCCGGAGTGCGGGCCAGAAAATGAAAAAGGCAGCCTAAGCTGCCTTTGTCAGGACGCCGAAGAGGATGTGTCCGAGGTCTTGGGGGCCGAAGCGCCCTTTTTCCCGTTTCCACCGGACTCCTTGCTGTAGCCGGACGCGAACCAGCCGCCTCCCTTGAGGACAAAGGAGGTGTTGGAGATAAGTCTCTTGGACGTGCCCCCGCAGACGGGACAAATTTTTTCCCTGTCTTCGAAGTCCTTCTGCCATTCCTCGAAAATCTGGCGACAGTCTTCACAGCAGTATTCGTAAATGGGCATGGTTTACCTCCTCCAGACTAAAAACAGGCCTACTTTTTGGCAGCGGCCTTTGCTTCCTTGATGCGTTCCTTGATGCGCTCGGCGCGGCGTTTGCGGCGGCGGTCGATCTCTTTTTTCCGTTCGATTTTCTTGTGAGCCATTATATAATCCTCCAATGGGGTGAAATTTCAACTGGCGCAAAGGTAGGCCACATATAATAGCCTCGGGGTCTTTGTCCAGTCACAAAGTGTCCTGTTCCGGGTTCAGACCGGCTGCAGGGTGTATTTCCGGGAACCGACTCCGAGGTTTTGGGCATATTCGAGCAGGTAATCGCCCCGTACATGACCGTGTATGGCCCTGAATTTGTCCTCGCCAGGCCTGATGCCTTCGGGCAGAGCACTGGGATGCAGGGGTTGAGCCTGGTTGACGAGATCCAGGCAGGCCTGGTCCAGGGCCACTGGATCCCACGAGGCCAGAAGCCCCAGGTCCGGACAGATGGGGGCGTCGGAAAAGCCCGTGCAGTCGCATCCCGGACTGACCTGCTGGATGAAGCTCATGTGAAAGGTCTTCCTGCCCCGTGTCAGCAGTGCGGCGGCGGTGTATTCCGCCATGCGTTCCAGGAAGGTGTCGACGTCCACGCGCCAATCCACCTCCAGCCCGCCCGACCGGCAGACCAGGAAACAGGCTGCGCAGCCGGCGCACTTGTCCCGGTCGATGCGGATCTTTCCGTTCAGGTCCAGCTGCAGGGCGCCGTGGCTGCAGACTTCGACGCACTGGCCACAGCCCGTGCAGTGGTCGGGGTGGACCGACGGACCGAGGCCGCAGTGCTGCTGCATCTTGCCCCTGCGCGTGGCGCAGCCCATGCCGACGTTCTTGATGGCTCCGCCGAAACCGGCCAGGTCGTGCCCCTTGAAGTGGCTGACTGTGACCAGCATGTCCGCGTCCACGATGTCCCCGCCGAGATAGGCCATCTCAAAATGACGGCCCGGGCAGGGGATGGCCCGTTCGTTGCCGCTCTTCAGCCCGTCGGCGATGATGACCGGCGCGCCGAGCACGTTGGGGTCGAATCCATGGGCCGCAGCCTGCAGCGCATGAGAGGCCGACTCTCCGCGGTGTCCGACGTACAGGGTGTTGGTGTCCGTCAGAAAGGGCCTAGCTCCGCACTTGCGGATGAAGGCCAGGATCGGCGAGAGTTGCAGGGGGCGGATATGCGCGGTGCCTCCTCCCTCGCCGAAGTGGAGCTTGACGGCCGTGAGGTCGCCGGAACGCAGCTCGGCGCCCAGTCCGGCGAGCTTGAGGAGCCGCTTGACCTTGGCTTCGTAGGGCGCCTTGCGCGAGGCACGCAGGTTCCAGAAAAAGACGGTTTCAGCCATGGTTTACCTCGAGGGGATGGGCTCCTGGGCTTCCGAAAGCAGGAAGCGGCCTTCGTTGATCCAGCGCTTGAGCTCCTCGGCCACCTCCAGGGACAAGGTGTAACTGGTCAGGGGTGTGGTCGGAACCTCCCTGCCCTCGACGGTGATGACACCCTTTTTGAGGTCGGAGAAGCTGACGTGTCCGTACGGTGACGGGTAGCCGTTGGGGTAGTCTTCTCCGTAATCGACCACAGGCATCTGGATGTCCTCGTCGGCCACGCCCGTGAACCAGGCCATCTCCTCGTCCAGGACGGGAATGGGGATACCCAGGCCCACGGCCAGGGAGCAGCCGTAGCCGACAATGCTCACGCCGCGCAGGTAGCGGGCGTTCATGCCTTTCAGGTCGCCTTTGACCATGAGGGTCCCCGAGGGGCCGAGGGGCAGGCCTCGTTCGTTTCTCTTGGGTTCGGCAACGTGCTGGGTACCTTCGCCGATGACGTATCCGACGCCCCCGCCGAGGAAGATACGGGTGCCCAGCCCGATGGTTCGGAAATACGGATCATTGAAGAGTGGGCTGAGCTCTCCGGAGGTGGCATAGTTGGCATTTCCGAAGTTGGACTTCAGGGGGCCCATATACGTATATTTTATCTTGCCTGTGCGGTTGATTGCGCAGTTGTAGTTCTGGTAACCATTGCGCGGGTTGAGCAGGATCGCGTTGCGCAGCTCGGTCAGGGAAATTTTCTTTTCGATGGCCTTTCGCGGATAGCAATCCGTTCCATAGGCCTCGGCCTTGAGGTGCACGCGTTTCCCCTTGAGCAGATCCTCGATGACGTGCCCGCCGCCGTACGTGAACTGTCCGGGGTAGACCTTGTTCAGGGGGTCTTCTTCCGTGGGCTCGGTGGCGCCTATGTAGGCGTCCACGGCCGCGACTCCGGCGTAGCTTGGTACGCCGTTGAGCCAGACCTTGAAGGTCTTGATGGTCGGGGGCTGCTGGCCGATGTTGAAGAACAGGCCCGAGGAGCACATGGGGGAAAAGGTGCCGGTAGTGACGACGTCGACCTGGCGGGCGGCCTTGACCTTGCCCTCCTTGCGAACTAGGCTTGTCATTTCGCTGGCGTTGAGGACAACGGCTTTTCCCTGTCGAATTTTTTCGTTGATCTCAGCGATGGTTCTATGGACTTTCTGTGGGGCGCTCATGCATGTCCTCCAATATATGGTATCGGGCCGGAGCCGGTCCGCAAGGCACGACTATGTCTGATTTGCACGCCGGAGTAAACCGGCCTCCGCGGCATACCGCCTGGAATTGGGGGCGTATTTGAACAGGGCTCGTGTCGAAGCGGCCCTGGAGGGGGCTTTTTCAGCCGAAGAGCTGGGAAGGTGGCGTTCCTCTTTGGCCATGAGCGTAACGGACGATGTGCTTACGGTCCGATTTCCGCATATGTATTTCGCGGAGTGGTTCGACGCGCATGCGCGCAAACGCTTCGAGGACGCCCTTGAAGGTACGGGCCTGGTCCTGGCCTACGAGTGCCGGGATGGCAGTCGATCCCGCAAGATGCGCGAATTCCGGCCGGCAGCCGACCCCCTGCCTTTCGGGGCCGAGTTCATTTTCGACAACTTTCTGGTCAACAACAAGAATTTCTTTCCGTTGGCCTCAGCCCAGGAAGTGGCTCAGAGCAGTCAGGCGCCCTACAACCCCTTCGTGCTTTGCGGGGAGAGCGGCTCGGGCAAATCCTTTCTGCTGCGGGCCATCGCCAACGCCAGAATCGAGAACGGCCGGGACGGGATTCACGTGGCCTGCATCGACGACTTGCACGAACTCTATACCTCCCGGACCGACGCGCGTAAGTTTTTGATATCCATGCATTTTTTGGCCGTTGACGATCTGCAGGAGATCGAACGATACCCCTATCTGCAGGGGGAACTTCTGGCTCTGTTTGACCATTTCCACCTGCACCACAAGCAGATGGTCTTTGCCTGCTCGGGCAAGGTGGCCGCGTTCACGTTCCTGACGCCAAAGCTCAAGTCGCGTCTCGAATGGGGGCTGACCGTGACCCTCAAGGCTCCGGACCTGGACATCCGCACCCAGTATGTCCAGCACCGCTGCCGGGAACGGCGCCTGGATCTCACCAAGGACAGAATCCTGCTGCTGGCTCAGCGCTTTCCGGATCTGCGCAACCTTGAGGGCTGCCTGCTCAAGCTCTGGGCCTATCGTGAACTCGTGCATGATCAGATTTCCGAAGAGGAGTTCGACAATATCCTCAACTATCTCGATGACCGCTCCGTGACATCCTTGAGCGTTGAGCAGATCATTGACGCGGTTTGCGAACACTTCGACTTGCCCCCCGAAGCGATACTCTCAGCAGGGCGTCGGCACGAGCTGGTTTTTGCCCGGCAGGTGGCCATGTACCTGTGCCGCAGGCACCTGGGATTGTCCTTTCCCGAGCTGGGACGGGCTTTCGGCGGGCGGGACCACTCGACAGCGTTGTATAGTTGTCGAAAAATTGAACAATTACAAAGAGATGATAAAAGTATAAAATACATGTTACAGGCCCTGACCGAAAAATGTCTGGCCATGAACGAAACGGGCCCTGCCTAACCATAGGAATAAGGAGTCGGCGATGTTTTTGAAAGTGCGTAAGGAAGATGTCATTGACGGGCTGCTCAAGGCCGCGAACATCATCCCGTCCAAGACCGGGGCCGCCTATCTGCGCACGGTCTGGCTCAAGGCCGAGGGCGACAGCCTGTCCATCCTGGCCACGGATTCGAGCATCGAGTTTGTGGGCGTCTACCCGGCTGTTATCGGCGAGGGCGGGCTGGTTGGCGTGCAGGGCAAAAAGTTCTGCGAACTGATGCGCCGTCTCCCTCCGGGCGAGATTACCATGAAGCTCGACGAGGCCTCCAAGCACCTGCATGTGGAGCAGGGGCGCCGCAAGTACAAGCTGCCGGCCAACGAATCCTCCTGGTTCCAGGATTTCAATCCGTTTCCGGCCGAAAGCGCCGTGCTCTGGTCCGGTGATTTTTTCAAGGAGATCATTGACCGCATCGCCTTCTGCATCGCCGATGACGAGGACCTGACGAGCATGAACTGCATCAAGTTCGCACCCGTTGAAGGCGAGGATGTAGAGGTCTGCGGTCTGAACGGGCACCAGTTCGGCCTGCTCCGCTTCACTAACGCCGACATTCGTGCCGTTCTGGGTGAAGACGGGTTTCTCATTTCCAAGAAGTACCTCCTGGAGATCCGCAAGTGGCTGACCAACGACGAGATCGAGATCAGTCTTTCGGACAAGCGCCTGTTCCTGCGTACGGAGAATCGCAAGGAAGCCTTCAGCCTGCCGCTCAAGGCCTACGTGTTCGCCGACTATCGGAATTTTATCAACCAGTACAAGGACCGCTTCTCCTCCAGCCTGGAAGTGGACCGGCACGAACTGACCGACGCCCTGGACCGCATTTTCGTTTTCAACACCGAGGCCAACAAGGCCACCTTCTTCGATTTCGGTCCCGAGGAGCTGTCCCTCTACTGCCAGGGTCAGGATATCGGCGAGGGCACGGAGCTCATCAGCTGCCGCTATCAGGGCGAGCTGTCCAGGATCGCCCTGCCGACCAAGGTCATCCTGGAGATTCTCGGGCACTTCGTGTCCGACACCCTGACCTTTTCCTTCGTGGGCCCTTCCGAGCCCTGTCGCATCACAGGCAAGGACGATCCCAACTACATGATCATCACCATGCCCGTGGAGATCACAGAAGACACCTATTACAGTGAAGAGGACGTCTAGAGCCCTCTCCGGACAACAACGATTCATGACAGAAGAACAACATATGACAAGACCATCGACATACACCGCGGACAACATCACCGTCCTCGAAGGCCTGTCCGCAGTCCGCATGCGGCCGGCCATGTACATCGGCTCCACCAACGTCAACGGCCTTCATCACCTCGTCTACGAGGTCATTGACAACGCCATCGACGAGGCCATGGCCGGCTACTGCGACCACGTGAAGGTCACCGTGCACATGGACAACTCCGTGAGCATCGTGGACAACGGCCGCGGCATTCCCGTGGACATCCATCCCAAGGAGAACAGGCCCGCCGTCGAGGTGGTCATGACCGTGCTCCATGCGGGCGGCAAGTTCGACAATGACACGTACAAAGTGTCCGGCGGCCTGCACGGCGTGGGCGTGTCCGTGGTCAACGCCCTGTCCGAGTATCTGGAGGTCACGGTCAG
>CAZQYA010000154.1:0-7407 GCA_964597325.1 uncultured Desulfovibrionaceae bacterium
ATCTCGATGGCGTCCTCGGCCATGGCGGCGGGGGCGCTCATGTATTCGGGCAGCTGCTCGATCTCGACCTTGACGGCCTTGACGGCGGCCTTGGCCTGCTCTTCGGTGTCGGCGCAGACGATGGCAATGGCGTCACCGTACTGGAAGATCTTCTCGTCGCACAGAATCGGACGGTCCCAGCCGTCGCCAAGGTTCGTCGGGAAGGTGATCAGACCGGTGATGCGGTTTTTGCCCTTGACGTCCTTGTGGGTGACGACCTTGACCACGCCGGGCATCTTTTCGGCTTCGGCGGTGTCGATGGACAGGATCTTGGCGTGGGAGACCTCGGCCTGCACCAGAGCGCAGTGCAGGGTGCCGACAGGCATCTTCAGAGCCAGATCAGCGCCGAAGTCCAGGGTGCCGGTGACCTTGGCCATGGCGGAAGGACGGGGATAGCGGGTGCCCCACACGCTGCCATCGGCGGGCAGCTTGTACTCGAGGTCGGCCGCGCTCTTTTCGCCGCGCAGCACCTTGGCCGCGTCCATGACGGCGTCCACCAGAGGCTTGTAGCCCGTGCAGCGGCAGGCGTTGCGGTGCTTCTGGAACCAGTCGCGGACTTCGTCACGCGTGGGCTTGGGGTTGGTGTCCAGCAGGCCCTTGGCGGAGACGATGAAGCCCGGGGAGCAGAAGCCGCACTGGGCCGCGCCGTGGAGCGCCCAGGCGAGCTGCAGGGGATGCGGGTGGGACGGAGTGCCGATGCCTTCGATGGTGGTGATCTCGGCGCCGTCGTTCACGCGTTTCATCTTCAGGGCGCAGGTGCGCACGACCTTGCCGTCCATGATGACGGAGCAGGCGCCGCACTGGCCTTCGCCGCAACCGATCTTGGTGCCGGTCAGGCCCAGGCTCTTGCGGAGCACGTTGGCCAGGATTTCTTCTGCGTCCACCACCAGATTCCTGGCGATGCCGTTAACCACAATTTGCTTTTTGATCATTCCGGTTCCTCCAATACGATGTGATTGCCAAAAACAGATTTTGCGTAAGGTCTAGAGTTTGCCGAAGCCACATGCCGGGTAATGGCAGCTCGGGCAGCTTTCGCACAATCCCCCGTGGCCGAACGCGACGATATCCTTCCTCTCCAGCCGCTCCCCGGTCAGCAGACGGGGGACGACCAGGTCGAAAATGCTGGCCTTGTAATACATGACGCACCCGGGCAATCCGACGATGGGCACGTCGCCGAGATAGGCGAGCATGAACATCGCTCCGGGGTAGGTGGGCGCGCCGTAGGAGACGACGTCGGCCCCGGTGCCGCGTATAGCCGCCGGGGTCTGGTCGTCGGGGTCCACACTCATGCCGCCGGTCACGGCAATGAAGTCCGCACCGCGTTCAACGAGGCCGTGGATGGCCGCAACGGTCATGTCCACCTGGTCCGAGACAAAGACCTGGTCGAGCAGGGTGGAACCCAGTTTCTGAAACTTTTTTTTCAGGACCGGCCCGAAGCCGTCCTTGATGCGACCGGTGTAGACCTCGCTGCCAGTGGTGACCACGCCGACGCGGGCCGGCTTCAGGGGGCGCACCTCCACCAGGGGAGCGTGTTCCGCGCAGACCGCCTCGGCCTTCTGCAGCAGCGTCTCGGACACGGCCAGGGGGATGACCCGGGTCCCGCCCAGCGTCCGGCCCGTCTTGACAAACTGGCCGGTGTGGATGGTCCCGAAGGTCACGTCGGTAATGGAGTTGAGGCGAAAGAGACCGTCCACGTCGATATTCAGCACGCCATCGTACGCGGCGGACAGGGTTGACTTGCCCTCCGAAGGCGAACTGACGGTGACGCCCTTCCCCGCCGCTGCACGCGCCAGGCGCAGGGCACATTCGTCCTCATGTACGAACCCGTCCCGGGGATCGAACACGTAGAGGTTGGCCTTACCGATATCGAGCAGGGTCTGAATGTCTTCGGGGGTTACGATATGACCGCGCCTGAAGGCGGGGCCTTTGGTCTGGCCGGGGACGATTCGCGTGATGTCGTGGCAGAGTACGGTACCGACAGCTTCTTCAACGGGGATTGCTTTCATCAGTGGGGCTCGGTTATGATGTCATATTTGATATTGTGATTTTTTTCTTATGCCTTTTTAGACATATTTCAAGCCAAAAAAATTTCGAGACCCTTTCCCGAAATATTCTGAAAAACACATGACTGTACCCGATTCTGGACACCTTTATGTCAACACAGGCACATCTCAAACCCCATAGGCAAAAAAAAGGCCAATGCACTCGACATGGGCCTTTTTTTCTAAAATTATTTGTATTTGCTCGAAAAGACGAACCTTTATTCGCCTCGACATACCAGGCACCCCGGAAATCCTCGAATTTGGAAGCCAAACCCGTAACAGAATGGGACAAATTGGAACACTTCAAGCGCAACACACGGGTCAAAACGACACAAGGCGTAACCTGGAACGCCACCCCGGCAGACAAAGGGCACCAAACTCCGGCTCCAAACCCGGCCAACCATGCGGATCAGCCCATGCACCGAAGCAACCGGGCTGGAAACACCTTCAAGGGCTTGTCCTTGTCGTAATATGTCAATACAGGCACGATACATGCTTGCCTGTGCGCACATCACCACATCAAAGGAGTTACCCATGAAGATAGCCGTCACAGCCGCCGGAGAAGCCCTGAACAGCCTGGTCTTCGGCGAATTCGCCAAGGCCCCCTACCTGCTCGTCGTAAACATGGAGACCATGGAGAACAAGGTCGTTCCACACACTCCGGGCGCAGGGTCCGACGAGGCCTTGGCCCGGACCATCCTGGAATACGACTGCGAGGCAGTCATCACCGGCAAGCTGGAGGAGAAGGCCTTCAACATCCTGGCAGACGCCGCCGTTACGCGATATGCAGGAACGGGCATGACCGCGGAATACGCCCTGGTGGCCATGGAAAACCGGGAACTGAAGCTCATCCGCAATCCCGAGGGCACGGACGAATGCACGAGCGTGCACGAGGGCCTGGAGGAACTGGAGGTCTGCAGCGGGCATCATCACTAACCCGCGCCGACCGGCATGAACTAGTGGGCGGCCCTGGGGCCGGCGGCAATATGCGACGGCCGCTTGGCCCGGCGCACCTTGTCGTCGTAGCTCTGCACGCTTTCGGGAAAAATGTCCCGGGCCTGGTCCAGGGCTACCTTTTCCACGGCATCGAACCAGGCCCTGAATTTTTCGCGAATCATCCTGCCGTCGGGCGTCAGGCGGCACCCTCCCCGCCTGGTCCCGGCCGACTCGACCAGCACCAGCCCCAGGGTGTCCTCGGTGGCACGCAGCTTGCCCCACGCCGCCCGGTAGGACATGCCCAGCGCCTCGGCCGCCTTGCGCAGGGACCCGTGCTCCTCGATCATATCCAGAAGCATGACCCGGCCCATGCCGAAATACACGCTCTCCCCCGATTCCAACCAAAGATGCATGCGTACCGTGGGTGTCTTCATGGTCCTCCTCACTTGCCGAAGGGGCATTTGGGGTAGGTGCAGCGCTTGCACTGCATGCACATGCCGCCGTGGCCGAGCCGGGCCAACTCCCGCCTGGTGGGCGAAACACCGGCCAGGACCCGCGGCAGCAGGATATCCAGACTCGTTGTCTTGAAGAAAAGCGCGCAGGCCGGGACACCGAGGACCTCCACGGAACCGATGTCGGCCAGGAGAGTCATGGCCCCGGGCAGAATGGGCGTACCATAGCGCATGTTCTCAACGCCCGCGTCCGTCAGACCGGTACGCGTCACGTCGCCGGGATCCACGGACAGTCCTGCCGTGGTCACGATGAGTTCGGCTCCTTTGTCGAGCATGTCCCTCACGGCCTGAGAAATACGCCCGCGATCGTCGGGCACTATGTCCGTGGCCACCACCGGGCATCCGTAGGCCTCGACCTTGGAAGACACGATGGGAATGAAACGATCCTCGATGAGGCCCTGGAACACTTCCGTGCCCGTGACCAGAATGCCAGTCCTGAGCTTGCGCAGGGGCAGGATATCCAGGACCGGGCCCCCGTCGAGGACATGCAGGGCGTCCTCGAGGACCTCGCGGCCCAGGAACAGGGGGATGGCCCTGGTGGCCGCGACCTGCTGCCCCTCTTCCACCACGCTGAAGGCATGGCGCGTAGCGCACATGACCCCGGGAATGGCGTTGAATTCCTCCAGGGCGCGCTGATCGATCTTCAGCATCCCGGCCCTGACGGCAGTCATGACCACCTTGCCTTCGCGGGGCTCGCCCGAAGCGTCCAGACCTGCACCGGCCAGAGCGTCGGCCAGCATCCGGGCGGCGTCATCCTCGTGCACCCAGGCATCATCCTGGGCGCCGTCCTCCACGTAGACGTCAAAGCGGCCCATGCGCTGCAGCCTGCAGACGTCGCCCACATCGAGTTGCTGACCGCGCACAAAGGCCGCGTCCTTGCTCGTGCCCGGCTCAATGCAGGTCATGTCGTGCAGGGCCTTTGCGCCCGCGGCGTCCTCGGCCCTGACCACTTTGAGAGCGGGACCGTCGAAGCTCAATTCACGCCGGTCATGGCCGCCGATCCACCCGGCGTAGGGGGATTCGCCGCGGCAGGAGCGGCAGACCGCGCCGTCGCGCGCCGGATAGGCCTGGCCGCAGGACGGACAGGCCGCGATGGTCCCCTTGCCGCGCCCGCCCATAAACTCGGGACGCAGCGAAATCTCCGTGACGGAACAAACCGAGGCGCCGCCCACGCGGATCTCTTCGCGCAGCCGATCGCTGTCCTGCTCTTTCTTGGGTTTGAGCTTGAAGAGCCACTCCTTAATGGTGGGATACGGTTCGAGCAGATGCGTCTCCACGGCCACGCGCACACCCTTGCCGGTAAACTTGTCATAGAGGGATACGGCGTAGAGCCCCAGGTTGAAGATGCGCATCCAACCATTACCCACGGTGCAGGGCGTGAGCATCTGCACGGCGTCGGGCAGACACCAGGCCGTCTCGGAGATGGCGTCGAAGAGCACGCCCTCGGGGATATGCTGTCTGGCTTCGTGGACCATGAACCCGCCCAGAAGCAGACCGGGTGCGGCATAACCGTGAAAGCGGCCGGCGGCCTCGATGAACTCGTCGAAGGTGTAGGGTCCGATGACCGGACCGGCGGACTGGGCAGCGGAAGAATCCTGGGGCATGAACATGGTGACTCCGTATGATGACGTTGGTGTGCCGTTTTCTCCAAGAGTAGCACGGAAAAAGGCCCCTGCAACACCCGAGTGACACACAAAACAACAGTTTGACCCTCGGCATCTTCTCTCCAACCAACTGAAATAACTGAATGGTATCCGCCGACCATCAAAACCGATCCATCCCTTGCACACGCATCGAAATTGCCGATCATTATGCCTTGTTTGACATCATGGAATATGCCAAAAAGAGAGGCGAAACACTCGGGCTTCAGGAACACATTCACGATCCGGCACAACAAAACATGACGAAAATTGACATAATCGCCTTCAATTCCATCACTTCTTCCGAGAATTCGGCCAGGCGGTATATTTTGGGATTCTGCTGGAAAAACCACCAGCGTTTCTGCCCGCAGTGCCGAAATCGCAAGGTCTACCATCTTGCCGACGGCAGAAGGCGCTGTAGCCGCTGCGGCTACACCTTCCACGATTTCAGCCGCCGGTTCCTGAACCGCTGCGCCTTCAGCGCCCGTCAGTGGCTGTGGTTCCTGAAACTCTTTTCCCTCGATGTGGCGCCCGCGGCCATCAGCGCGGAGATGGCCGTGTCCTACGCCACGGTCCTCAAGGCCGCGGACACGGTGCGGCGCGCCATCGTGGCCCAGGCCCTGGACGCCGGGCAGTTCTACGAGGCCGGGGTCTGGCCCGGACCGGGCACCCCCAGGCCAGCGCAGGAAATGGTCGACTCCCCGGTCTTCGGCATCATCGAGGTTGGCGACATGGCCATCTGCGACCTCCTGCCCGGCCTCGCGGCGGAGCACCTGCTGCATTTCAAACTGAACTTCTTCCTGAAGACGGCCAGCATCGGCCAGGTGGTCTACACGGCGCCCTACAAGCACTACCAGTCCCTGGTATCCTGCGGCCCGGGCCTGTGGCCGGCGCGCTACATCCGCCACCAGGACAAACGCCTCCCCGTGGAGGCCTCCCACTTCTGGACCTTCACCAAGCACCGCCTGCGCCAGTTCCGCGGCATCCCCGCCTCCCATTTTCCCCTGTACCTCAAGGAATGCGAACTGCGATACAACAACCGGGAAACGGACCTCATTCCGGTACTGACGCACGCCCTGTGCGCCTTTGTCCCGCAGCAGGGCGTCGTGAACTGATCTGGACTGCCCTGCGTTTTACTGCGGTGATACTCATGCAATACAAAGGATGGATTACTGCGCTTGCAATGATGGGTTTACCGGTACGTCAGGCAACAATCCACTGCATGCACAAAAAAGAAAGCTGAAGATTGATTCACAACGCATTTCCGCAATCAATCTTCAGCGCTCTGCAAAAAGGCCGTCGACGGGCTCGCCCTGCCCGCCGACGGCCATACTGTGGAGGAGGCCTGAAAATCAGGAGGCTTTGGCCTGGCCGTCCGCAAGGCCGAGAGCGGCCCAGGCGGCAGGCGAAACAGGCGTGTATCCCCTGCTCTGCGCGACCGCGTCGAGGTGGACGGCCTTGAGGGCGGCCTGGTCGAAATCGATCCTGTCGAAGCTCTCCACCGTATCCAGGCACGGCAGGTACTGGCCGCATTTCTCGCAGGCGTAGATGATCTCCCGCGGGGAACCGGGCAGAGAGAAGCGCGTCAGGGTCTCATGGTCCTGGTTGCCGCAACCTGCGCAGCACATGCGCACGAAACGCCAGCGGTGCGAGCAGACCGGGCAGTGGTGCCACATCTGCCCGCCCTTGGAGACCAGAAACTCCGAGGGGTCGGGATGATTCTCGAGCATGGCGATGTCGGGTTCCGAACCGCACACCGGACAATGGGACTTACGCCACAGATCCATGGGCGCCAGAGCCGTCAGTTTCGAAGCCACGGCGGCCGCGCACGGCCCGTAGGCCGCGAGCAGGGCCAGGATCAGAAAATCCGTGCCCACACCCACCTGGACCGCCGCGTGCTCCAGCGCCTCTGCGTCGCCATGGGCGACACCCCGCAGGCACAACGAGACCCAATCCGGATCCGCCTCCAGCCTGGCCGTGACCGAGGCCAGGGCCTCGCCCAGGACGGGAAAGATGACGCCGAGCACAGGCCACACGCCTCTCGCGGACTCCCGGAAGGCCGGCCCGAAGGCGTCGGGGGCGACAAATCCGATCAGCGGCTGTCCCCCGAGAAAAGTTGTTTCGTCCACGACGAGTCCGGCCAGGTCCACAGGCGGCAGGGTCACACGGACTTCGGCCTGACGCCCCAGCAGGAGGCTGAAACGATCGATGATGTCACGAAAGGGCTCATGGTTGGCG
>CAZQYA010000155.1:0-7304 GCA_964597325.1 uncultured Desulfovibrionaceae bacterium
AGGGTCTGGATTGTCTGCAGTGACGAAGCAGATCGCCGTTTTTTCAGCAGCCTGCTAGGATCGGCAGAGCTGCAGAACGATAGGCGCGATCTGGGTCAGAGGCAGGACCTTGTCCACCCCTCCCATCTTCACGGCTTCACCCGGCATGCCGAAGACCACGCACGTGGCCTCGTCCTGGGCCACGGTTACGGCACCGGCCTCGTGCATTTCCAGCATGGCTTTGGCGCCGTCGTCGCCCATTCCGGTCATGATCACACCAACCGCGTTCTTGCCCGCGTAACGGGCCGCCGACCGAAAGAGCACATCGACGGACGGACGATGCCGGGAAACGAGGGGGCCGTCCTTGATCTGCACATAATATCTGGCTCCGCTTCGCTTGAGGAGCATGTGCAAATTGCCCGGCGCGAGGAGGGCCTGGCCACGCAGCACGGTGTCGTTGTCCACGGCTTCCTTGACTGTGATGTCGCACAGGGTGTTCAGGCGCTGGGCAAAGGCGGCCGTGAATTTTTCCGGCATGTGCTGCACGATGACGATGCCGGGGCTGTCCACGGGCATGGCCTGCAGCAGGGTCAGCAGGGCCTCGGTTCCACCCGTGGAGGCGCCCACCACGATGATCTTTTCCGTCGTCTGGACCATGGCCTTGGACGTGGTCTTCTGGATGACGGCGTCGGCCGAGAGCTTCGGGCTGACCTTGAGGGTGCGCGGCACGTATTTCTGCACCTTGGCTCCGGCCGCAGCCTTGACTTCATCGCAAAGGGTGATCCGCGACTCCTCCATGAACTGCTTGGTGCCCACCTTGGGTTTCTGGATAATGGATACGGCTCCGTATTCCAGGGCTTTCATGGTGGTCTCGGCATTCTTTTCCGTCAGGGTGGAGCAGATGATGGTCGGGATGGGATGCTGGCTCATGATCTTCTTCAGAAATGTGATGCCGTCCATCCGGGGCATCTCCACGTCCAGGGACAGAACGTCCGGGACGGTCTCCCGCATGATTTCGGCTGCGGCGAAGGGGTCGCCTGCGGCGCCGATGACCTCGATTTCCGGGTCGGAGGAATAGATGGATGTCAGGGTCTGGCGTACGAGGGCCGAGTCGTCGACAATGAGGATGCGGATTTTCTTGGTCATGAGCGTGGACTCCCTGTATGTAGTGACCTCACGAAGCCGAGCATATACTCCAAATGGTGATGAGTAAATCCGTAACCGTCCGGAAAATCGATCATACCGCCTGGTACAGGTCGTGTCCGAGATGACGGAGTCCTCGGATTCTGGGGAGGCGGGCTCCCAGAACGAGAATGCCGCCCGGGGCAAGATATTCGCGCAGCCGGTCGGCCATTGCCGTGGTCAGGGCGGTGTGAAAATGGTGCAGAACCTGGCGGCAGACGATGACATCCATGGGCTCGCGCAGGGAAAAGTTCTCGAAGATGTCCTGGCAGCGGAAATTGACCTGGGCGCGTACCCCGGGGCGTAGCCGGACCAGTTCGTCCGCGGAATTGCGGCTGCGCAGGAAGTAGCGTTTGATCAGAGCTTCAGGCAGGTCCCGAACCGTGGCGGCGGGGTAGATCCCGCGCATGGCCCTGTCCAGATTGGCGGGGAGAAAGTCCGTGCCCAGTATCGAGAAGTCGAGTCCGGGCAGTGCTCTGGACGCCTCCAGCAGGGAGATGCACAGGCTGTAGGCGTCGATGCCGCGGTCGCAGCCGGCAACCAGGAAGGACGAAAGGGGCGGTTCTCCGTGCCGATGCTGGTCGGCCACGACTTCGGTCAGAAACTCGAACTGGCGGGCATCGTGCAGGAAACCGTGGTCCTTGGCCAGGGCGTCGACGAGGTAGGGCAGTTCCAGGCGAAGGCCTGGACGAAATGTGTTTTCCTGTGATGACTTCTGCATTGGTAAAGTGTAGTTTTTTCGAGGAAGAACCGTTTCCCTCGAACCAGGAACAACGTATACTCATGAGCTTCATGACCGCAATGCATAAGAAGGCGAAAAAACAGCTGGCGCACCATTCCGGTGACCCCAGGGAATTCAGGGAGTGCCTGGGGGTGCCCCATGAATACCTTCTCGTGGGGCAGGGCGGGCTCTACAAGACACCGACCGTCGTGCAGACGGTGCTTGGTTCGTGCGTTTCGGTGACAATGTATTGCGAGAAGTACAAGTGGGGGGGGATCTTCCACGCCCTGCTGCCGCGGATGGGCGATTTTTTCAGGTCCGAGGATGCGCAGGAACGCTTTCGCTATGTGGATTCTTCCATCCGGGCATTGCTGGGCGAGTTCGCCAGGCATGGAATCTATGTCGACAGTCTGGAGTGCAAGATTTTCGGCGGGGCGTCGCCCCTTCATCAGGACTCCGACACTTCCGCCGGGCGGCGTAACGTGGAGGTAGCCCTGGAGACTCTGGCCCGGGAAGGCGTACGGGTCTCAGCGTCCAGCGTGGGCGGCAACGTGGGGCGCAAGCTTTTTTTCCGGACAGACACCGGCCTGGTCCTGCAGAAGCGGTTTCAGGTCTCGCACGCAAAACAGAGCTGAGTCCGGCTCGGTCCTCGCCATCGTTTCCGCCCCGGGCCTCTCCCTTCGTCCTGGAGGTGCCGGCCCCCTCAGGGTTCCAGATGTCCGATGATGAACTCCGCCACGCTGTCCAGGAATATCGGCCTCGAGAAGTGGTAGCCCTGGGCGAATTCGCAGCCCATGTCTCGCAGGGTCCGGTACTGGCTTTCGTTCTCTATGCCCTCGGCCACCACGGAAAGCCCCAGGCTGTGGGCCAGGTTGACGATGGTGCGCACGATGACCCGGTTGGCGTGCTGGTCCAGTTGGGACACGAAGCTGCGGTCGATTTTGAGGGTGTCGATGGGAAAACGCTGCAGGTAGCTCATGGAGGAATAGCCCGTCCCGAAATCGTCGACCAGGATGTCCACGCCGAGCTGCTTCATCTCCCGCAGCTTCTGGATGGTGGTCTCTGGGTTGGTCATGACGTCGCTCTCGGTGATTTCCAGCTTGAGTCGTTCGGGAAGGATGCCGTTTCGTTCGATGCAATCAAGGAGGTTTTTTACCAGGTCCGCGTCGGAGAACTGGCGGGCCGAGAGGTTGACCGAAAGGCTCAGCGGGTGTTCGGGAAATTCCTCTTGCCAGGATTTCAGGACCTTGCATGACTGCTCAAGCACCCATTGGCCGATAGGCAGGATGAGGCCCGTCTGTTCTGCGATGGGAATGAATTCTACGGGCGAGATCCAGTCGCAGTCCTTGGGTTTCCAGCGGAGAAGGGCTTCAAAGCCGGTCAGGACGGGTTCCTTCCCGAAAGCGAAAATAGGCTGCAGGGCCAGACGGAATTCGTCGTCCCGGATGGCGTTGCGCAGCCGGCTTTCCGTGTTCATCTTGCGTTTGGCCTTGTCCTGCATTTCGGGCGTATAGAAACGCATCTGGTCTGGCCCCTGTTCCTGGGCGTGGCGCAGGGCGATGTTGGCGCTCTGCAGGTAGCCTTCGGGCGCGTCGAAGTTGCCGGGGCCGAACAGCGCACCCAGGCAGGCGGGGATGTGCAGGGTGTGTCCTTCGATGACCATGGACCGGTTCAGGGTTTCCTTGATCTTCCTGAGGGCGGCGACTCCGCTTTTTTTGGACGGCAGTTCTTCGAGCAGGACGACGAATTCGTCGTCACCCAACCGGGCGACCGTATCGATGGCCGTGACCTGGCCGCGCAGGAGGTTGCCGATGGTCTTCAGGAGCATGTCGCCGACGAAATGCCCGATGCTGTCGTTGATGTCCTTGAAGCGGTCGATGTCCACCAGGACCACGGCGAAAAGGTAGTCTTCGCGGAATCCGGCCCTGTCCATGGCCTGCCTGATGCGGTCCAGGCACAGAGCCCTGTTGGGCAGGTTGGTCAGGGCGTCGTGGAAGGTGCGGTGCTGGAGACGCTTTTCAGCCTCCTTGCGGCCCGTGGTGTCCTCGAAGATGGCTGCCACCTGCCC
Source organism: uncultured Desulfovibrionaceae bacterium (assembly GCA_964597325.1). GTDB lineage: Bacteria > Desulfobacterota > Desulfovibrionia > Desulfovibrionales > Desulfomicrobiaceae > Desulfomicrobium. The sequence goes on from CAZQYA010000155.1 coordinate 3,951, forward strand.
CTGCTGGGGACTGAAGGCCACGACGGAGAAATGCTTGTCCATGAATCCTGCAAAACCGTCGAAACGCACGGATTCGCGGGTAATGGCCGCGTTGCCCAGAATCTCGACCCAGAAGGGCTCCACCTTGTCCGAAAGCTGGCGCAGGCTGCGGCCGACGATGAGTTCCTCCTGTATGTCGAGGAAGTTGGCGAAGGCCGGGTTGACGTCGAGAAAAACGAGATCAACGGGACGTCCCTCGCCGTTGGTCACCACCTCGTGCAGGGCGAATCCGTTGAGCATGGAATTGAACAATTGCCTGTATTGCATCTCGCTTTTTTGCAGGGCCAGTGATGTTCCATGCTTGTACAGGGCCATCTCGATGGCCACATGCAGGTCTCGCGGTTTGGCGGGCTTGATGATGTAACCGAAACTTTCGGTGATCTTGGCGCGGCCCAGTGTTTCCTCGTCGTCATGGCCCGTAAGAAAGATGATGGGGATCTGCGTGTTTTTGAGAATCCTCTGGGCGGCCTCGATGCCGTCCATGGGACCATCGAGAAAAATGTCCATGAGGATGAGGGACGGGGGCTGCGTAGCCACTGCTTCGACAGCTTCCTCACCCGTGGCGATGATGCCCTGGACGGTGTAGCCGAGCTGGTGCAACCGGTGCTGCATTTCAAAGGCGACGACGGCGTTGTCTTCGACAAGAAGGATGGAGGGCGTGGGGTCGTCCGAAGGTGTTTTATGGATAGGTGGTTGAATGCTGTTCTGGTTCTGCATGGGTGCTGGCAGTCCTTGCGTGGCTGTTGAAAAGTCTCCGTACCTTATGCCTTCCATGCAACAATGCGACAAGCTTTTTTTCCTCCCGGGGGGAGAGCAGTTTGAGGCGGTGGGGAGGATGCGGCGATGCTTCCAATGCCTCGTCACGCAGGGGAAAGGCGTTACAGAGGCTAGTGCGCATCAATTTCTTTGACGAATTTGATTCCTGAAAGAACGCACCCCAATATGGCCTCGGCACGTCTGTAATCGCGTCCTGGAAGATACATTGAGATCTGCTCGACGAGTATCTCGTTCAGACTAACTTCCTCTTCGTGGCTATTCATGATTCGTACAAGGCGCAGTCTTGTTTCATCAGACGCGATGCTCCCAATGTCCTGTCCTAGTAATTCTGGTCCTGCCATATCTATATCGAAGTTGTGTTTTTCCATTAAAGCAACTTCAGGACCAAATAGACGGGAGTTTGACATGTCTCCATAGAGACGTAGGAGTAATTCGAAATCTTGAGCGTCTTTGCTCGACTGGTAATGCCTGTCAGACCAAGCTAATATTTTCAGCATGGCTAGGCCTGGCAAAGATACAACGTTTACAAACAGAGTCTCGCTAATTTTTATTTGCAAACAATCCCTGAGCGCATCTTCAAATCCAGTTACGCACATCTTCGGATCATTGTCTGGTGGCCAAGAGATGCACCCCTCAGAATCTGCTAATCCCCCGAACGGAACAATGTCGATGATAATGCCTTTGTCAGATAGAAATCTTTGTCTCATCCTCGGATGACGTTCGAAGTTTTTGGCAGTCAAGGCTGCACAGAAGCTTGAAAACTCTGCCCATGACCCGACCATGACCCCAATATCTACGTCCATGGTGCGCCGTTCTTTGCTCATGTCATGCACTTTCGCGAGGAGTAGGTCTCTGGCCATGGCCCCGACCAAGAAAAAGGGGATATGATGTTCCGCCGCTATGTCAGCGATTTTTTGTAACGCATCGAATTTGCCGTCATCATCATTCAGAGTGAGAGGAGAGGAATTGTTCATAAATTATATCTGCTGTTTCAATGTTTCTTGGGTCGCCACTGGCAAGGAGATCGGCGTAGATGAGAAGCGGCGGAGCTAGATCATCATGTCTCCATGGGTAATCAAAATGCCAGAATGATTTCAGGCATTCTACTGTTCCCTGTGGATCTTTTTTGAGCCTGTTGTAAATAGCAAAATCTTTAACGTCACCTTTGAGGAAGAATGTTTGCATGGTTGGTTTGAGGTAGTTAGTGAGAATCGCTGCCGCGGACTCACCGCTCAAATAGCATCTTGGGCCGGGCATGGCATTGCGCATGCTGTGCCAAGATGAGTCCACCGGGGAGAATCTCCCTAGGAGCAGCTTTGGGCGAAGCCGTTCGCCATACTCTAGGACCCACCGGCGCAAAAGATTGTCGACCTTTGTAAGTGATCTGCCCCGTCCGCCCCTGTCGACAACGAAGCCCGCTTGCTCCAAGGAGCGCACGGTGTTCGCCACTGTTCCTAGAGATACTCCCGATTCGTCGGCAATGTTTCTATAGGCAGTTGACACGCGTTCGGGCATGCACAGGAGGGTAAATATGACCTGCATGCTCATGGGGTTGAAAGCTGAATTTCGGATAGTGTGTTTTTTGGGGGTGCGAGCTTGACCTATGACGTAGATGAAATACGGGGGCTCGTCGATGAACATGTTTCCTGTCGCGTCCATGAAAGGGATGCCGAGATTCTTCAATTCCTCGGCGAGTTTGGGGGGGACGTAAGGAGCAACCACCATGCCCCTGTGATGGGTGAGATTCCTGATGCTGGCCGTGACTGGCCCGAGGGTGGTCTTGGTCAGCTTATACGAGATAACAAGCGGCAAACGGACCCTGCCGTCTTGGCTGCGTATAGTTACAACCGCATCAATGCCTCTCGCGTCCTCAATGTCTGGTTTTTCTATGGCGATATCTAGCCCGGTCAACTGTGACGCGGCCTCGGCTGCCGTGCTCAATAGGTGACGTTTTTCCAAGTTCATAGCGGACTCCTTCGGCGGGTGTTCATTATTTTGCGGTGTATATTAATTTTGAACAAACGTAAATAATGAACAAAATGTTTGGCAAAGGTTATTGGCTTAAAACTTCTAGAACTGAGAGGAGGTGACAAAATGTCTGGAACTCATACGGCAAGGCCGTCATGGGTGACCTGCCGGAAAACTTCGGACCACTCAATTCTTGAGGGTTTCCCCCTATCAAATTTCCCCCCAAACTTCCGACAGAAGGCTGCCGAAGGCATATTGATTAGACTTGAATGCAGCAAACGGAATTGCAGTGCCGCCTCCGTTCCTCGATTAGACGGCTATCGATTTGCCTCTGCTTCCGAATGCCATAGGGCAAGGATTTGTCATCAGTCAGGTCAAGGACAATTTGCCACGGGATTTGTCGCCTGAGGGGAGTTTTTTTAAAATTAAGGTGGGGGATATGGTGGGGGAAAGATGTTTTGAAAAAGAAAGAGGGGTTAGACTTTTACATCTAACCCCTTGTTTTCTTATGGTCGGGATGAGAGGATTTGAACCTCCGGTCTCTGCGTCCCGAACGCAGCGCTCTACCAG
>CAZQYA010000156.1:0-7249 GCA_964597325.1 uncultured Desulfovibrionaceae bacterium
ATTTTCCGCCAGTTCGGGATCAACGAGATATACGTGGTCGTTGGGTTCAAGAAAAACCTGATCATGGAAGAATTTCCTGACGTCTTCTACCGCTACAACCCCATCTACTACATCACCAACACCTCCAAGAGCCTGTGCTGTGCCCTGGAATTCCTGGATGACGACGTCATCTGGTGCAATGGCGACGTGGTCTTTGATGAAGGCGTAATCCGACAGATCGCGGCCCATGAGGGGAATGCCGTGGCGGTGGACCGCAAGAAATGCGGCGAGGAAGAGGTCAAGTATCGTGCGGACGAAGTGGGATCTATCCTGGAAATTTCCAAACAAGTTGCATCCCCCCAAGGTGAAGCCGTGGGCGTGAACCGTATTCAAAAAAATGACATTCCTGTCTTTCTCCAGGCCCTGGCATCCTGCCAGGAGCAGGATTATTTCGAGATGGGCGTGGAAATGCTTATCAAACAGGGGATCGAATTTTCTGCTGTGGACATTTCGACCTACCGCTGCATTGAAGTCGATTTCGAAGAAGACCTGAAGCAGGCCCTGGCCATGTTTGCCCAATAGGTCCGCACCCAGAACCAAGGAAAATTTTTCGACCCGATGCGCACCCTCTCCATCATCATCCCGGTCTACAACCAATGGGAATTCACCTCGACGTGCCTGCTGTCGCTCAAGCAACACACGCCGGAAGATATCGAGGTAATAGTCGTCGATAACGCGTCCACCGACCGCACGCGGGATGAACTCCACGCAATGGGCGCGCAACTCTGGGGTGACGCGTTCCTGTCCTTCCACTGCGATACCAACGAAGGCTTTGCGCGTGCTTGCAACATTGGCGCACAGATGGCGTCATCGGACACGCTCTTCTTCCTGAACAACGACACGGAACTGACTCCCGGATGGCTTCCGCCGCTGCTTGATGCGCTGCATTCGGACAAGACCCTTGGCGCGGTGGGCCCCCTGTTGCTGTACCCTGGAAGCAATCTCATCCAGCATCTCGGCATCGCCTTCCTTCCCGAGACGCAGGTCGAGCATCTTTATGAATACTTCCCGGCCACCCATCCCCTGGCCACCAGGCAGCGTTATCCCAAGGCCGTGACTGCCGCGGCCATATGCATGACCCGAGAAACCTTCATGCAGGCCGGAGGCTTTTTTGAAGGGTACCGAAATGGCTGCGAGGACATAGACCTCTGCCTGACCCTTGGCTCGCAGGGACGCCGCTTCCGCTGCGTCCCGAAGAGCGTCGTCTTCCATCACACCAGCCAGACGCCGGGCAGGTTCGACCACGACCAGACCAATTCGGCCCTGCTCCTTTCCAGGCACGAGCGGAACATGACGCCGGACCTCCACCTCCACGCCGGCCGGGATGGCTACGGAATTCGCCTGAACGACTGGCTTCTCGCATCTGTCTGCCTCACCGCAGAGCACTCCGACGAACTCAACCGGGAAGCACACGACGCAGGACCGCAGGCCCTTCTGGATATGCTGGACCGGGAACCGCTGTGGGAAGAGGGATATGATCTGCTGGCGGGATGGTTCGAATCCAGGCAGTCGTACAGGGAGGCGCTCCATATCCGCACCCTGGCGGCCCAGTTCCATCCGAGCAGATCGCGCTACATCCAGCTGATCAAGACTGCACACAAGGCAGGCACGCCGGAAATGGCCGCTCACGCTCGGGAAAAACTCGAAAAAATCGCTGCGGACCCTGCCGTTTTGCGCCGCAAGGCAATCCGCAGCGTCCAATGGGCCAAGGCGGCAGGCGAACCATTCTGGGAACAACTCTATCTGGGCTGGCTCTCCGAGAGTGGCCCTTCGGCCGGACGTTGACGGCTCCGGCACAGGCCCTCCATGAACGAACTGAAAAAAGTCCTCTTCTACGTCGAACGGAGTCTCCACCTCCCCTTTCTGGAGCCCATCCAGGAATTCTTAAGCGCAAACGGCCTGGCTGAGACCGCCTTCTCAGCTCCCGAATTTTTCCCGGGCGCCCCGGAAATCCCCCAATGGGGCCTGCCCGACGCCCAGATACGCCGTTTACAAACAAAAGCACCGTTTTATGTCAGGCCTGACGAATTCAAGCCTGACGCAACCATCGTGGCCGATGCCTGTCATTTCCGCATCCCGGAGATCGAAAACGTGATCAACGTCGGCCACGGCATGATCTGCAAAGGTGCTTTTTACACGGACTCGGACATCATACGCAGGGAAAACCTCTCGCAGATGCTCCTCGTACCCGGGCCACTGCACCGCCGCAGGCTCCTGGACAATGTCTTCATTCCCATTCGCGTCACGGGCTTCATCAAATCCGACCAGCTCTTCGGCCCGCAAGCTCAATCCAAGGCGATATTCTGCGAAAAAATGGGCATCGACCCGGCAAAACGGATCATCCTCTTCGCCCCGACCTACAACCCTGAACTCTCAGCCATACACTGCGTGGGAGAGGGAATACGAAAGCTGGCCGACAAGGACACGGTGCTCCTCATCAAGCTGCACAACATGACGGAAGATCGCTTCAAAACAATGTACGCGAACATCGCGGCGACAAACCCCAATATCTTCTACCTCGAAGACGCCGACTACTCAGGAATGATGCATGCCGCGGATCTCATGATCAGCGACGTATCCTCAATCTTCATCGAGTTCCTGCTTCTGGACAAGCCAGTGGTCCTCTTCAACAACCCGCGCCTCACGGAATTCCCTTACTACCGGGCCCAGGACATCGAGTACATGACCCGCGATGCGGCCGTGCTGGTGGACTCAATGGAGAGCCTGCGCGACGCGGTGCAATCGGAACTGGCAAACCCTGCGGGGCGCTCCTCAATCAGACATCGCTACGCCATGGCACTGGACCAGGGCAGGGATGGGCAGAGCGCCCGTCGGGCCGGCGAGGCCATCATGGACTGGCTGCATGGCCGCGACCTGCCGACCAGACCGGAAATGAATGTCATCCTGCTGCAGGACGAAGGGCGGTCGCCTCAAGACATCCGCGATGACGTCAAACGCCTGCGGGACAATGCGCCGGGGCATAGACTGCACATCAGCGTCTTCGGAGGGAAAGATGCCGGGTTGGACGCGGACGGGGCCCAGCACAGACCGGGCGAATTTCACTGTGACGAACTCTATGCATGCCTAGGCAAAAAAGACGCGGACGTTTCCACCACGATCATGCGAGGGGGCCTGCGCGTACCGAAAGATTGGCCCAAATGGCTGGAAAATCATTTCAGATGGAATCCGCAGGCCGGAGCCATCAAAGCCCTCACGGAACCGGTCCTGGCGAGGCAATGTATGCAGCAGCTCAGTTCCGCACCCAGACCCATCACCAACCCTGAAGTGCTTACCTTCGGGCTGCGCGTTACCGGCATCGGCCAGTCCATTGCCGGCCAGCGCATCCCATCGGACTGCATCATGATCGGCAACGCCCTGCGCCAGCATATCCCGGACAGGTTCCCGATCTCGACCGTCACGGAATTCATCACCGCCCTGGGTCTGCTTGCGTCGGAACACGGCCTGGAAACACGCATGGCCATAGACTGCTTCATGTATCCTGAAAACACGGCGACACGGATTCTCGAACAGGTCAAAACCCTGCGGCAATTGGGCCGCCATCAGGAAGCCGCGGAGCTCGCCCGGTCACTGGAATGAACCCCTGCCCAGACTCACCCGAAATCCCGAACCTCCGAAGCCATCTGCGTCACGACGCGCCGGTATTCCGACCCCAGACGGTCCGCGAGATAGGCCGACTCGGCCTCTGCGGCCCGAACCAAAAAACCGTCCACTTCCCGTGCCGTTGAATGATACGCATGCCTGACGACCACTTGGTGGTCCACCACGCAGGAATAGCCGTGGTCCCGCGCACGGCTCGAAAACCAGACATCCACTCCGTATCCGAACGGATTGCCCTCGAAGTCTATCCCGCCGAGCCGCCGCCAGAAGTCCACGCTGACCAGGGGGGCAATACCGTCCACATAGCGCACCAGGCTGAACTGCCCACCGGGGCGTTCCACCATCTGGGGATGATATGGATTGGATGTCGCTGTCGGAGAATATACCCCCACCCTGCCCATCAGGCGTTCGGCTCTTTCCAGCCGCACACGAGCCCGGCCGATAATTGGGGCCCTGGAAACAAAACGCAGGTCGTTGTTCAGGAACCAGACATGCGACGCGCCCTGCTCCGCAAGGCTCTGCATGACCCGTTCAAAGGCCCCGGCCCAGTAAAGATTCTTTTCAGCCCGCGCCCATGCTCCTGGGTACGCCTCCACCGCGGCGTTATCAAAGACGAGGACGTCCTCCCCGGGATCCGCGGCGAGCAGTTGCCTGTGCAGACTCGCGGTGCGCTCGACCGGGCCGTAGTGCAGGATGACCGTGAAAAGCTTCATGCCGGAGTCCCATGGATGCGCCGCATCTCCCGGCAGGCCACCGCAATGCGATGCGCGTAGGAATGCTCCCTCTCGATCCGCTGCCGGGCACGCCTGACGATCTCCAACCTGGCCGACGGGTTGGCCAAATAATGACGAAGCACGTCTCCGATTTCCCCGACCTCACGGTAGCAGACCACCTCGCGCCCCTCCTCGAAGGCTTCGCCCAACTGCTCGCGCCAGTCCGTCAGCAGAAAGCCCCCACTGGCCGGCACGTCGAACACGCGCTGGTTCAGGGCGCCTTTCATCTGCATGCTCGTCGTGTTGAAGCTGACCCGTGTCTCCCTGTAAAAATCCGGCAGGTCTGAATAATACTGCAGGGGCGCGGCATACGTCCACGAACCCGGGGGAAGCATGGTTTGCCAGTGCCCGTCCCCGGCCACTACGGGGGCAAAGGGCAAAAGAGCGCGCAGACAATCGAGGCGATAGAGTTGCGTGGCCCGCCAGTAGAGGAACCCGTCCAGGGCGAGTCTGGCCGGGGCGTTGCACCGGCTGCGCAATTCCAGGGCCTGCGGGTGCCTGTCACGCATATGCTCCTCCAAGGCCCTAGACTCACTCTGAGCAAAGGACATCGCGACCGCGTCCCAGAAGGGCCTCGCAGCCTCGGACTGCGCAGCGTTGCCCCAGCATCGTTCCACTGCGGCCTGCATGGAGTTGCCGACAAACCCCGTGTCGCGGCATGCAGCCCGTTCCGGCTCGAAACGAATCCGTGAGAGATCCGCCGCCAGGGGCAGATGAAAGGCGTCCGCATGTCCGGAAGCACGGAGCCATTCCACCGCGTCCCTGTCCCATGCGGCATGGACGAGCCAGGGATTGTCCAGATTGCTGTATTCAGGAAGGAAAAGTTCGGGCCGGTCCACGAACCAGTTGAGCAGCGGCAATGACCGCACCCGGCAGAATTCGCTGACCAGCCCTTCACGGTCCAGCCCGAGGAGATTCATGGTCAACAGGAAGTGCGGTCGCAAGCGCTGCACCGCTGCCTGGAGTTGAGCTTCGAGTTCCGCTCCCGAAGCGACACCGCCCAGAAAAAGGTACTCATGCTCAATGCCCAGGGCCTGGCAACCGGCAGCCAGCTCCGCCATGAGGTAATGACGCGCCGACACGAGCAGGATGCGCGGATGGTTGCGCAGGAGACGGTTCATTGCCGTCCGCCACCTTCAAGGCGAAAATCCCCGAAAGCGGCCTCCAGTTCACGCCTCTGCGCCCCGTTATCGAACGCCAAGGCAGTCTGCACGGCTCGGGCAGACACGTCCGAGTCCCGTATCGCGCCCAAAGCCCTCTCCAGCCCCATCGCCGCCCCCAGCACATCCCCGTCCGCAACCCACCAGCCATTGCCCTCCCAGGGCACATCGCGCAGCGCATAGCCGTGCGGCGCGAAGCCACCGGCATCCACCTGGCGCATGTAGTCCCACCCGCCGAAACCGGCAAAACCCGCGCACAGGCAGCCGCAGGCCATGGCCTCCAGAGGCGGGAGTGGGCAGCCTTCGGGGAAGCCTGTGGTCAGGAACACATGGCAGGATCGCAGGACATCGGCGACGCCCTGCCGATCCAGGCCGTGGACCGGGACCCACTCCACCGCGGCTCCGGGGTTGCGTTCCTCGAAGATGCGCCGGATCTGGTCGGCCAGGGCCTTGTTCTTGCGGGGCATGAAGGCGATGCGCGCCGGGCCGTCGGGCTTGGAACTAGGCGCGTAAAACACCTGCGTATCAATCGCAGGACGCACGATACCCGGCCGCTTGCCCAGCACCTGCTCCATATGCCAGGCCACGGGATCGGAAACAGCCAGGAAATCCACAGGCAAATCACGCCAGTGCACGCCCTCTTCCAGGCCATGGAACAGATACGACCAGTTCTGGCAGTAGACCACGGTCCGACACCCGGCGCGAAACCCGAAAACAAGAGCGTTGGGCCATCCCTCAGGCACGAGATACACGTCCCCGCGCCGCATGGGCGCCTTGCCGGCGCGCACCCATGGCAAGCCTTCAGCTTCAGGTCCCTCCGCTGGATTCTCCCAATAAAGCACGCCCCCGAGCCGCCCCATGGCCAGCAACTGCCGGGCGATCTGCAACAAGACCATGCAGCCGCCGGACATGGCCTTGAGGGGAGGATAGAATATCCACGCCTTCATAACCGATCCAAATGCCACTTCGGCGGAAGCGGTACACAATAAAGAAAAAATGACGCCATGCCCTTGGTTGAGCAAGAAAAAGGCCAGCCGTCTTGCGGATCGCGGCCAAAGACGTCTTTGGCCGCAACCGCTCAAGCCCGCAACTCGAACGCCATTCCGGAACCTTCGTTACGGAAGTTCCGTAACGCCAACCAAACGACAACAAAAAGGCCACACCGAAGCGTGGCCTTATCTCGAATAATCGGGTCAAGGGGCGAGCCCCTTGCGGGGTGCGGGGCTGGCCCCGCTTCTCTTCACTCTTCCTACGCCTGATCCTTGGCCCGGATCTCGGCGCGTTTGATTTTGCCGCTGATGGTTTTGGGTAGTTCGCTGACGTATTCGACGATACGCGGGTATTTATACGGCGCAGTCACTTTCTTGACGTGGTTCTGGATTTCTTTGGTCAGGGCGTCGGAGGGCTCGTAGCCTGCGGCCAGGGTGATGGTGGCCTTGACGGCCTGGCCGCGGTCCGGGTCCGGCACGCCGGTCACGGCGGCTTCGACCACGGCCGGGTGCGTGATGAGGGCGCTTTCCACTTCGAAGGGTCCGATGCGGTAACCGGAGCTCTTGATGAGGTCGTCGATGCGGCCCAGGAACCAGAAGAAGCCGTCCTCGTCCACCCAGGCCTTGTCGCCGGTGCGGTAGTAGCCGCCGGTCATGACGCTTGCGGTCT
>CAZQYA010000157.1:0-7236 GCA_964597325.1 uncultured Desulfovibrionaceae bacterium
AGTCGCGGATGCAGGTGCCGTCGGGCGTGTCGTAGTCCGTGCCGAAGATGTGCAGAGCCTCGCGCCGGCCCAGGGCGGCCTGGGAGGCGACCTTGATGAGGTGCGTGGCGTCGGGCGTGCACTGGCCGATGCGGCCTTCGGGGTCGGCCCCGGCCACGTTGAAGTAGCGCAGGATGACGAAGGAGAACTCCGGGTGGGCAAAGGCCGTGTCCTGGATGACCCACTCGCTCATGAGCTTGGTGCGGCCGTAGGGGTTGATGGGGCTGGTGGGGCTGTCTTCGGTCACGGCGGGGGTGTCGGGCATGCCGTAGACCGCGGCCGTGGAGGAGAAGATGAAGCGCGGAATGTTGTTTTTGACGGCCAGCCGGATCAGCTCCGTGGTGTTGTTGGTGTTGTTCATGTAGTATTTGAGCGGATTTTCCACGGATTCGGGCACCACGATGGAGCCCGCGAAGTGCAGGATGGCCGAAAAGCCTTCCTCCTGCATGAGCCTGTCCAGCCGGTCCGTCTCGGCCAGGTCGCCGACCACCAGGCGTGCCGGGGGCAGCACGGCCTCGGCACGGCCGGTGGACAGGTTGTCGTAGACCACGACCTCGTAGCCGGCCTCGTTCAGGGCCAGGGTCGTGTGGGAACCGATGTATCCGGCGCCGCCGGTGACAAGAATCTTGGACATGGAATTCTCCTCGGGTCAGGTTGACTTTACCGCTTCGCTCTTTACAGAAAGCGTTCGTGCTTGCAAAGCGAATTGGCACTGTATGACACAACTCCGCGTTTTTTTGCGGTCAATCCATCCCCAAAGGAGCTTAAGCGCCCATGTCCACCGGTTTCACCCTCGTTTCCTCGACACATGTCCAGGAGATCGCCTCAAAGGCCGACCTCTATGTCCACGACAAGACCGGGGCGCGCATCCTCTCCATGCGCAACGACGACGAGAACAAGGTCTTCGGCATCACCTTCCGCACGCCGCCCGCCGACTCCACGGGTGTGGCGCATATCCTGGAGCATTCCGTGCTGTGCGGGTCGCGCAAGTATCCCGTCAAGGAGCCCTTCGTGGATCTTCTGAAGGGCTCCCTGCAGACCTTCCTGAACGCCATGACCTACCCGGACAAGACCTGCTACCCCGTGGCCAGCCAGAATCTGCAGGACTTTCGCAACCTGGTGGACGTGTACCTGGATGCGGTCTTTTTCCCGCGGATCACCAGGGACATCTTCGAACAGGAGGGCTGGCACCTCGATCTGCCCGCGGCCGATGCGCCACTGGCCGTCAAGGGCGTGGTCTACAACGAGATGAAGGGCGTCTATTCCTCGCCCGACTCGCAGCTGGCCGAGCACTCCCAGCAGTCCCTCTACCCGGACACCACCTACGGCCTGGATTCCGGCGGTCATCCGGCGGCCATCACGGACCTGACCTATGAACAGTTCCTGGAGTTCCACCGGACCTACTACCACCCGGCCAACGCCTGGATCTTTTTCTACGGCGACGACGACCCCGAGGCGCGTCTCGAAATGCTGGGCGAGTATCTGGACCGCTTCGATACCCTGACCGTGGACTCCTCCATCGGCATCCAGGAGCGCTTCACCGCGCCGCGCGAGGTTCGCCGGGGTTTCGAGGCTTCGGGCGAGGAGGGCGAGGGCCTGGGCATGCTGACCATGAACTGGCTGCTGCCCGGCAAGGAGGATCCCGAGACCGTGCTGGCCTGCAAGATCCTCGACGGCCTGCTCACGGGCCTGAACGCGTCGCCCCTGCGCAGGGCCCTTATCGAGTCCGGCCTCGGGGAGGACCTGACGGGCGCGGGCGTTGAGCACGAGATGGCCCAGATGTACTATTCCGTGGGCCTGAAGGGTGTGCGGCCGGAAAATTTCGAGGCGGTCAGGAAACTCGTGATCTCAACCCTCGAGGGCATCGTGGAGCAGGGCTTTGAGGCCGACCTCGTGGAGGCGGGCATCAATTCCGCGGAATTCGACCTGCGCGAGAACAACACCGGGGCTTACCCGCGTGGGCTCATCGTCATGCTGCGGGCGCTGGGGTCCTGGCTCTACGACCTGGATCCGCTCGAACTGGTGGCCTTCGAAAAGCCCCTGAGTGCCCTCAAGGAGCGGCTGGCCCGGGGCGAGAGGGTGTTCGAGGAGCTCATCCGGCGTTACATTCTGGAAAATCCGCACCACTCCGTGGTCATCCTCGAACCCGAGGCCGGGTACGCGGCCCGTGTCGAGGAAGAGGAGCAGGGGCGCATCGCGCAGCTTCGCGCCGCGCGTGCGGACCTGACGGACGAGGATCTGGTCCGGCGCACCGAAGAGCTGCGCCGCATGCAGGAGGCCCCCGACTCCCCCGAGGCCCTGGCCACCCTGCCGAGCCTCTCCCGGGAGGACATCGAGCCGCAGGTCCGGGTGACGCCCTCCGAGGCACGCGACTGGGACGGTGCCACGGCCCTGCTGCACGACCTGCCCACCAACGACATCTGCTACCTGGACCTGGCCCTGGACCTGGCGGCGGTGCCCGAGCGGCTCATCCCGCTGCTGCCGCTCTTCGGGAGGGCCCTGACCGAGATGGGCACCGAAACTGAAGACTATGCCTCCTTTTCCAAGCGCATCGGCAGCAAGACGGGCGGCGTCTATGTGCGCAAGATCCTCTCCATGCGCGAGGGCGGCGGCAGCCCGGTGGCGCGCATGGTCATGCGCGCCAAGGCCGTGGGCGAACGGGTGGACGACATGCTGGACATCGTCGGCGACGCCCTGACCAGAACCCGCTTCGACGACCGGGAGCGTTTCCGGCAGATGGTCCTGGAAGAGAAGGCCGGCCTTGAGCACGCCCTGGTGCCGTCGGGCCATCATTTCGTGGGCCTGCGCCTGCGGTCGCGCTTCAACCTGGCCGACAGCCTCCAGGAGCGCATGGGCGGCATCTCCTACCTCATGTTCCTGCGCGAGCTGGTCGCGCGTCTGGACAGCGACTGGCCTGGCGTCCTGGCCGACCTCGAGGCGCTGCGCGCCATCACGGTCCGTCGGGATGGCGCCCTGGTCAACCTGACCATGGACGAGGGCATGCTCGAAGCCCACGGTCCGAAATTCCGGGATTTCCTTGCGGGGCTGCCCGGTGGCGCGCAAAATCCGGCCGCCTGGACCGGCATTGCCGGAGCCGAACACGAGGGCCTGATCATTCCTGCCCAGGTCAACTACGTCGGCAAGATCTGCGACCTTCATGCCGCGGGCTATGCCTTTCATGCGTCAAGCCTGGTGGCTTCCAAGTACCTGCGCACCACATGGCTGTGGGAGCAGGTCCGGGTTCTGGGCGGGGCGTACGGCGGGTTCTGCAACTACGGGCGTCTGACTGGGCTCATGTCCTTTGGGTCGTATCGTGATCCCAATATCGTCTCCACCCTGACGGCCTTCGACGGGTGCGGAAAGTTCCTGGAGACCGTCAAGCTGGACGGCGGGGAACTCCTCAAGGCCGTCATAGGCACCTCCGGCGACCTGGACCCCTACCAGCTCCCCGACGCCAAGGGGTTCACGGCCATGACCCAGCATCTGGCCGGGGTCACGACCGAAACCCGGCAGCGCATCCGTGACGAGGTGCTGGCCACGGAGGAGCGGCACCTGCGCGAGTTCGGGACCGTTCTGCGCGAGGCCGCGGCAGGCGGGGCGGTCTGCGTCATGGCCGGGGAAGAGGCGCTCCTGCGGGCCGGCACCCAGGGCCTCTCCCTGCCCGAGAGGCTCAAGCTGTTGTAGACATGCAGTCGGGCGGCCGCGCGAGTGGCCGCCCGGGTCATGCGTATGACAGTCGGAGCAATTGGAAAAACGCTTTGATATATTTCAGGGTTCATGGCAGGAGAACGTAGTAAGTCCTGTCACCGGACAGGTGTGGAATCACAAATTGCGGTGAAACAATGAACGATACCTCTCCCGACCCGGCCCTGAATCATTCCACCGACGAGCTGCAGTTTGCCGAAGAACTCCAGCAGGTCCGCCGTACCCGGACCCTGCCGAAGTGGAAGCTCCTCATCGTGGACGACGAGGAGGAGGTGCATGTCATTACCAGGATGGTTCTGGAGGGCATGACTTTTTCGGGCAAGGGTCTCGAATTCTTGAGCGCCTATTCCGGTAGCGAGGCCATGGAGATGCTTCGCACGGATTCCGACATCGCCGTCATTCTCCTGGACGTGGTCATGGAGACGGGTCATGCCGGTCTCGATCTTGTGGAGTTCATCCGGGGGGAGCTCGGCAACGGCCTGGTGCGCATCATCCTGCGCACGGGGCAGCCGGGCCAGGCGCCCGAACGGGACGTGATCACCCGCTACGACATCAACGATTACAAACACAAGACCGAGCTCACGGCCCAGAAGCTTTTTTCCACCGTGGCCACGGCCATCCGCTCCTTCAACGACCTCCGGGTCATCGAACGAAGCCGCCAGGGGCTTGAACTCATCATCAACTCCACCCGCGGCCTGTTCCAGCATGGGGACATGGAGCTCTTTGCCCGGGGCGTGTTGAACCAGATGAGTTCCCTGCTGCGCGTCAACGAGGATTGCCTGTTCCTGCATTCCCCGTCGGGGTTCGCGGCGACGGTGCAGGACGGGAATATCGCCGTTCTGGCCGGCACCGGGGAATTCAGCCGGTGCGGAGGAGGTGTCCTGTGCGCTCTTGACGACGAAGTACGCCGGGTGCTTGACGACGCGGTCCGCCAGAAGCAAAGCGTGTTCTCCGGAGATTATTTTCTCCAGTATTTTTGTTCCAGGCAGGGGGCGGAGAGCCTGCTCTTTTTCCGGCTGGACCGCGCGCTGTCGCCCTTCGAGCGTCGGCTGGTGGAGGTGTTTTCCAGAAACGTGTCCATTGCCTTGGACAACGTGCAGCTGGGTCTGGAACTGGCCAACAGCCAGAAGGAGATCATTTTCACCCTGGGCGATTGCGTGGAGTCGCGATCCAAGGAAACGGCCAGCCACGTGCGGCGCGTCTCCGAGTGCTGCCGCAGGATGGCGGACCTGCTCGGCTTCGAGCCTCAGGACGTGGAGTTGATTCGCCTCGCCTCCCCCATGCACGACGTGGGCAAGATCGGCATTCCGGACTCCATCCTCCTCAAGCCGGGCAAGCTGACCAGTGACGAATTCGAGGTTATGAAGACCCACACCCGCATCGGCTACCAGATGCTCAAAGGGTCGTCGCGGCCCATCATGAAGGCCGCGGCCGTAATTGCCCACGAGCATCACGAACGCTGGAATGGTGAGGGGTATCCCGGCGGACTCGCCGGCGAGGACATTCACCCCTTTGGCCGCATCGCCTGTCTGGTGGATGTCTTTGACTCCCTGCTGTCCCGCAGGGTTTACAAGGAGGCCTGGCCCGTGGCGCGTGTGCGGGAATTCATCTCCGCGGAGCGGGGAGGCATGTTTGATCCGCGTATGGTCGATGTGCTGCTGGGCGAGATGGACGCCTTTTTGTCCATTCGCGAAAAATTTCGTGACTAGAACGCACCGGACGGAGTCCTGGAGATGAGAGACGAGAATATGATGATGGATGAAGTTCATTTTGCGGAAGAGAGTCCGGCACCGTCCACGGAAACCCACGGTTCATGGAAGATCATGATCGTGGACGACGACGACTTCGTGCACAAGGTCACGGAGTTGACTCTGGGCGATTATCGGTACCAGAACACGCCCGTGGAGTACCTGCACGCCTATTCGGCCAAGGAGGCCAGGGAGCTGTTGCACAGGCATCCCGACACGGCGGTGATCCTTCTGGACGTGGTCATGGAGACGGAGAATGCCGGGCTGGAGTTTGCCCGCTACGTGCGCAGGGAGGCCTGCAATTCTTTTGTGCGCATCATCCTGCGCACGGGCCAGCCCGGACAGGCGCCCGAACGCAAGGTCATCACCGAGTACGACATCAATGATTACAAGCACAAGGCGGAGTTGAGCGAACAGCGTCTGTTCACGGCCATCACCGCGGCCATCCGCTCCTACAACGACCTGCGCACCATCGATCACGGCAGACTGGGGCTGCAGGGCATCATCGCCGCGTCTTCGGAGCTTTTTGCCGTGACCTCGGTGCAGGACTTCTTTGTCCTCGCCTTGGAGCACATCCTGCGTACCGGGCGCTGCGCGTCCATGTCCTGCGCCGAGTTCGGCATGGTCGGGACTTTTCGGGACGGGTGTTTCGAGGCCATCGAGAAGCGGGGCTTGTGCATGGAGACACCGAACGAGAGGATGTTCGAGCTGCATACCGCTGTGGCATCGGGCGGGGTGGTGCACGTTCTGGACAAGGAACTCGCGGCGCGTTTCTACAACAGCCATGCGGATCAGGATTATTTTCTGTATGCTTCCTTCGGACGGCCCCTGAACGAGACGGAGCAGGGTCTTCTGCACATTCTGGGCGGCAACATCACCGTGGCTCTGAACAACCTCTTTCTCACGGAGGAGATCGTGGCCACCCAGCGGGAGGTGGTGCTGACCCTCGGTGAGGTGGTGGAGACGCGCTCCAAGGAGACGGCCCAGCACGTCAGGCGCGTGGCGGAGTACTCCTACCTTCTGGCCGTCAGGGCCGGCTTGACCGAGGAGCGGGCCCAGCTGCTGCGCATGGCCTCGCCCATGCACGACGTAGGCAAGATCGGCATCCCCGACTCCATCCTTTTCAAGCCAGGGAAACTGACCGAGGATGAGTTCAACATCATCAAGAGTCACACCGTCATAGGCCATTCGATTCTCAAAGGCTCGCCACGCCGGATCATGCGCACGGCCGCGACCATAGCCCTGCAGCATCACGAGCGCTGGGACGGCACGGGTTACCCCCATGGCCTGTTGGAGGACGAGACGCACATTTTCGGGCGCATCACGGCCCTGGCCGATGTGTTTGACGCCCTGGCCTCCGACCGGGTCTACAAAAAGGCCTGGCCCCTGGATGAGGTGATCGAATACGTGCGAGATCAGCGGGGCAGGCAGTTCGATCCCGAGCTGGTGGATATTTTTCTGGACAGCATAGGCGAGATGCTGGCCATCCGCGCAACCTACCCGGACTAGGATCGTCCGGCGGGAAACGGAGGGATGATGACCGACAATGACCTGCGCGAAGAAGTCGTCTTTGCCGACGAGTCCGTTGTCCTCGCCCCTTTCCGGGGCGGCAGGGCGGCCTGGAAGCTTCTCGTGGTGGACGACGAGGAAGAGGTGCACAGCATCACGCGCATGGTCCTGGCGGGATTCTCGGAACAGGTTCTTCATAATTATCTGCTAATATAGGACAATTAACTAAGGGAGA
>CAZQYA010000158.1:0-7165 GCA_964597325.1 uncultured Desulfovibrionaceae bacterium
CGCCCCAAAACGGCGATCTGCCGCGTCAGCGAAAAAATCCAGACCGCTTATGTATCCGCAATACACTGCGCGCCCTGGATTTTTTCGCTTCCTTGCATCTCACCATTTTGGAACGGCCTGCATGTTGTGATTTTTTTACAGTCAGATAGACGCAGTCTTTTCGAACGCTTCGTGAAAAACGAAAAAGCCCCGTTTCATCGTTGCAGATGAGACGGGGTTTCTTTGTGATTTCGTCCTTGCGGGTGAAGCGCGGCAAGCCATATAAACGACGAAGCCCCCGTCGGGGACGGGGGCTTCGTCGTGCAGTCTGGCGGTGAACAGGAGCCGGCTAGCCGGCCAGCAGGGCCACCTTGACCTGTTTGATGCCAAAGCGTCTGGCTTCATCGGCGTTGGGAAAGAAGATGTCCACGCGCTCCTTGTGGCGCTTGTTCATGAGGTCGGCGATTTCGAAGACCCCGTGCCCTTTGACGTACACCTTTTTGCCGAACACCCAGCCCTGGTCGAACAGATCACGGCTGACGGCCACGATGCCGGGCCGGACCTTGACCATGCTGGCCGTGACGTGAGGATCCGCGTCGTATTCGGCGACGCTTGGGCTGTACGCCGTTACCGTTATTTCCTTGACCTTCATTTTTTCGAGCTCCGCCACCTGGCGGGCCAGTTCCTGTCGTTCCTCTTTCAGCGCTTCGATGCGGGGCAGAAATTTCTCCCTGGCATCCATTCGCGCCGTCTTGTACGCCCCGAAACCCACCAGGGTGGCGAGCAGGACGAAAAAGAGCGAGGTTACGACAAAAGCGCCGTGACCGTTCATATACGTACCTCGTGATGTGCTGATTTACGCCGCCGGCAGGGGGGAAAGTGCAGAGTGTCCGATAATGCGAAATGCCGGCCGCATGTGCGGTGTGTTTTCATAACAGCAGGCTCCTTTATCCGAACAAACTGCATTAGGCAACCCCGACGCATCGCTATGGAATTGCGTGCAAATTCGGCGTGAATTTCTCCGTATTCCGGCGTATTCAGTTGCTCACTCCTCAGTATCCGCCACAAAATTTAATGCAGCGGAATTGATGCAGTAACGCAGCCCCGTCGGGGGCGGGCCGTCGGGAAAGACATGGCCGAGGTGGCCGTCGCATACGGCGCAGACCACTTCCGTTCGGACCATGAACCAGGACCTGTCCTCGTGGGTGGCCACGTTGTCCTGATGGATGGGCCGGAAAAAGCTGGGCCAGCCGGTTCCGGAGTCGAATTTGGCGTCAGAGCCGAAAAGCGGGGTCGCGCATCCGGCGCAGACATAAACTCCCGTGTCGTGATGGTCGTGATATTTTCCGGTGAACGCGGGTTCCGTCCCCTTTTCGCGCAGTATGCGAAACTGTTCCGGGGTCAGGACCTTGCGCCACTCGTCTTTGGGCTTGATGATTTTTTCCATGGCATATCCTCCAGACGGCCAGGCTAGGACCGTTGCGAGCAGCAGGGTGGTGAATACGAGGGTGGTTCTGGCGAACATTCGTCTCCTCCTTGTTTCCAGGGTAGGTAAGACCTGTGCGCAAGCTGTAAAGAAGCAGATTCCGATTGGAATGTTTCCGTGTTCGGGGTACAGGAAAGGCAGAAATAGGAGGAACCATGAGCACCGCACAGTTCGAGCAGACCGTCGAGACCCTCAAGGATGACATTCAGCGTCATGTGTCCATGACTCTGGGAAGCGATCCCTATCCGCCGCGCCAGGGGCATTATTTTCTGGGACTGTGCTACAGCGTCCGCGAACGCCTCTTGGCCAAATGGCTGGAAACCCAGCGGTCCTACTACGACTCCATCTCCAAACGGGTCTATTACATGTCCCTGGAATTTCTTCCGGGCCGCTTCCTCATGAACTACATCCAGTCCCTGGGCCTGGAGGAGGAGTGTCGCGCCGCCGTTCGCGAGTTCGGTCTGGAGCTCGACGAGATTCTTGAGGAGGAGTGGAACCCCGGCCTGGGCAACGGCGGACTGGGGCGCCTGGCCTCCTGTTACATGGACTCCATGGCCACCTGCAGAATACCCGGATATGGCTACGGGATCCTCTACGACTACGGCATTTTTTATCAGACTATCGTGGACGGGTATCAGCATGAATGCGCCGACAACTGGTTGCGCCAGGACTCGCCGTGGGTTCTGCGTCGCGGAAACTTCATGTATCGCATTCACTTTTACGGACGCAGCGAGGTCTACGAGGACAGCGCAGGCAGGGAGCGTTTCCGCTGGGTGGACACGGAGTCGGTCATGGCCATGGCCTGCGACATTCTGGTCCCGGGGTTCATGAACGGCAACGTGACCAACATGCGCTTGTGGAAGGCCATCTCCACCCGCGACTTCGAGCTGGAGATCTTCAATCGCGGCGACTACATCGGGGCCGTTCAGGCCAAGGCCGAGAGCGAGAATATTTCCAAGGTCCTGTACCCCAACGACCAGAGCCCGCGGGGCAAGGAGCTCAGGCTCCGGCAGCAGTATTTTTTCGTGGCCGCGACCTTCCAGGACATCCTGCGCCGCTTCCGCAAGAACAACTATTCCTCCTTCGACTGCTTTCCCGACCAGGTGGCCGTACAGCTCAACGACACGCATCCGGCCATCGCCATCGCCGAGCTCATGCGCATCCTGGTGGACGACGAGGCTCTGCCCTGGGACCGCGCCTGGGGCATCTGCCAGAAGACCTTCTCATACACCAACCATACGGTTCTGCCCGAGGCCCTGGAGACATGGTCCGTGGACCTGGTGGGACGGGTACTGCCGCGGCACATGCAGATTATTTTCGAGATCAATCGCCGGTTCCTGGACGAGGTTGCCGAGCGTTATCCCGGACGGGTGGATTTGCTCCGTACCCTGTCCCTTATCGCCGAAGGCAACGGCAAGCAGGTGCGAATGGCCCATCTGGCCATCGTCGGCAGCCACAAGGTCAACGGCGTGGCCGAACTGCACTCGCGCATCCTGCGCAAGAGGCTTTTTCGTGAATTCAGTGAATTCTTTCCCGGCCGCTTCACCAATGTGACCAATGGCGTCACGCCCAGGCGTTGGCTTCTGCAGGCCAACCCGGCCCTGTCCGAGCTCATCACCTCCGCCATCGGCGAAGGATGGGCCACTGATCTGGACCGGCTGTCGGAGCTGGCCCCCCATGCTGACGACCCGGAATTCCGGAAAAGCTGGCTGGAGGTGCGGCGGCGCAACAAGAAACTCCTGGCCCGCTATGTGCTGCGCAAACTGGGGGTGGGGCTGAATCCGACCACACTCTTTGACATGCACGTCAAGCGCATCCACGAGTACAAACGCCAGATTCTCAATGTCTTGCACGTCATCACCCTTTACAACCGCATACGCACCGAGGCCGGTGGAAGGCACGTGCCGCGCACGGTCTTTTTCGGCGGCAAGGCCGCTCCCGGCTATTTGCAGGCCAAACTCATCATCAAGCTCATCAACTCCGTGGCCCGGATCGTCAACGCCGACCCGGCCGTGGGCACGGCCCTGCGCGTGGTCTTCCTGCCCAACTATTGCGTATCCCAGGCCGAAAAGCTCATGCCCGCGGCGGACCTCTCCGAACAGATATCCACGGCCGGCATGGAGGCCTCGGGCACGGGCAACATGAAATTCGCCCTGAACGGCGCCCTGACCATTGGCACCCTGGACGGCGCCAACATCGAGATACGCGACGCCGTGGGCGCCGAGAACTTCTTCCTGTTCGGACACACCGAGGACGAAGTGGTTTCCATGCGCGAGACGGGCTACGACCCCTTGCAGATTTGTGAAAGTTGCCTGGAACTGAAAAAAGCCCTGGATATGGTCGCCACGGGCTTCTTTTCGCCCGAGGCCCCGGACCTGTTCAGGCCCATCGTCGACTCCCTGCTGTCACACGGTGATTATTACATGGTCCTGGCGGACTATGAGGGCTATGTGAAAGCCCAGGGCGAGGTCGCCAAGGCATACGAAGATCAGGAACGCTGGACGCGTATGTCCATCCTGAACACGGCGAGCATGGGCAGGTTTTCGAGCGACCGTTCCATCATGGAATATGCGCAGGATATCTGGAAGGTTGCGCCTCTGGCCTGAAGCGGACCAGCCATTGTCCGGCGCTCCCGGTCGCAGCGGGCTTCCGGGAGTCCCTTCCGGTCGGGCCGCGGCGTGACTCGCGCCGAGACAGCGTGGCTGCCGCGGCACTTCTTCAGGTCTGTTCCCCCACCTCGAGAATATCGGCCGCCCAGGAGCCCGCCTCCCGGTGCAGTCGGTATGCGTCATCCGGCTCCAGACTCAGGTCCTGGATCATTCTGTCCAGGTCTGGATTCGGATCTTCGAAGTCCGTCATGAGGCCCAGCAGCGGCGTGCACTCCGTCGGGCCCTGGGATGTCAGTGCCTTTTTCTGGGTGTCGGTCAGGGGCAGCCCGGACAGGGCCTCGTCCATGGGCACCCCCAGAATGGCGTCCAGCAGGGAAAAGAGCCCGAGGAGGAACATCGTGTCAGGCTTGAACCCCCAGTAGTCGTTTTCCTTGACCAGCTGTTCCAGGAAGCGGCCGCGACGCAGGGCCAGGTGCAGCAGTTCGCCCTGAACCTCGCCCTGGGCCATGTCGGTCAGCAGCACGGCGCGAAGCCAGTTGCGGACGTTGATCCAGCCCAGCAGGGTTATGGCCTGGCGGATGGAGTCGATCTTGCGCATGAAGCCGAAGGCAGGGGAGTTGAGGAAGGCCAGCAGCCTGTAGCTCAGGCTGACGTCGGCCTGGATGGTGCGGGCCAGGGCGTCCAGGTCCGGGTCCGGAGCCTCGATGACGCGCAGGATCTGCAGGCGCGAGTTTTGATGAGACGACAGTTTGCGGCCGGGTATGATTTCTGCCGTCTTGAAAAAGCGCCCCTGGAACAGGGTCACGCCGAGGGCATGGAGGCTCTCCACCTCGCTCCCGGCGGTCACGTTGCGTACCAGGCAGGGCAAAGGGCCGTCGGCACCGCGGGCCAGGACGGACTGCAGGGCGGAATCCGTGGCCATGCCGCCATCGGACAGGCAGATGAGGCCCGCCGTTCCGAGAAGAGGGGAGCCGGGCGTGACGGCCCCGTCCCACTCCAGGGCCACGGTGTGCCCTTCGGCCGCCATTGCGGCCAGGGCCGGCAGCAGGGACGCGTCCTGCTGGCATTCCGGCCCTGCAAGGATGGCCGACGCCTGTGGCGGCAGGGCCCGGGGAACGAAATGTTCCAGCTGTGCGGGGGAATAGGCCAGGAGCATCTTCTTGTTCCGGGCCAGGATG
Organism: uncultured Desulfovibrionaceae bacterium; assembly: GCA_964597325.1. GTDB lineage: Bacteria > Desulfobacterota > Desulfovibrionia > Desulfovibrionales > Desulfomicrobiaceae > Desulfomicrobium. Next base: position 5,253 of record CAZQYA010000158.1, read on the forward strand.
GCCTTGAGGCCGACATAGTCCCCGGAGATGACGGCGACGCCGACGTCGTCCCGGTCCCCGTTTTTGGGCGCGACCAGCCCGGACGTGGTCATGATTTCGTAGCCCCATACGCTCCTGGCGGCGGTGAAGACGGGGTATCGGGACAGCAGATGCAGATTTTCGGCGCCGGGTGCTGACATGGGCCTTTCTCCGTGTTACAGGGGGCGGAATCGACGGGAATCCTCCGGAGATATTGCACATTTGTAAACATTTCCGCAAGAGCGGGGTGAAAAATTCAGTGCTGGTTCTCGGGTTTCCAGGGGCATTGGCCGGATTCAGGGGGATTTTTGCAGTTGGGGACCGTTTCGGGACGCGCAAAAGAGGACTTGCGAAGTACCTGTGGCTCAATTTGACAAAAACGTTACTTTATTGCCGTATGTGGCGAATTTGCCATGATTGCATATTTCAAAAATGTAATCTAATTTACGCCTTGAAAAGCGAGATCAATATATTTCAATGAGTTGTAATTATGGCATCTGAATTGCTTGTTTGCGAACAATTCTGACAAAGGCACCTGGCTCATATACGAATACATTAACTTGTCCTGGAGGATATCATGAACGGACTTACGGCCCGTCGGGACGCTATCACGGCCAACACCGATTACAAACCCACGCACGCACCCCTGAACTTCAGCGAAACCTCTCCGACCGAGGTTTTCGGCAGCAACGTGTTCAACGACACCGTCATGCGCGAGCGTCTGCCCAAGAATATCTATAAATCCCTGAAGAAGACCATCGAGCTGGGAGCCAAGCTGGACCCGTCCGTTGCAGATGTCGTCGCCAACGCCATGAAGGATTGGGCCATCGAAAAGGGCGCTTCGCACTTCACCCATGTTTTTTACCCCCTGACCGGACTGACCGCCGAGAAGCACGACTCCTTCCTGGTTCCTGACGGCAAGGGCGGCGCCGTGGCCGAATTCAGCGGCAAGATGCTCATCCAGGGCGAGCCCGACGCCTCCAGTTTTCCGTCCGGCGGACTGCGCGCCACCTTTGAAGCCCGCGGCTACACCGCCTGGGATGTGACCAGCCCGGCCTACATCATCGAAAACCCCAACGGAACTTTCCTGTGCATCCCCACGGCCTTCGTGTCCTGGACCGGCGAGGCCCTGGACAAGAAGACCCCGCTGCTGCGTTCCCTGCAGGCCCTGAACAAGGAAGCCAAGCGCGTCCTGAGTCTTTTCGGCGTCGAGACCAAGCTGCCTGTCACCTGCTACGCCGGTTCCGAACAGGAATATTTTCTCATCGACCGCAACTTCGTGTTTGCCCGCCCCGACCTGCTCATCGCCGGCCGCAGCCTGTTCGGCGCCAAGCCGCCCAAGGGTCAGGAGTTCGAGGACCAGTATTTCGGCGTGACCCCGCGTCGCGTCATGTCCTTCATGATGGAAGTGGACCGCGAGCTCTTCAAGCTGGGCGTCCCGGTCAAGACCCGCCACAACGAGGTGGCCCCCAGCCAGTTCGAAATTGCCCCCATCTTTGAGCAGGGCAACCTGGCCACGGATCACAACCAGCTGGTCATGACCGTTCTGCGCACCGTGGCCAAGCGTTACGGCATGACCTGCCTGCTGCACGAAAAGCCCTTTGCCGGCATCAACGGCTCGGGCAAGCACCTGAACTACTCCATCGGCAACGACGAAGTCGGCTGCCTGTTCGATCCCGGCGACACGCCCCATGAAAACGCCCAGTTCCTGGTCTTCTGCGCCGCCGCCATCCGCGCCGTGCACAAGTACGGCCCGCTGCTGCGCGCCACCGTGGCCAGCGCCTCCAACGACCACCGTCTCGGTGCCAACGAGGCCCCGCCCGCCATCATGTCCGTCTACCTCGGCGAACAGCTGAGCGACGCCTTCGAGCAGTTCAAGAAGGGCGAGGTCAAGA
>CAZQYA010000159.1:0-7082 GCA_964597325.1 uncultured Desulfovibrionaceae bacterium
TCATCTCGGTGATGTCCGTCACCGCAACGATGATGGCGCGGGTGCCGCCGTAGCTAATGGGACAGGCATGCATGTTGACGTAGAAAGGCCGGTCGTTCTTCTTGTAATGCAGGACCTTCGGGTAATAGACGCAGCCGGTGTTGGACTCCCCGTTCTCCAGGGAGGAGAGGCACTCCTGGACCAGTTCGTGCCCGAGGTTGCCGAAGGGCAGGCCGACAAGCTCCTCCTTGCTGTACTCGTAAAGTTCCACGGTACGCGGGTTCGCATCCAGAATCCGCTCGGTGTTGCAGTCCACGACGAAGATGGGGTCCGGGCCCGAATCGAAGAGGGAGCGGTATTTCATCTCCGACTCCTGCAGGCGTTTGCGGTACAGGCGGATGGACCAGACCATGCTCATGAAGGAATCGGCCAGTTGGATGACCTCGTCCCCCTCACGCTTTCTATAAAAGAGGCAGGTGGCGCAGACCTGCCCGGTCCTGCCGTCGGACTTGCGGGACTTCCGGCCCTGTTCGTCGAAATGCCAGCACGGCATGTTCGTATCCTTGTAGGCCGGACAGTTGGTCACGGCCCAGTCCAGCCCCTCGCCGAGGTCGAGCTGCACGTCGAAATTGCCCCGGCTCAACTCGTCGGAAATATTGGTCAGACTCGAGATGGGGCTCGTGATATAGCGGGAGATGCGGTGGCTGACATAAAAGATGATGATGATGACGGCCGAGATGAAGCCCAGGAACATGAAGCGGAGCTTGGCCACGAGCTTGTCGATGTGCTCCTTGCTCAGGCCCACGTGCACGGTGCCGATGCGGTAGAGGCCCTCGTTCATGGGCACCGCGATATCGTAGGAAGTCTGTCTGCCCACCGACACCAGCCGTACGCTGTGCACGTTGCCCTCGAGGATTGGGTTGGCAACGCTCAAGGGGCCGGGGAAAGGCACCGTGAAGGTGTGCGACAGGACCTGCCCGCTGCGGTCCAGGACGAAGATGTAGTTGATGAGGTGCTGCCGCTCGCGCAGCCGCGCCTCGTCGAAAATGAGATTCAACAGCTCCGGGTAGTTCTTGTCCAGGACCAGGCCGCCGCCGCGCTCGGCGATGGAGTGGGCCACTGCCACGCCGCGCTGCTCCAGTTCCTTGGTCAGGCCGGAGATGAGGATCCAGCGCGCCAGCAGGGCGATGGTCGCGCTGATGACGAGAATGACGACCAGGATGGAGACAAAGATCTTGTTCTTCAGGGAGATGCGGGCGTAAGGCTTCATGGCCTGGCCTCCACGGACAGTCCGGCCCAGTCCTCAAGCAAGATGAAACGGCCGTCGTGCAGGCGGGTGAAATAGACCCTGTCCATGCCCTGGTGGTCGTCGGGGCCGAAGTTCAGACTGACGTCACCGCCCAGGGAAAAATCCGACATGGACCCGATGGCGTCCAGGAAGGATTCCCGGGTCAGATTGCGCCCGGCCCGCCTCAAACCCTCCACGAGGACCTTGGCGTTGATATAGCCCTCGAAGCCGACGAAGTTCGGCTCTTCACCGGGGTAATACTTTTCCAACAAGCGGACGAACTCACCGGAGCTCTCGGCCATGGTCCCGTCGCGCCGGATGGGCGGCGGCACCACTTGGGACATGATGACGTTGACATGGCTGGTCTCGGACTCCACGAGGTTGCGGGACAGTTCCTTGGCGCCCACGAAGGAGACCATATAGAAAATGGGAGAAAAATCGCTTTTGAGGGACTGGCGGATGAAGTTGGCGCACGGGTCCGAGGTGCCGATCATGACCACGGCCTCCGCCCCGGACTCCCGGATGCGCTCAAGCCCTTCCCGGATGTCGTGGGTGCCGCGCACGTAGCTGCCCCTGGCCACGGGCTCCAGGCCGAAGCGCTTGAGGGCCAGTTCGGTGCCCGTCAGGCCGTCGAAGCCATAGGCATCGTACTGGTAGAAAACCGCGATGCGCTTCAGCTTGAGATCCTGAACCATGTGCTCCACCGCGGCTCCGGTCTCCTCGTAGTAGGACGCCCTGACGTTGATGAGGTATGGGGTGAACGGTTCACGCAAGGCATTGGCACCCGTGAACATGCCCACCAGGGGCACCCTCGCTTCCTCGACCAGGGGAATGGCCTTTACCGTCGTCGGAGTCCCGACGTAGCAGAACAGACCGAAAACCTTGTCCTCGATGAGAAAACGCTGGGTGTTGTCCAGACATTTGGGGGGGTCGTAGGAATCGTCCCGGGTAATGACACGGATGGTGCGGCCGCGCACACCACCCTGCTCATTGACGGGCCTGATGTAACGCTTGGCCGCGCGCAGCGTCTCCTGCCCGAGATATCCGGCATGGCCCTGCAGGGCCAACGAAGAACCGAAGGTGACCTCGGTATCGGTCACGCCCGACGGCACCTCGTCAAGAAGAATGTGGACTTCCCCCTCCTGGCAAGAGGTCATGGTGAGAACCCACAGGACAAGCAGGGCGGTACGAAACAAGCGTCCCACGTCAGCCTCCTTGGGAAAACGTTCTTGTCAGACAACCGCGTACGCGAAAAGCCGGGAGGCCGCCACCATCTCAAAGGGCGGTTGCCTCAAAGGGGCAAAAGCCGTATCCAGTGCAAAAACGTGAAGTTTAGCTCAGTTGAAGTTTCTAATTATGTCAATCAAGACATAATAAAAGCCACACAGGTCAACACTAAACAGAAACAAGCTGGAAGAGCAGGAAGAAGCTATTGCCCAAACTTTTGCACAGGATTTTTTAAAGATGGATTTCCAATCATTTGAAAACCTGATAAAAAGTGAAAATTCAGCAAAAAAATATTTGTTGCAATTTTGCTGGAAAAACCATCAACGATTCTGCCCCAAATGCCGCAGCCGGAAGCTCTATGCTCTCCAGGGTGGGAGGAAGCGCTGCTCGCGCTGCGCCTACACCTTTCACGACTTCAGCCAACGCTTCATAAACAATGGAAATCTTACACCAAGACAGTGGCTGCGTCTCATCAAACTCTTCGAACTGGAAGTCCCGACGGGACGCATGGCCGAACAGCTCGGCATGACCTACAATACGGCCTACAAAGCCGTGACCACCCTGCGCATGGCCATCCTGAGCCACTCCCTGGACGCCAAACTCATCATCCGCTCCATCGAGGGGCTCGATTTCAGCAGATCCGGAAAGTTCCATATGGATATGAGCACCCGCGGTGGGCGGATGCCCGTCTTCGGCATTGTCGAAAGGGAAAACCACGTCTTTGCCGACCTCATCCCCGAACTCGATGGAGACAGCATTGTCCATTTCAAGATGAACTTCCGCCTCAGGACGGCAAGTCTCGGAAAAATCATCTACACAGACCGATTCAAACAGTACTCGGCGCTACTGACGGGCGGCAGCCAGCTCTCCGCGACCTACAATATCCGTCACGCCGACAAAGGTCTGTTCATCGACTCCTCAAAGGGATTCTGGTCCTTTTCCAAGGACTGGTTCCGACGCCTCAAGGGCATCTCCCCCCGAAACTTCCCGCTGTACATCAAGGAACTGGAGTTCCGCTACAACCACAGGGACGACGACATCTTCCCCATTCTTGCCGAATTTCTCTGCGCTATGGTGCCGGACTTTGAGGAATAAGGATCTTCTTGCAAGTTCTTTGATTTATCCTTCATACATCGCATCATGGAAAAATCGGAAACGGTATCGAAACTCCACCCTGTATCCACAAAACACTCAGGTGCTACTCCCATGCACGGGCTGTTGCCCTTTTCGGGTCTCGGCTTTGATCTGGGAGCGTTTCCAAAAGTACGCGTGCTGATCAGGATGGCGGAATCCGAGTCTGGAAGCTTCGCCCGGACCAGACCGATCCTCGATGTCCCCCTTCCGTCGGGCCGCCGGCTGCAGATCAGCCTCGGCCGTGAAATTCGTGGCAGGTAACACCAGAAACATTGTCAGGAGGCACTGCATGAAACTGGGTAGAAGAGAATTCGTCAAACTCACCGCCGCGGCCACCGCGGTCACGGCCTTCGGAGGCCTGGGGTTTGACCTGGCGCCGACCACGGCCCACGCGCAGCTCATGAAGCTTCGCAAAGGAAAGGAAACCACCTCGGTCTGCTGCTATTGCTCGGTAGGCTGCGGGCTCATCGTCACCACCGACGAAAAAACCAAACGCGCCATCAATATTGAAGGCGATCCGGACCATCCCATCAGCGAAGGTTCCCTCTGCTCCAAAGGTTCAGCCATCTACCAGCTGACAGAAAATCCCCTGCGTATCCTCAAGCCCCGTTATCGCGCCGCCGGCAGCGACAAGTGGGAAGAGAAAAGCTGGGACTGGTGTCTTACGGAAATCGCCAAGCGCGTGAAAAAAGTCCGTGATGCGTCCTTCACCGAAAAGAACGCCAAGGGCGATATCGTCAACCGTACCGAAGCCCTGGCCTCCGTCGGTTCGGCGGCCATGGACAACGAGGAATGCTGGATCTACCAGGCGTTCCTCCGCAGCCTCGGGCTTACCTACATAGAGCACCAGGCACGTATTTGACACAGCGCGACTGTTGCGGCTCTGGCAGAGTCGTTCGGACGCGGCGCGATGACCAATCACTGGATCGACATCAAAAACAGTGATTGCATTTTAGTAATGGGCAGCAACGCTGCCGAAAACCACCCCATCAGCTGGAAATGGGTCACCAGGGCACAGGCAGACGGTGCGACGGTCATACACGTCGACCCCCGCTTCACCCGCACCTCGTCCAAGGCCGACATCTACGCCCCCCTGCGGTCGGGTTCTGACATCGGTTTCCTGGGCGGCATGATCAAGTACATTTTGGACAACAATCTGTATTTCAAGGATTATGTTGTCAACTATACCAACGCATCCTTCATCGTTGGCAAGGATTTCGACTTCAAGGACGGCCTCTTCTCCGGTTTCGACGAGGGCAAGCGCAAGTACGACAAGTCGTCCTGGGCCTTTGAACTGGACGAGAACGGCGTTCCCAAACGGGACAACAGCCTGCAGAATCCCCGCTGCGTCTTCCAGATCCTGAAGAAGCATTACAGCCGTTACGACGTCGACAAGGTCGTCGCCATCACCGGCACCCCCAAGGAAAAGCTGATGGCCGTGTACAAAGCCTACACCGCCACGGGCAAACCGGACAAATCCGCGACCATCATGTACGCCATGGGCTGGACCCAGCACACCGTGGGCGTGCAGAACATCCGCTCCATGAGCATCATCCAGCTGCTGCTGGGCAACATGGGCGTGGCCGGCGGCGGCGTGAACGCGCTGCGCGGCGAATCCAACGTGCAGGGCTCCACGGACCAGGCCCTGCTCTTCCACATCATCCCGGGCTACATGGCCACCCCGCGCTCCAACTGGGCGACCATCGAGGATTACAACAAGGCCAACACCCCGGTCAGCACCGATCCCAAAAGCGTCAACTGGTGGAAGAACAAACCCAAGTACTTCGCCAGCCTGCTTAAGGCCCACTACAAGAACGCCGACCTGCCCACAGCCTACAGCTGGATGCCCAAGCTCGATGTCGGGCAGAACGCGTCCTGGCTCGTGCTCATCGACAAGATGCTCGAAGGCCAGTTCAAGGGCTTCTTCGCCTGGGGCATGAACCCCGCCGCCAGCGGCGCGGACTCCAACAAGACCCGCGAAGCCCTGTCCAAGCTGGACTGGATGGTCAACGTCAACATCTTCGACAACGAGACCGGTTCCTTCTGGAAGGGTCCGGGCATGGATCCCAAGAAGATCAAGACCGAAGTCTTCTTCCTGCCCTGCTGCGTGTCCGTTGAAAAGGAAGGCTCCATCACCAACTCCGGCCGCTGGATGCAGTGGCGCTATGCCGGTCCCAAGCCCATGGGCGACACCAAGCCCGACGGCGACATCATCTACGAGCTCATGCTCAAGATCCGCGAGATGTACAAGAAGGAGAAGGGCGCGTTCCCGGATCCCGTCCTGAACCTCAATGTCGAAGACTGGGGCGACGGCCACGTCTATGACCCGCACAAGGTCGCCAAGCTCATCAACGGCTACTACCTCAAAGACACCGACATCAAGGGCAAGATCATGAAGGCCGGCACCCAGGTGGCCACCTTCGGCCATCTGCAGGACGACGGCTCCACCTGTTCAGGCAACTGGATCTATACCGGCTCCTACACGGAAGGGGGCAACATGTCCGCCCGCCGCGACAAGACCCAGACCCCCGAGCAGGAACGCGTCGGCCTGTATCCCAACTGGACCTGGTCCTGGCCGGTCAACCGCCGCATCATCTACAACCGCGCATCCGTTGACCTGAACGGCAAGCCCTGGGCACCCAACAAGGCCGTCGTGGCCTGGGACGCCGCCAGCGGCAAATGGTCCATCGACGTGGTGGACGGCGGCGGCGCGCCCGACGCGCGGCATCCCTTCATCATGCGCAAGCACGGCATGGGTCAGCTCTACGGCCCCGGCCTCAACGACGGCCCCATGCCCGAATACTACGAGCCCCTGGAGTGCCCGGTCACCGAGCATCCGTTCTCGAAACAGCTCAACAACCCCACGGCCCTCATGTTCGCCGACGAGGCGCACCGTCGCTCGACCTGCGATCCGCGCTACCCCTTCGTCTGTTCGACCTACCGCGTCTCGGAGCACTGGCAGACGGGTGTCCTCACCCGCTGGCTGCCCTGGTTGACGGAGGCCCAGCCGCAGATGTTCTGCGAAATGAGCGAGGAACTGGCCGAACTCAAGGGCATCCAGAACGGCGAAAAGGTCATCCTGGAGAACCCTCGTGGCACACTCTGGGCCATCGCCATCGTGACCAAGCGCATCAAGCCCTTCAAGGTCATGGGGAACGATGTCCATGCGGTGGGCATCCCCTGGCACTTCGGCTGGGTATGGCCCAAGGACGGCGGGGACGCGGCGAACCTGCTCACTCCTGCAGTCGGTGATCCAAACACCGGCATTCCGGAAACCAAGGCCTTCATGGTCAACGTGAAGAAAGCGTAAGGAGCGACTATGTCAGGAAAATCATTCTTCATCGATCTGACCATATGTACAGCCTGCCGCGGCTGTCAGGTGGCCTGCAAACAATGGAACAAGCTCCCGGCCGAACAGACGAGAAACCACGGGTCCCATCAGAACCCCATGGAC
>CAZQYA010000160.1:0-7052 GCA_964597325.1 uncultured Desulfovibrionaceae bacterium
GGTGAACCAGGAACTGTCTGCTGTCGGATGCCGCATGGAACCTCCCTGCGCCGCGTCACGGCGGCACGTTTTTGGTTCACAGTGCCAGCATCACGGCGTCAGGGAAATTCGACTACATGCGTACTTTCAGAGGGATGCATCTGGTGAAAAGAACCCGGAACGGTGAGAGGTCCGTACGGGATCGGAACTGCCAAACGGAAAGAAAAACAGGCTACTCGCCGCCTTTCCACCGCAGTTCGTAGAGGTCGGTCCTCCGGCTTGAGAGGTTGCGCACGCTGCCTTGGGTACGCAGTTCCTTGAGCAGGTCGAGATCGACGTCGGTGATGAGCGTCGTCTCGATGCCCGGGGTCACCTCCGAGGCGATGGCGTCATGGGGGAAGGGGAAGTCAGACGGGGTGAAGATGGCCGACTGCGAATACTGAATGCCCATGGTTTCCACCTTGGGGATGTTGCCTACGCTGCCGGAGATGGCCACGAAGCATTCGTTTTCGATGGCCCTGGCCTGGGCGCAGCGGCGAACGCGCAAATATCCGTTCTTGGTGTCGGTCCAGAACGGGACCAGCAGCATCTTCATTCCCTTCATGGTCTGCAGCCTGGCAAGTTCCGGAAATTCCACGTCATAGCAGATGAGGATGCCGATTTTGCCCACGTCGGTCTCAAAGACCTTGAGGTTTTGTCCACCCGAGAAGCCCCAGTGCGCTTCCTCGTCCGGGGTGATGTGCAGCTTGGCCTGGCTGTCCCAGGTGCCGTCGCGCCGGCACAGGAAGCTGACATTGTGCAGGGTGCCGTCCTCCTGGATCTGCGGCACGCTGCCGGTGACGATGTTGACGTTGTAACTGAGCGCCATCTCGGTCATGGCCTGACGCATGGGCTCGGTGTATTCTGAGAGTCGGCGCATGGCGTCGGTGGGGTGCATGCCTTCGTACATGCGGATGAGCGGCGCGTTGAGGAGTTCGGGAAAGAGGATGATGTCCGCCTTGTAGGCGCTGACCGTGTCCACGAAAAACTCCACCTGCTGCATGAAGTCGTCAAAGGACTCGAAGCGGCGCATTTCCCACTGGACCACGCCGAGACGGGCGATGGATTTGGTGCGCCCCACCAGTCGTGTCTTTTTCTGGTAATAGATATTGATCCATTCCAGGAGCACCGCATTGCCCCGGGATTCATGGTCGCCCGGCCAGTAATCGTCGAGGAGATTGCGGACGTGGAAATCATTGGACATCTGGAAAGTGAGCACCGGGTCGTACAGTTCGCGGCTTTTGACCTTGAGAATGTACTCCTGGGGCGTCATTTCCTTTGAGACTGTGTGATAGCCGGGAATGCGCCCGCCCAGCAGGATGCCTTTGAGATTGAGGTTCTCGGCGATCTCTTTGCGTGCGTCATAGAGGCGCCTTCCCAGACGCATCCCCCGGTATTCCGGGTCCACGAAGACCTCGATCCCGTAGAGGTAGTCCCCCTCCGGGTCGTGGGATTTGAAAGTGCCTTTGCCAACGATCTGATCATAGGTGTGCTGGTTGCCGAACAGGCTGAAGTCGATGATGATTGACAGAGCGATGGCTACGAGTTCCCCATTGTCTTCGATGCAAACCTGTCCTTCGGGAAAGATGGTGGTCAGCAGGGCAATTTGTTTTTGCGTCCACGGGGTATCAAGGCTTTTGTAGACCCTCTTGTGGAGGGCTCGTAAAGCTTCATAGTCGTCTATGGTAAGATGTCGTGTTTGTAATTTATGTTCGGTTTCTGTGGTCATGCATACTACCCTTTTGTTTTGCTTTTGTACGGGAAAATATCTGGGGCAGCTGTTTGGGCTGCACTTTGGCAGTATATATAAGTGCGTGCACAAATTGCAAGGGCGACATGTCCTGCGATTGCGGAATTCATCGAATACTCTTGTGATTGTGCCAAGTTCTTTAAAATACCGCCATCTCAAATCACTTGAGTCAGAGTCGAAAGCGCGACTCCTTTCGCTGTCGTCTGCGGCATGAACGATTTTGGCGTAGCCGCGGCGGAACTTTCCGGGGGGCTGGAAAAAGGGAGGGTGTGGGAGTGGTGTTTCGCTGAAAAAAGGGCAAGAAAAAAGGGATTGCAGCGAACTGCAATCCCTTTGATCTCTGGTGCCGAAGAGAGGACTCGAACCTCCACCGGGGAACCCCGACTAGACCCTGAACCTAGCGTGTCTACCAATTCCACCACTTCGGCGTGACGTGAGAAGCGTGTTTATGTGAGAGGCCCTGCTTTGGCAAGAGGTTTCTTCGATTTTTTTCAAAAAAATATTTTATAACTTTTATTTCGACAGGTTGGCGTTGTCTCGTCCGGGAATTATTCCTGGCCTGCACTTTGTTGAAGCCCGGGTGCTTTTGGTATAGAGGCGAGGCAGCCTGTTTTCGGGAGGAACAAAACAACATGCATTGCGTCACATGGCCGGACCAGATCGACGGCCTGGAAAACGGATCCTGCGTCACCATCGGCAATTTCGACGGCGTCCATATTGGACACCAGCGTCTCATTGCCCGCGTGCGGGATCTGGCCGCCGGACACGGCCTGCCTTCGGTGGTCGTCACCTTCGAGCCGCATCCTCTGCGGTTTTTCACGGGCAAGAAGACGCCCCCGTTCATAACCCTTTACGAGCAACGGGCCGAACTGATCAAGGCGCTCGGGATTGACCACCTTCTTTGTCTGGAGTTCAATCAGGAGATGGCCGGCATGGCTCCTGAAGATTTCGTCCGGCGTATTCTGGTGGACGGCCTGAAGGTCAAGGAACTCATTATCGGCTACGACTATGCCTTTGGCAAGGGGCGGGCCGGGAATTACGGTCTGCTGAAGGAGCTTGGGCAGACGTGGGGTTTCGGCGTCGAGCAGTTGGAGCCGGTCATGGTGGATCAGACCATTGTCAGTTCCACGCGTATCCGCGATCTGGTCGAGGCCGGTGATGTCTGGGCCGCGAAGCCTCTACTTGGAAGGTTCTACCGAGTGGCCGGAACGGTGGTGCGCGGCCAGAATCGCGGTGGCCGTCTGCTTGGGTTTCCTACGGCCAACGTCCATCTTATCGATGAACTTTTTCCCAAGACGGGCGTCTACTGCTGCTGGGCCGAACTGGACGGGCAGATCCACAAGGCCGTGGCCAACATCGGATTCAATCCCACCTTTGGCAACGAGGTGCTTTCGGTCGAAGTGCACATCCTTGATCTGAACGAGGACCTGTATGACCGGCCGCTCAAGGTCCATTTTGTGCAGCGCCTGCGGGGCGAACGAAAATTTTCCGGTCTCGACGAACTCAAAACCCAAATTGGCAAGGACATTGCTTTGGGTCGGACCATTCTGGCCCTGCCCGAGGCCCGTCTGGTTTAAGCCTTCACCCATGCGCAAATTTTTCCATTCCGTCTTCAAGGTCTACGCGGATCTGGTCCGCAGTTATCATACCGTCCTGAATTTCAAGTCCCTGGCCCTGGGCGTTGTGGTCGGTGCCCTGACGGGAGTGGCGGCCGTTGCCTTCTATGTGAGCCTGGAGGCCCTGAAGTTTTATCTGCTCCACCGTCTGGCGGGCTTTACCCTGCCTGCCCCGGCGGGTGAGGAGCTTTTCTTCGGACCTGCGGGGGCGCCCCGGCCCTGGTTGATCTTCGTGTTTCTTGGAGCTGTCGGCCTGCTTACCGGCTATCTCATGCGCCGATTCATGCCCCAGACCCGCCACAGCGGCACGGATGGAACTGATTCCATGATCAAGTGCTTTCACCAGCAGGAAGGGCTTATCGCCCCCCTTGTGCCGCTCATGAAGGCCGGGACATCCATTCTGACCATCGCTGCGGGCGGGAGTGCCGGCCGTGAGGGCCCCATTTCCTTGCTTGGTGCGGGATGCGGTTCATGGATAGCCAGCAAGTTCAGACTTTCGGCCAAGGAGCGGCGAATCATGCTGCTGGCCGGTGCCGCTGGCGGTCTGGGGGCCATCTTCAGGGCACCTTTGGGCGGGGCGCTTACGGCCGTCGAGGTCATTTACCGGGAGGATTTCGAGGCGGAAGCCCTTCTGCCGTCCATCATGTCCTCAGTGGTGTCCTATTCGATTTTCACCATGGTTTTTGGTGCGGAGCCTATCTTTGGCATCCCGAGATTCGAATTTACCGACATTCGCGAACTCGGGGTCTATGCCTTGCTCGGCCTGGTATGCGCGGTGTCGGGCTGGATCTACGTGCGCACCTTTTCGGCCATCAAGTACAGGATTTTCTGGCCCCTGACGGACCGGTTCGGGTTTATTCCGGCCATGACTCTGGGCGGCCTGGCCATGGCCTGCATCGGCTTCCGTTTTCCCGAACTTCTCGGTGGCGGACAGGGGTGGCTGGAGCTGGCCATGCTCGGCAAGCTCTCGTTGACCATGATGGGCGGGATGATTGTCGGCAAGATTCTGGCTACATCCATGGTCATCGGGTCGGGTTTGAGCGGCGGCATGTTTGCGCCGGCCCTGTTCGTTGGAGGCATGAGCGGTGGCCTGGTGGGCACGCTCGGTCAGCGTTTCTTTCCGACGGTGGTGGCGGAGCCGGGCGGATACGTGCTGGTGGGTATGGCCGCCTTTTTCGCGGGCGTGGCCAACGCGCCCATCGGTCCGCTGGTTATGGTCTGCGAGCTGACCCAAGGCTACGGCTTGTTGGCCCCCCTCATGCTTGCCTCGGCTGTGACTCTCGTCCTGGGGCATAATGTTTCCCTCTACGAGAACCAGGTGGACAACAAGTTCGACTCCCCGGCCCATGTCGGCGACGCCACTATCAACATACTCGAGCGGGAACAGGTCCAGGCGCACTACAAGCCCGGGCGCGTCAGCATCGTGGAGGAAGGGACGCATTTCGGCGCCCTGACGGACATCATCGTCAACTCCAACGAACTCTGTTTCCCGGTGCGCGGCGCCGGGGACAGGATTACCGGCATCCTGGCCGTCCAGGATCTGCGCAAGGTCCTCTACGAGGCGACCCTGTGTGAACTGCTGGTCGCCAAGGACGTCGCGCGAAAGGCCGTGCTGCTCAAGCCTGACGATGACCTGTATTCGGCCCTGCTCAAATTCGTGGAGTCGGACCTGGCCCAGTTGCCCGTTGTGGACACGGAGGATCCAACCCTGGTGCTTGGCATGCTGACCAGGGAAGACGTGTTCACGGCATACGCCAAAACGCTGAAGAGCATGAAGGAGCAGGTCTGAATCGTACTCCCCTTCCTCGTTCGATGATCCCTCCAAAAAAAGAATCCCCGCCTGTTGGCGGGGATTCCTCGCGTTTGGCTATCCCGTAGCATAACAAACGGCAGTTGCCGCGCAGCTTTCCAAATGAATCAGCTTCATGAACGATGCATTCGTGTTCATGAAGCTGTTTTTATTTCTCCCACCCAGTGATTCCCCCCATACTTCCGCCCGAAGCTCGCGCAACGCCTGGGCCGTGGAGGTGCGCGATTGTCCCGCGATTCGTTGACGTTGCCAGGCAGGAGGCGGGAGTGAGCGTCTTCGACCGCCGACTTTCTCAAGAGCAAGTAACAGCATCGCGTATACTGCGACCAGAAACGGCGTGAGCGTTTCGATGCTTCTGCTCGTGCGGACCTGTGCTTCCCCGAGACCGAGCAAGGTCTTCTCATCGCGGAAGTTGACCTCTATTTCCCATCTCCAGATGTAGGCCTGAAGGATCTTTTCAAGCGGTAGCGCCAGATCAGTAGTGATGAGGTATGCAGGAGCGCGGTAGTTCATGGGGGCACGTTTTTTCAGGCGGTAGGCGAGAGGCCGGACGATGATAAGACGCAGCGTGCGCTCCCCGCCGGCATGCTTCCAGCGGCATGGCGAGATCTCTTTGACGTTGAAGAGATGTTCTTTGCCGGCGGCATAGGCCCGGACATCAACCCAGGGAATGTTCTGATCCTTGCGGATTTCCTCCGGCGTGGGCAGACGATCGCCGTAAGCCCGCTTGCGTCCGCGTCCGCAGTTTTCCTGCTCTGGCGTAGGCAGTTTGTAGAGCCTGGCATCTTTGCGGACACGTCCAATCAAGTCGATGCGCTTGGGTAAATTTTTGAAGACTTCGCGGCAGGTAAAGGTTCCATCCGCAGTCATGATGATCTGGCGTTCACGCATGCCCTGGCGATCGAGTTCCTCACGCAAAACGCGCATACGGCGTGCCCCCTCGGCGGAGATGCGAGCCTGAGAAGATGCGTTTTTCCATTCCATCCACTGCTCGTCAGAAGCTCGCTTGCCGGGCTTGCGCGGTGATGGGCAGTGTCGCAGGTCAACGGGAATCATGCGCGCTGGAGAAGGTCCATTCACGCTCTCAGGCATTGCGAGGGAGAGTTGGAGAAAGCGACTCGCCCAGATGAAATTGTTTGTAAACGACGGTCCCAGAGGATCGCGACGCCAGGAGGTTCCCGCAATGCGCCGGCCTTTCTTGCGGATGAGTGTGTCGTCGATCGCGCCCACGATGGGCGCTCCATCCGGCAGTGTATCGATCACACCTGCAATCACAGCAGAAAATAGCGCTGGAACATCAATGCGTTCTTGCTCAAAAACGCGATAGTTTGCCGACCAATCCTGGAACTGCTGGCCGGAGGTTGTGAGCATGCCCGTCACCGTATGGCGTCCAAGACAAAGAAGCCCCGAGAGCGCAAGCGTCTTGGCTCGTTCGAAGGTGCGCTGCTGGCGAAAAGCGGGCCGCGTGCGCTCGAAGAGTTGTTCGAAAGTCAGTCTCAGTCCGATTCCATATTTCCCTTGGAAGAGCGATTGGGGAGTTTTTTTTTGAGCGCAGACTCGACAGGAATCTGGCGTTTTAAAACAAGCTGATTCTTGTCCTCGACGATCCATTCCCAGACTTCGCCTTTGTCGAACTCCATGGCCTGAGCGAGGGCGGCGGGGAAGTTGACGTACCACTGTTCCGAGGTTTGGCGCTGGATAAGCTGGATCTTGGTGGGATGACCCATAGACACCTCCTTGAATCTAGTTAAAAGACTAGATATCAAGAGGCGAAAAAGGAGTCAATTCAGAATGATGAAAAGATGGGGTTGAATGAAAAAAGAAAGCCCTTCGATCTAGTCAAAGGGCCAAACGCGAG
>CAZQYA010000161.1:0-2685 GCA_964597325.1 uncultured Desulfovibrionaceae bacterium
AGGTCTACCACAACCTGCACAACCTCTGCACCACGGACCTGAGCTCCTACTACCTGGACATCATCAAGGACCGCGTCTACGTCAACGGCCCCACCAGTCTCGAACGCCGCTCGGCCCAGACCGCCCTCTACCACATCCTGCTCATGATCGTGACGGACATGGCCCCCATCCTGAGCTTCACGGCCGAAGAAATCTTCCGGCATCTGCCCGAAGCCATGCGCCCGGCTGGTAGCACGGTGTTCGCCATGCGCCTCCCCAAATTGGAGGGACGCCTGCTGAGCGAGGACGAGGAAGCCATCTGGAACCTGGTCTTCGAGGTGCGCGGCGACGTGACCAGGGCCATCGAACCCCTGCGCCAGTCCAAGGCCCTGGGACACTCCCTGGATGCGTCCGTGACTCTGCACGCCTCGGGCGAGGCCTTTGCCGCCCTGACCTCGGTGGCCTCCCAACTGCGCAACGTGTTCATCGTCAGCCAGGCCCGGGTTACGGACGAAGCGGCACCGGCCGCCGCCATCCAGGGCGAGGTTCAGGACGTCAGCGTGGTCATTGACCGCGCCAAAGGCGAAAAATGCGCCCGCTGCTGGATCTACGACGAAAACCTGGGAACGGACCCGGCCCATCCCAAGGCCTGTCCGCGCTGCACCAGGGTGCTGCAGGAGTACCATGCCTAGACCGGCCCGCGTCCCCTGTCCGCCGCCGGACATGAAACGCCGCTTCGGGATCATTACTGCGGTGGCCGCGGCGGTCTTTGCCCTGGACCAGCTCACCAAGATATGGGTCCAGCAGAGCATTCCCGTCTGGGAAAAAGGAGCCACGGTCATTCCGGGGTTCTTCGACATCGTGCACATCCTGAACCGCGGCGCGGCTTTCGGCTTCCTGAACCGCCACGACATCGACTGGCAGCGTCCGTTCTTTGTCGTGGTCTCCATCCTGGCCCTGGGCCTCATCGCGTTCATGGCCAGGAGCAAGGAGGACGACGGCCCGTTCTTCGTCTACGGCCTGGGGCTGATCCTCGGCGGAGCCCTCGGGAACCTCGCCGACCGCATCCGCCTCGGTGTGGTGATCGACTTCCTTGATTTCTACATCGGAGAGCTGCACTGGCCCGCGTTCAACGTGGCCGATATGGGTATCTGCGTCGGTGCCGGCGCGCTCCTCGTGTCCTTTTACCAACAGAGAAGACGCTGTGTTTCCCACGATTCTTGAAATCCCCCCCTTCATCATTTTCGGTCTGCAGCTCGGCCCCTTTGCCCTGCACACCTACGGCCTGTTCGTGGCCATGGGCTTCCTGATGGGCATCGGCTGGTCCATGCGCGAAGCCAGGCAGCGGGGCATGGATCCGGGCCTGGTCTCGGACCTGGGATTCTACGTAATCCTCGGCGCCATTCTGGGCGCGCGCCTGCTCTACGTCCTGATCAACCCGACATATTTCTGGAACAACCCCCTGGAGATTTTCATGTTCTGGAAGGGCGGCCTGGTCTTTTCGGGCGGCGCCATCCTGGCAACGGTCTTTGCCATGGCCTTCCTGAAGAACAAGGGCCAGGACATCTGGGAATGGATGGACACCCTGGCGCCCGGCATCGGCCTGGGCGAGGCCATTGGCCGCATCGGCTGCCTGGCCGCAGGCTGCTGCTACGGAGCCGTCTGCGACATGCCCTGGGCCATCACCTTCACCCACCCCGACTCTCTGGCGCCCCTGCACATGCCTCTGCACCCCACCCAACTCTACCACAGCCTGGCCGGTCTGGCGTGCTTTATCGTAGTGCTCGCCGCCAAGCCCCTGGTCAGGGGCACGGGGCAGCTCATGGGCATCTTCCTGATACTTTTCGGCTCGCTGCGCTACGTGATCGAGCTCTTTCGCGCCGACTACCGGGGAGACCTCGGCCCCATCAGCGTGACCCAGTTCATCGCCCTGGGCGCCGTGGCCCTCGGAATTTTCATCTTCCTCCACAGGAGGCGACATGTTCGCTGACATTCCCGTCTGGGCCTTGCCGGTGCTGCTCGTGCCCATCTTTCCCAATCTCTGGTCCATCTGGCATCTCTACAAGAATGAGTTTCCCACGAACCAGGAGCGCGCGGCCTGGATTGTTGCCCAGGTCATCTTGCCGGTCATCGGCGGTGTGGGCTATATCCTCTTCGGCAGAAAACGCGCCATCAGAAAAATCTGAAACCATCCCGGCCCCTGCCGGACGACGCACACAGAAGAGAGGTTTCCATGACTTCTTTCCCCCTTTCCAGACAAACCCTGCTTGCAGGACTCCTGGCCATCCTGATCCTGTCCCTGCCGGCCTGCGTGACCTCCAAGAAGGACTTCGACCGTCTGCGCAGCCAGCTTTACACCCAGGAGCGGGAGCAGGCCGCGCTTGCAAAACGCGTTGAAAAACTCGAAGCCGATCTGGCCAGGGCCCAACCCGCCCAGGCCAACAGCTGGGCAGAGCTGAACTCCATGCGCAGCCAACTGGCCACGGTGGAAGGACAGCTCGACGATATACGCCGCACCCAGAACATGCAGCGCGCCTCTGCGGACGGCATGATCACCATCGACACCCTGAACGCCCGGGTGCGGGACCTGGAGCGCAAGAACCTGTTCATGGCGTCCCAGGTCGGCGTGGTCTTCGACGAGATGCCGGGAGTGCCCGAAACGCAGAACGCCACCAACGGCACCGCGCCATTGGTACCACCCGCCGG
>CAZQYA010000161.1:2785-6980 GCA_964597325.1 uncultured Desulfovibrionaceae bacterium
GCGACTCCGCAGCCCGAACCGCAGGAGGAACTGCAGGGCCAGGAACTCTACCAGAAGGCACTGGAAAGCTTCTACGCCATGAAGTACAAACAGGCCCAGACCACCTGGGCGGAATTCGTCAAGGGCTTCCCCAAGGATCCCCTCGTGCCCAACGCCATCTTCTGGCAGGGCGAATCCTACTTCCAGATGCAGGATTACGCCAACGCCGTGCTGACCTATCAGCAGGTCATCGAGAAGCATCCCAAATCCAACAAGTACCGTCCGGCGCTCCTCAAGCAGGGCATCTCCTTCTTCAAGCTGAAGAAGGACCAGGCCGGCAAACTGGTCCTTGAGGACCTCATCAAGAAATTTCCGGATTCCGCCGAAGCCAAGCGCGCCCAGGCGTACCTGAAGGAAAGCAATTAGCCCCACGGCAGGATACACATGACCACCCACGAATACAGCCGCATTGTCAGCCTGCGCTTCCCGCCGGAGTCCTCGGACCAGCCCATGATGTACCACCTGGCCAGGCACTTCGACCTGACCTTCAACATCCTGCAGGCCAACATCAATCCGCGCCGCGAAGGGCACATGATCCTTGAACTGGCAGGCACCCGTGAGCACTACCGTCAGGGGGTGACCTATCTCGAGGAGCAGGGCATCCGGGTCACGCCCGTGGCCAACGAAATCTTCCGCGACGAGGAATCGTGCATGCACTGCGGCCTGTGCACCGCCCTGTGCCCGTCCAAGGCATTGCATCTCAACCTGGAGACCAGAATGGTGGACTTCGATCAGGAAAAATGCACGGCGTGCAACCGGTGCGTGACCGTGTGCCCCGTGCATGCCATGGTCATGAAGGTCGACACCAACACCTGGTAAAGGAGGTCGCATGAGCGTTGCGGAGCGCAGTTTTGCGCGCATCGACACGGCCCTGAAAGGCTACCTGCGAGTTCTGCCCACGGACAGCTTCAGCCCGCTGTTCCAGTCGTCGCAGAACGGGACGCGCCCCCACCTGTCCGAGGCGGCCCAGGCCGCCCTGCCGGACGGACTGCTTCAGTACCTGCGGGACATGGACGACAAGCTCGATACCATCCTCGCGCTCCTGACGCAGCAGTCCCTGCAGGAGGACTTCCCGATTCCCGTCCTCATCCACGACCTGAGCGGTGCCGGGCTGCGCTTCAGCGCCGGCGAGGACTTCCACCTCGGACAGGCCGTGGAAATGGTCATCGCCCTGGGCAGCCAGACACGATCCCTGGCCGGTGCCACCGGCGTGCTCATCCGCGAGGAGGAGCTCAAAGGACAGCGGGTCTGGGCCCTGGAATTCAAGGAAATGCGGGACTCGGAGCGCGAAAAGATCGTGCAATTCGTGGTGGCCCGTCAGCGTGAACAACTGCGGGAGCGGCACCACTCCCCTTCAGCCTGATGGGAGGACGACCATGCACAGGGAGCAACTGAGCCAGGAGCTGCTGAACCGCATCTCGACCAGAGCCGAGGCCACCATTCGCGACGTGATCGCGGGCGCCCTGACCGAAGAACTCGGCAAGGCCCTTACCCAGGCCCTGACCGAAGGGGAATTCTACCGCGCCATCAGCTCCGACCTGCAGGAAGGACTCAAAAACATCTACAGGGAGATCAACGCGGCCGCTGCCAACGGGGACGCATCGCCCCCAGCCGCCGCAACCGACGAGATGTTCTCCGAAGCCTCCACACAGCTCGGAGCCATCCTGCAGACCACGGAAAAGGCCACGGAAAGCATCATGACCCTGGTGGAAAAGCATCTGGACATGAGCGAGCGCTCCGCCGCCATCCTGAAGGAACTGGCCGCCAGGAACCCTTCCCCGGAGGTCGACGAACTGCTCACCGGACAGCAGGCCCTGGGCGAAGATCTCATGGAGATCATGACCACCCTGAGCTTCCAGGACCTTACGGGCCAGCGCATCAAGCGCATCGTCTCGGCCCTGCAGCAGATCGAGAAGTCGGTCTTTGAACTGTACATGGCCACGGGACTGTCCGTGAAGGCCCTGGAACAGCACCCGGAAATGAGTGTGGAGGAGATTCGCCATACGTCCAAGGCCAGGGCCACGGAGCTCAAGGGCCCCCAGTCCAAGGCCTCCCAGGCCGACGTGGACGATCTCCTCGGACAACTCGGACTGTAATCCATTTTTTTCAACAGTAAACAAGCCGGCCGGGGACATGTCCCGCGGCCGGCTCTTTTCTCGGAGACCTCATCATGCCCCAACTCGGCGACATCAGCCTCTTCAACCTGACCAGAACCATGAGCGTCCTGGACCAGCTCTATCAGCAGGACCCGGAAGTTTACGAAGACTTCATACGCGAGATCTGCGCCGAATTCACTCTGGCCCGGGAGTACATGCTGGCCATCCAGGAAATGGCCGCCCAGGCGGATGCCCACCAGGAAGCCATGGCCCAGGCCGACCTGACCCTGCGCCATCTCCTGGCCCTGTGGATCCTGGCCAACGATCTGACCGTGCCCCTGACCGGTGTGGATAATGTGCAATAACTCCGGTGGGAAAGTCGACACGGCTCTCACCGACGTGCGACAACGGGCCGAGGCCGCCTTTGATTCGGGGTTCTTCTGCGCCGAAAGCGTGCTCCTGGCCATTACCGAAGCCGAAGGCATCGCGTCGGAGCTCCTGCCCGGTGCGGCCACGGCCTTCTGCAGCGGCCAGGCCCGGACGTGCGGGGCGTGCGGTGCCCTGAACGGCGCCCTCCTGGCCATCGGCCTGGTCCTTGGCCGACGCACCAGTGATGCGTCGGCCGAACCGGCCTATGCCGCCGCCGCGGCCGTCGTGGCCGATTTTGAAAAGGAGTTCGGGAGCCGCGACTGCCGGACCCTGCTGGACGGCTGCGACCTGGGCAGCCCCGGGGGCAAGGCCGAATTCGCCGAACGCGGCCTGCGGCTGCGTTGCCGGAGCATCAGCGGCACGGCTGCGGCCATGGCCATGGAGGCCATTTCCCGCAACCGGCCTGCACGCGAAGGATCCTGAAAAGGTCCGGAAGGCCTTCAGGATTTATCCGATTCGTCCTTCTTTGACGCCAAGGGGTGGGACGCGTCGTAGACACGCATGATCTGCGCCAGGTCGAGATGGGTGTAGCGCTGGGTGGTTGAGATACGCGAGTGCCCAAGCATCTCCTGCACGCTCCGAAGGTCCGCCCCGGCCTGGAGCATGTGCGTGGCGAAGCTGTGCCGCAGGGTGTGCGGACTGACGGTAACCGCGACCCCGCTCAAAGCTGCCCGGGCCTTGACGATACGATCGGCCTGCCTGCGCGAGAGCCGCCCTCCCCGCCTTCCCAGAAAAATGGCCTGCTCCCTCGGGACAGGCCCGAAAGCCCCCCGCTGCTCCAGATAGCGCTCCAGACGTTCGGCGGCCACGCCCGTCAGAGGCACGATGCGTTCCTTCCCGCCCTTGCCCAGCACCCGCACCAGTCGCTGATCCAGATCCACATGATTGAAATCCAGCCCCAAGGCTTCGCTGATGCGCAGGCCCGAACCGTAAAGAAGCTCCAGCAGGGCCAGGTCCCTCAGGCCCGCGGGATCCGGCGTCGTGTCCGTTTCCACGAGATGTACGGCCTGGTCGACGTTGAGGACCCGGGGATGGACCTTGGACAGCTTGGGGTTGGACAGGGAGGCGCAGGGGTCCTCGGTCACAAGCTTGCGCTGGCGCAAAAAACGGTAAAAGGCGCGCAGGGCCGAGAGCTTGCGACACACGCTGGACTTGGCCAGCTTGCGCCGGTGCAGGTCGGCCAGATAGGCCGTGACGTCGTTCTTGGTCACGGCCGCGGGATCGTGCAGGCCCTTGTCCCGGCGTTCGAGAAAGACGTGCACCCCGTGCAGGTCCGTGCCATAGGCGGCCACGGTGGCCGGCGAGTAGCCCTTCTGAGCGTCGAGGTAGAGCAGGAACAGTGCGACGGAGTCAGGAGCCGGAGCGTTTGTCCATGACATAGCAACTCCTGGGATTCTTCTTGGCTTCCTTCTTGAGGTTCATGGCGATCTGGGAAGCTTCGCCAAAGTGCCCCAGGCGCCCGTCTCGATTAAAAACCACGGCGATGGACACGGCCATGATGGGAAAAACCTGCTCGTTGCCCCGGCGGTCCAGGGAGTGAATGGCCCCGCGGGTGCGGTCTTCCTGGTCGTAGAAGTGGGGCACGATGGAGTCGAAGTTGTCGATGACCTGCTGGCAGGCGCTCTCGGCCT
>CAZQYA010000162.1:0-6894 GCA_964597325.1 uncultured Desulfovibrionaceae bacterium
TACCAGATGTCCAAGGAGAAGTTCGGCCTCATCCTGGTCACTGGCGCTACGGGCACCGGTAAGACCACGTCGCTTGCGGCGCTCATCGACAACATCAACCTCATGCACCGCAAGCATATCGTCACCCTCGAGGATCCCATCGAGTACGTGCACGAACACAAGCTCGGCACCGTGAACCAGCGCGAACTGGGCCTCGACTTCGACACCTTCGCCTCGGGTCTGCGCGCGGCCCTGCGCCAGGCGCCCAAGGTCATCCTCGTGGGCGAAATTCGCGACCGCGAGACCATCACCATCGCCCTGGAGGCCGCCGAGACGGGCCACCTGGTCCTGGGCACCCTGCACACCGCGGACACGGGCCAGACCATCAACCGTATCATCGGCATGTTCGAGCTGGCCGAAGAGCGCCTCATCCGTTCGCGCCTCATGGAGAGCCTCAAGTATGTCGTCTCCCAGCGCCTGCTGCCCAGGATCGGGGGCGGACGCGTTCCGGCCTTCGAAATTCTCAAATCCAACCTGCGGGTCAAGGAGGTCATCCTGAACGGCGAGACCGAGGACAAGACCTTCTACGGCATTGTCGAGTCCGGCGACGCCTACGGCATGATCACCTTCGACAAGTACCTGGCGAACCTGTTCCGCGAGAACCTCATCACCGAGGACTCGGCCATGATCTACGCTTCGGACAAATCGCGGCTTTCGCAGATGGTCGACAAGATCAAGACCGCACGGGGTGAGAAGGTTACCGATATCGAAGGTCTCGAGCTTGACGAAGAATACGAACGCAAAAGTTCCCTTTTCTAGGGGGGGATGACTATGGAAATCAGCTGTAAATCATGCAATTCGACATTCGAAATACCTGACGATCGCATCCCCGAAACCAGGAAATTCAAGCTGAACTGTCCCAAGTGCCGCGAACCCATCGTCGTGGACAAGGACGACCTTGAGGACAAGATCGTGGCGCCCGAGCATTTTCCCCACGACGCGACGGTGGCCTTCCTCTTCGTCAGGAATCAGGAGCTGGCCGCGCGCATCAAGGAATTTCTCAAGGGTCGCGGGATCTACATTTCCGAGGCCGGGTTCATCCATGAAGCCGTGGACAAGGTGCGCATCAACTACTATAATATTTTGATTCTTGAAGATTCCGAAGAGGCCAAGTCCGTGTTGGGCATCGTTCGGAAATGGAACGGTCTCAGGCGTCGTGAGGTGAACATCATTCTCGTCGAGGCCCGCTGCCAGAGCATGCATCCCAACGAAGCCTTCATGCGCGGGGTCAACTCCGTGGTGGGTGTGGCCGACAACGAGCAGGTCGGGCATTTTCTCGAACTGGCCCTGGGCGATTACGAGAGCTACGTCGAACCCTGGAACGAGGCGGCTGCGAAGATCCGCCACAAAGGCTGATGAATGGTCCGTGACAAGAAGCGGATACTCCTCTTTGCCCTGTGTCTGTTGAACATTTTTCTGCTTTTCAAGATGTTCGACGCAGAGAGCGGCATTCCCGCCTACAAGGATCTGCGTGGCGGTATTGAGGGCGTGCAGGCCAAGATCGACGATGTCGACGCCACGAACCGCCGGCTCAGCTCGGAGATACGGGTCCTGAAGAAGGACCGGAAATACGTTCAGCGGCTCATCAAGCGCGAACTGTGCTATGTGGCCGAGAACGAAATCATGTACATCGTGAAGTGATATGAACGACACCCTCGCCCTTTTCGACGAACTTCTCGAACACGACTCCGGATCCAAGATCTTTTTTCCCCTGGCGCGCCTGTACCGCAAGCAGGGGCACCTCCAGCGGGCCATCGAGGTGGTCAGAAAGGGCATCGAACGCCACCCCGATTACCTTGAGGCGCAGCTCTACCTCATCGACCTCCTGTGCGAGGCCGGGGACGAGGCCGCGGCCGTGGGCAAGGCCCAGTCTATTCTGACCAAGCTGTTGTCCTACGAGAAGGTCTGGGTCAGCCTGCGCGAGCATTACGCCAGGTCCTCCCAGTCGGACCTGGCCCTGGCCGCCTTCATCATGGAGCGCAACGCTCACGGCGAGTCCGTGGACCTGCCAAAGCTCATGACCTGCGGTATCGCCCACTATTCCGAGACCGTGGCCGTCAATGCCGAGCCCGTGGAGCCCGAGAAGGACCTCGATGCCGAGGAAGTGGCCCAGTTCTGCATCAACTCCGGCATCAAGACCAAAACCATGGCCAGGCTGCTCATGGCCCAGGGTGAGTTCGAACAGGCCATCGGCATCTACGACGACCTTCTGGAAGCCGCCAGCTCCGACGCTGAGCGCGACGAGCTTTCCGCCCTGCGCGAGAAGGCCTACCAGGAGCTCGGCAGCCAGCCGGATCCCGAGTCCGAGAAGAACAACAAGCTGTATATGGTCCTCAATTCCCTGGCCGATCGCCTGGAGCAAAAGTTCGGGCCCGACAACGCCGGGGGCGAATGAGGCTTGATTCTTTTTCCGCCGGTCTATAGGTCGATTCATGGCCCGCGCGGTTTCCGGCGTACATGTTCAATCCCAATCGATTCCGAGAGATTCCATGAAAAAACACCTCCTGCTTTGCTGTCTTCTTTTCTCTGTGGCGTGCTCCCCGCTGAAGGTGACGAAACATTACTACGAAGATTATGTGAATCCCAAACCGAGCATTGATTACGAAGAAACATTCCCTACGAATCTTCCCAGGGACTTCGTGGACGATTACTACACCATCGACAGTAAGCTTGTTCGTGTCGTGAAGCAGATCGAGGTGGTGGATTCGCGTCCGGATGCCGCCTGGATTCAAGAGCGCAAGGTGGAGAATCCCTGGATCAGGAACATCGCCGTCATGGACGAGGAACTGCTCTACGTCATGGGCGACGAGTCCCTGGGCTTCGATGTGACCGTGCGCGACGCCCTGGCCGGCCGTGTCGGCGAACCCGGGCGCTTCTTGGCCACCGTGGACGGCCGGGTCATCCTGGTCCATGTGAACGACACGGGCAACGGGCAGCTGAGAGCCACCCTCGTGGAGATGGATATGCCCCTTCTGGCCATGGAGATCGCCGGCCGCAAAACGTCCCTTTTCACCGGCGAACGCGTGTACGGGCCGGCCGGATCCCTCACCGCCGAGGCCCTGTCCGGCATCACCGAATCCACGAGCTATTCCGGCGAGAGCGAAATCGCCGGAAAGGACGTGTACTGGATTCGGAGCATGGCCTCCGATAATCTTGTCTACCTTTACAGCAATTGAGGTTTCATCATGCGCCAGGTTACCGTTGTCGAGCATCTGCTGCTCAGCCAGAAGGAACGTCCCATGGCTTCGGGCCGGTTTACCCGGCTGCTGACGGAGCTCATCCTGTCGGCCAAGATCATCGACCGCGAGGTGTCCAAGGCCGGGCTTCTCGATGTCCTCGGCGCCACGGGTGAGGTCAACATCCAGGGCGAAGTCGTCCAGAAACTCGACGATTTCGCCAATCAGGTCATCATCCGCCGCATGGAGCGCGCCGGCGTGCTCTGCGCCATGGTCTCCGAGGAGAACGCGGACTTCATCGGCATCCCCCGCCAGTTTCCCGTGGGCGACTACATCCTGGTCTTCGACCCACTGGACGGCTCGGCCAATATCGACGCCAATGTCAGCATCGGCACCATTTTCAGCATCTACCGCCGCACGTCTTTCTCCCAGCAGGCCGTTTCCCTGGACGAGTTGCTGCAGAAAGGGGCCATGCAGGTGGCGGCCGGATATTTCATCTACGGCTCCTCGACCATGATGGTCTACACGGCCGGCCACGGCGTGCACGGCTTCACCCTGGATCCGAGTGTGGGCGAATTTCTCCTGTCCCACCCGAACATCAAGATTCCGGAGCAGGGGGCCATCTATTCCGTGAACGAGGGGTACTGGTCCTATTGGGACGAGCCCACCCGCAGGATCGTCAGCCATTTCAAGTCCAACGAAAATGCCCTGGGCCACCCCTACAGCATGCGCTACATCGGCTCCCTGGTGTCCGATTTCCACCGCAACCTGATCTACGGCGGTATCTTCATGTACCCGGCCGACAATCGCGATCCGCGCAAGCCCAAAGGCAAGCTCCGGCTCATGTGCGAGGCCAACCCCATGGCCATGATCGCCGAACAGGCCGGCGGCCTGGCTGTGGAAGGCCGGCGCCGCATCCTGGACATCGAACCCGAAGAACTGCACCAGCGCGTGCCGCTGTTCGTGGGTTCCAAGAACGATGTTGAGGTGGTGCTGAAGCACTACACGGAAGGCGGGGAGGGCGAGTAGGGTTCCGCCTTGGGCGGGGCTGCTCGCTGTATTTTGGAGCAATGCGGCAGTGGGTATAGACATGGATTGCCGCGTCGAAGACTCCTCGCAATGACGACTTTCTCAACCCGTCATTGCGAGCGCAGCGTGGCAATCCATCTTCGTATCGAAGTGATGCGGCAGCAGGATAACAGCTTGGATTTCAAACATATGTCAGGCTTGGCGTGAAATCCATCATCAATTTTTCCAAGCGTAACCATTCGAGGCATTTCCGATTTGTCTGAATCCCTGAATCCTGTTTCCTCACCTCGTGTCTGCCTGGGCATTGAAACGTCCTGCGACGAGACCTCCGTGGCCCTGTGGGCCGGAGAGGGGCTGGAGGCGGAGCTGGTCCATACGCAGATTCCCATGCATTCGGTTTTCGGCGGCGTGGTGCCCGAGTTGGCTTCGCGGGAGCATCTGCGGCTGCTTGACCCGCTGGTAGCCACCCTGTTTGAGCAGGCGGGCAGGCCCGGCGGCCGGGGGATCGACCTTGTGGCCGTGACTCGCGGGCCCGGGCTGCTGGGGGCCCTTCTGGTGGGCATTGCTTATGCCAAGTCCCTTGCCCAGGCCCTGGGCGTGCCTGTTATCGGGGTCAACCACCTGCACGCGCATCTCATGGCCTGCGAGCTTTCCGCGCCCATCGAATATCCGGCTCTGGGGCTTCTGGTTTCGGGCGGGCACACGCATATTTACCACATGCCGGCCCGGGGCGAGTTCGAGCTTATGGGACGGACCCTGGACGACGCGGCCGGTGAGGCCTTCGACAAGATTGCCAAACTGCTCAATCTTCCTTATCCGGGGGGGAAGTACATCGACGATCTGGCCCGGCTCGGTACGCCCAACCTGAAGCTGTTCACCAGACCGTACCTGAACAACGACAACTGCGATTTCAGCTTCAGCGGCCTGAAGACGGCGGTGGCCCTGCATGTGGCACAGAACGCGGTCCCGGCCCTGGATTCCGCTCAGTTCGACGCGCCCCCGGCTCCCGCGCGCATCCGGGATCTCTGCGCCACGGTCAACGAGACCATCGCCCTGACGCTGCTGGAGAAGACCCGCCGGGCCCTGGCGCGCAAAGAGGGTGTCCGTACCCTGTGCCTGGCCGGCGGAGTGGCCGCCAATACACGGCTGCGGGAGGTTTTCGCCGGGTTCGCGGCGGACAGCGACCTCAAATTTCTGGCCCCGGCGCAAAAGTATTGTGGTGATAATGGGGCTATGATAGCTTACACCGGAGTTCAGCTGGCCCGGAGGGGTCTGGCGAGCCCCATGGACTTCGAGGCCATTCCCCGCGGGCGGAATGTTCCTGACGATTACATCGTAAACCACTATTGCAAGGAGTGAATAATGGCTGCACAAGTTAACGATGCCGGATTCGACGCCGAAGTCTTGAAATCTGATCTTCCTGTTCTGGTGGATTTTTGGGCTCCGTGGTGCGGACCGTGCAGGGCCATTGCTCCCGTCATCGACGAGTTGACTCAGGAGTTCGACGGCAAGGTCGCCATCATGAAAATGAATGTCGACGAGAATCCTGCCACGCCCAGCAAGTTTGGCATCCGCGCCATTCCCACGCTGATCCTGTTCAAGGACGGCGAGGTGGTTGAGCAGGTCACGGGCGCTGTGTCCAAGGCCAGTCTCAAGCAGATGCTCAATGACAAGGTTCTCTAACCTCGAAGACCTCTGAGCGTCTTCGGATTCGGGGGTGGCTGCGCAGCAGCCGCCCTTGTTCTTTGCCGTGCCTTCGGCAGGGCGTTCGCCGGCGGAAGACTCCCGCCCCACACCCTTATCCAGGTTAACGCAATGCGCATCAAACTGATACTTTTCGCCCTGGTTCTGCTCCTCAACGGTTGCGGAGCCATCGACTACTATTTCCTGACCCCGCCCGAGGATACCGCCCAGGAACTCTACGAGAACGCTCGCTTGTCCATGCAGGAAAAGGACTACGAGATGGCCATCGAGTCCCTGGTCAAGCTGAACGACCGTTATCCTTTCAGCCCCTACGCCATGGACGCGCGCCTCATGCTCGGCGATGCCTTTTCCCTTGATGGGCAGTATCTCGAAGCCGTGGACGTCTACGAGGAATTCCTCGGCATGCACCCGCGCCACGAGGCCGTGGACTATGTCCTGTTCCAGATAGGCGTGAACAAATTCAAGTCCCACAAGTCCATCGACCTGCCCCAGACCCAGCTGTCCGAGGCTATCGAGTACTTCAGGCAGGTGGTGGACTCCCATCCCAAGAGTCCTTACGTGGAAAAATCCATCAAATACATCGGCCAGTGCCGCCGCCTGGTGGCCGAGCACGAGCTTTACGTGGGTGACTTCTACTTCAAGTCCGAGGAATACAACGCGGCCTGGGCGCGCTACCAGTACGTCCTCGAAAACTTCTCCGACATGCCCGACGTCGTCGCCATGGCCGAATCCAAGGCCAAGAGCGCGTATTTTTATGCGCAGGAGAAGGCGAATGATACGGAGAGGCATCCCAGCAAGATTGCCCCCTACTTCGACTGGCTCTGAGTGAGAGCGCCTGAGAGGCGTTCTGGACTTCGTTGCACGGCCGTTTTGGAAAGGATCATGTAGAAGGCTACACTTCACCTTTCCAAAACGGCCGTGCGCCTTGCCAGAACGCCTCTCAGGC
>CAZQYA010000163.1:0-6884 GCA_964597325.1 uncultured Desulfovibrionaceae bacterium
GAACGGACCGTCCCGACCAGGCCGGACTCCCTACATCACTGCAGCCTAAAAAAGAAAACCGTACAGGCGTGCGTGAAAACCCGCCACACCAGCTTTTGCGGGGACGACACCATGACGCCACTCAATCCTGAAAAACCCTGCCACATCACCTTTTCGTCATCCTCCAAACCTTATCCTCGCCACGATACTGAGCAATCACTTTATCCTTTCCCCTTGAAATAAAAATAACAAAACCTTAACGAAATCGGTTTGCCGCGCGTCCGGCCGGGCGCGCATCAACCTGTTCTGTATGAGGAGGAGCAATGGGGAGAGTTATTGCCGCTGTCGTGCTGGTGCTGGTGCTGACGGCACAGCATGTTTTTGCGGCCGGTTTCGCCGTGTATGAATGGAGCGCCCGGGGCAACGCCCTTGGCGGAACGACCATGGCCAGGAAGGCCGACGCTTCGGTGGTCGCCTCCAACCCCGCGGCCATGACGAACCTGGAGGGCACGCAGGTCATGACGGGCCTCACGGCGGTGGCTCCCATGGCCACGGTCTCCATTGCAGGGGAACAGAGCCAGGACGGCGAGAACAATGTCTGGATGCTGCCCCACGGCTATGTGGTTTCGCAGCTTGGGGAGCGATACTGGATCGGCTTCGGCGCCTATTCGCGTTTTGGCCTTGGCACGGAGTTCGAGGAAAACTGGGCGGGTGCCGACAGTGTTTACTACGCAGGCATCAAGAGCGTCTCTCTGACCCCGGTACTCGGCCTCAAACTGACGGACAGCTGGTCCATCGGCCTGGGCGTGGAGGTCAACTATTTCGATTTCGAACAGAAGAAAAAGGTTGCCGGCGTGTACGACCTGAAGGTGCATGGCGATGACGTCGGGCTGGGCGTGAACCTTTCCACATGGTACGCCCCGACGGATTGGCTGTCCTTTGGACTCATGTACCGCAGCCCCATCGGCGTGCACCCGCGCGGCGAAGCCGAAAGCGACGCGCCCGGGGTCCTGGGCGCCATGCTGAACGGCGACGCCGACGGCGAGATCACCCTGCCGGACTCCTGGTCCTTCGGCGTGTGCGTCGCACCCACCGACCGCCTGGAGATCGAGGCCGACATCACCCGCACGGGCTGGTCGTCCTACGAAAAACTGGACATCCGCATCGATGGCGTAAACCCGTCCGGAGCGGCCCTCAAAAGCTGGAAGGACACCTGGCGTCTTGCCATCGGCGCGGAGTACGCCCTGACCCCGGCCTGGGACCTGCGCGCCGGCTACGTGTACGACGAGACCCCGGTGCGCACCGAACGCGCCGACTACATGGTGCCCGCCAACGACCGCCATCTGTTCAACACGGGTCTTGGCTGGCACAGCGGTTCCTGGTCCGTGGACCTGGGCTACACCTACCTCCTTATCCTGGACCGCAAGGGCGCCGAGATATACGGCAGCGGCGGCTCCGTAGAGACGGCGGACTTCGAAGACGGCGACGCGCACCTGCTCAGCCTGAGCGTAGCCTACGCATTCTGACGTAATAACTCGCCCTCGCCAAAAGCACGAAAGGGAAAGGACGCGCGTCCTTTCCCTTTTTTCATGCACCCGCCCGTTTCCGGACGCACAAGCCGTGGGCCTACCGCGCGGCCGCCTGACCGCGGTCCTTCTCGAAGACCATCCAGTCGCCCACGGCGTAGCCATAGTGCCCGGCGATGACCGGGCACTTGACCTGAAACAGGAACCAAATTTTGCGATCCTCTTCATTGAGGGTCTCGAAATTGCCCTGGCCCTTGGCCACAACCACGTCGGCCCGGCGGTACAGATCCAGGAACTCGCCGGAACATTCGGCCGGCACCGTGCCCGGAATGTCCGCGCCGTTGGGGATGACCGTCGCGACCGTATCGACGCCTGCGTCCAGGGCGTCCTCCATGGTGGCGTCATTGATGACCGGGGAGGACTTGACGGCATAGAAGAGGCTCGCGCCCCGTGGAAAACGCTCCATGAGCAACCTGTCGAACACGGCTTCCCCGGCGTTGTCCCCCAGCACCAGGACGGTCCCGGCCGAGGCGATCTCGTCGCGCAGTCGTCGCACGCGGGACGAATCAAAGGACTGCGCGGCCTCAAGGGCCCTGGAAAAGGACCGGGCGATGATCTCCTCATTCCAATCGGAACGCATCCCAAAATCGAGGATATTACCGGCGATGGAAAAAGCCAGGGCAGCGGCAAACGGGTCGGCAGCCTCCCCGATCCCGTGCACGGCCTCCCCGGCGACCTCAAGGGCACGCGCTGTGGATTTGTCCTTGATGGCCCTGAACGGGTCCGCGTCGCCGAGCTCCCTGCGAATGACGGCATGCACTTCCTGCACGATCTGGGGCGGGGTTGCGGACAGGTCGGCCCGGGCCAGGCGGTCGAAGACGATCTTCATGATGCGCAGCACGACCTGCTCGTCGTCCGTGACCAGCCGTGATGCGTCCGCGGCCTGACGGACGATGCAGGGCAGGCAGTCGAGTGACGTTCTCATAGTACGATCCTTACTGAAATGTTCAGAAAATTCCGAGGCGGACCGGCTCAACCACAGGCGGAGGCCGTTGCGGGACGGTTCACGGCTTCCACGCGGTATTCGTCGTTGCCGGCCTTGAGGATGTTGATGCAGGCGTAGTCCTGCCCGAGGCGAAAGAGATTTTCAAGAGGCATGCCCAGGATACGGCACAGGATGGTGCGGTTGACCCCGCCGTGAGCGACAATGGCCAGGGGTTCGTCCAGGTCGTCCGCAGCAGTCTCGAAGGCTGGCCAGGCGCGACGCTGCACGTCGGCGAAGCTCTCCCCGCCGGGCGGTCGGAACCCGGCCAGGTTACGCCCCCGGGCTTCGTAGCGGCCCGGAAAACGCTCGCGCACCTCGTCCACGGTCAGCATCTCCCAGGACCCGAGGCCGATCTCCCGCAAGTCCGGCATGGTTTCGGGCACGATCCCCAGGGCGCTGCCCAGAATGCCAGCGCTCTCGACGCAGCGCGACAGGGGGCTGCACACCAGGCGCGCCACGCCGCGGCCGGCCAGGAATCCGGCAACAGCGGCAACCTGTTCCCGACCACGATCGGTCAGGGGCAGGTCCGTCTGGCCCACGAACCGACGCGGCGCGGACTGGGTGATCTCGCCGTGGCGGATGAGATAGATGGCGCTCACTGCACGACCCCGTCGAGAATCGCCTCCACCTCGCGGCCGCAGGCCTTCTCCACCATGTCCCGCAGGGCCAGGGCGTTGCGCAGGCGGCCACGGATGGCGGCGCAGGCCTCCTCGTCGCAGCGGTAGAGGTTCAGCTTCTCTCCGAAACGATCCTCCACGGCCACGCGACGATCACAGCGCACCAGCTTGTCCGCCAGACAAACGATCTCCTTCTCCGTGAGCACGCCCGAGACGGGCGGCAGCACGTCGCGATGGGCGGCCACGATATCCGACAGCCCCCCAAGGCCAAAACGGCCAAGCAGCTGCCCGCCGGCGGCTTCGTGACCGGGCCAGCCCTTGGCCACGTCATGCAGCAACGCGGCGTTGTGAATCAGGTCCATGTCAAGGGCAAGCCCGTGCGCGTTCAGTTCCCCGGCCAGACGCAAGGCCACGGCGGCCACGGCCCGGCCGTGGGCCATGCCGCGCTCGGGCATGGACAGTTCGGCCAGGGCTACGGCCTCATCGCGATCGCCGATGTGCATACGCGCGACCCGTCTCTGCAGCACAAAAAAATCGCCCGGCGTATCCGCATCAAAAAGAATACCGCGGTCCCAGACCGGAACATCGAGAAAATCAACCTGCTCCAGGACGGCCTGCAGCCCGCCGCGACCGTCGTGCTCCTGGATACGGGGAACCAGCTCCGAAGGGATGAGAGGCGGATGGCCGCGCTCACCGCCAAAGACCGGATAGGCCACGCGGCCGTCATAAGCGTCGAGAAGCAATTCCACCGTGGCCGGCCGCACCAGCGGAATATCGACGGGCAGGACAAAAAATCCGTCTCGACAGGGTCCGCTGGACACCGCCGCGCACACCGAGGAAAACATGCCCGCCTCGTAGTCCGGATTGTGCACGGTGTGAATGCCAAGCCTGCCCGCCTCGGCCCGGACCTCAGGGGCGCGGTGCCCGGTCACGGCCAGGATCCTCTGCACGCCTGCCTCGCGAAAGAGACGTACGCAGCGCTCCAGCACGGTCATGCCGCCGAGATCCATGAGGGGCTTGAAGTCGCCCATGCGGGAAGAAAAACCCGCGGCCAGGATGACCGCGGCAAACCTGTCGCCGTTCACACCGGGATCCCGGCGCGTACGCGGATCATCTCACCCACGATGCTCACGGCGATCTCCTCGGGCGTGTCTGCGCCGATGGACATGCCAATGGGACAGAAGACGCGGTCGATGTCGGCCTGGACATACCCGGACTCCAGAAGGGAACGGTACACGGCGTCGCGCTTGCTGCGGCTGCCGATCATGCCGATATACCCGGCCTCGGTGCGCAGGGCCTGGGCCAGGACATCGCGGTCGTGCAGGTGCCCGCGGGTGACAATGACCACGTAGTCGTCAGGCCCGAGATCCTTCAGACAGTCCTCGAAGTTCTCAAGGACACGAACCTCGCGGGCCTCGGGGTACCGAGCGGCGTTGGCGAAATCAGCGCGGTCGTCCATGACCACCACCTCGAACCCGGCGAAGGCGGCCACCCTGGACGTGGCCAGGGCTACATGTCCCGCTCCTACGATATGCAACACCGTTGGAGCGATGAGAGGCTCGGCAAACACGGTCACGCCCCCGTCCCCGATGCGAAAATTCTGCCGGGCCTTGGAGGCCTTACGGGACAGTTCCGCGGCCATGGCCTCGGGCAGGCCCACGCCCTCCAGACCCGCCGAGGCGGACCACATACCCAGGACAGGATCACTATCCTCGCGCATGACCGTCACCAGCGACGGACGCTGCCTCTCACGGAACATATCCCGCAATTTCTCAAAAAAAGGGCACTGCTCCGGGACCACACGCTGCAACAGCACCTTGACGGCCCCGCCGCAGACCATTCCAGCGTCCGCGGCCGTGGCGGAACTCAGGTCAAAGGTCAGAAAACGGTGGGTGTCGTCGCCCTCGAGCATCCCAAGCGCCTTGGTCACGCTGGCCCCCTCCACGGGCCCGCCACCCACGGAGCCGCGAATGCTGCCGTCGGGCAGGACAAGCATCCTGGCCCCGGACGTGCGCGGGGCCGAGCCCGAACTCTCGACAATGCCGCAGAAGACGGCGTGTCGGTTCTGACTGAGTGTATCGATGATGGTCGTGAGTATCTCGTTCATGTACAGCTCCCGCGTTGGTCGAAAATGGTGCGTTTGACGGTGTGGGATGGGGAAAACGCCTCCACGCGCCGCATGGGCCCAAGAACGAGGGCCCCAAACTCCAGGGCCGCCGCCACGGCCGGGACGCGACGCAGGGCGCAACCGATCCCATCCTCCAGGGGGTCATGCCCCTGTCCGGCCAGGATTTCAATGCCCAGGCGCTCGATGCCGCTTTCCACGTCCAGTGTGGCGCGGTAATCCAGCAATCCGTCCACGCCGAAAAGTCTGTCGTCCAGATCCTGGCTGGTCAAGCCGAAACCGCCGGCCAGAACGCAGGGAGTCCTCCTGCCGCCGATATCGCACAGCCGGGCCGTGACGCCGCCGCAGGCGCAGGGCTCCGTACTCAGGCGCGCCGCGTCCCCGGTGCGGTAGCGCAGCAGGGGCATGGCCTGGCGACCTAGGGTGGTCACGACCACCTCGCCCATCTCCCCTTCGGGCAGCGACTCCCCTGTGTGCGGGTCCACGATCTCCACCAGCAGATCGGACTCGCGGAGGTGGCAGCCGTCGTGCGCCGAACACTCCACGCCGCCGCCCAGGCCCGTCTCGGTGGTGCCGTAATGCAGGAAGGTCGTGCAGCCACAGGCCTCCTCGATGCGCCGGCGCAATGCGGGCGGTGCGTAATCCGAGCACAGGAGCATGGTCCGCACCCGCCCCAGGGGCAGTTCGCAGGACAAAGCCAGAAGATGCTGCGGCAAGCCGACCACACAGGTGTACCCCTGCTCCACGATCAGCGCGGCCAGATCCCGACTGGCGAGAGGCGGCCAAAGCCCGGCGCACTGCACGCCGCCGCCGGACAGGGCGCGGACCAGCAGGTCCCCGGTGCTGTCAGGCTGGGTAAAGGGCAACAGGGCCAGGACCCGGTCGTCCCGATCCGCGAGGTTGCACATGCCGTGCAAAAAGAAATCCACGGTCGCATCCAGGTCGGCGCGGCTGAAATGCAGACGCTTGGGACTTCCGGTGCTCCCCGATGTCTGCAGGGTGACGATGCGCGCCACATCACCCAGGGATACGCAAACCATCCGCTCCCCGTGCCCGGCCACTTCCGCGCTGGTCATAAAGGGCAGGCTCCGCAGATCCGAAACGGACCGCAGATCCAACGCCTCCACCCCCGCCAGGGCCTCCCGATACCAAGGGCTGAACTCCCGGACACGGTCCACGGTCTCCCGCACGAGCCGCATCTGCGCGGCCTCGATGATCCCACGGTTCAGAGGCCCCGATAGCCCCAGACGCCTGGCGGTCAGGGCGTCGACGGTCGTCTTCACATGCGGCCCCTGTGCAGGCTGCGGCCGCTCCGGGAGGTCAGGTTGAAGGCGCAGAACGGCACGAGCCGTCCGTCGGGCTGGGCCACATGGATGCAACAGCCCTGCAGGCGCTCCAGATTCAGGCTCCAAGCGTCCTGGAAGGCCATGGCCGAAATGGTGAAGGTGTGGGTCCTGGCCCGGGCCAGGAAACGGTCGAGGTCGTTGTCGGGGGTGGGAGGGGAAGAAATGCGGGGTTCTGCCCCGCGCCCCGCAAGGGGCTTGGCCCCTTGACCCGCTAAGGAGGCGGGGGTGGAGGGCGTCGGGGCCGAC
>CAZQYA010000164.1:0-6868 GCA_964597325.1 uncultured Desulfovibrionaceae bacterium
GGGGAGTTTCTGCCCTGGCAGCCCCGCCCTGACAACATCATCACGCGTTTTTTCAAAGCGTGACTGTGCGTTTTCCTACACGTGGTTGTCTACAAAAATGTCGCGGACGACAATCCTGTCCATGCGGTTCGGGTCGGCACCGGAAAGAAATTCCTGTGCCGATGTTTTGTGGGACCTGAAGTGTTTTCAACCGGAGCTGTATCTTTTTCATCTTCATCGGGATTTGGAACGAATTCAAAGTTTCGGGGATGTGCTGCAGACGTGTCAGACAGACTGGGGAGGGCGGAGTATTTCGGTGCCCGGATTCGGGCACTGATTGTTCGTTCGGTTTTGGTGGACTGCCCAGAATCGGGCAGTACTGTGCGGCATGCGGAGGGAGTGTTTTGTGAACAAATTAAGAAAACCAGTGAGATAGCGTTGATATCTGACAAATTGTTTCTTGGAACGTTCTTTGCTCATTGACCTATCAAACAGCAAAGCAAAACAGATTGTTTGATTTTAAATACATGATATTATTGAGTTTGTTTTAGATGGATCGTTCTTGGGCAACGGCCCGAACAAGCTCAGCCGATTGCAGCCTTGAGAGATGATGAGGTGTGAAAGTGGTGGCCGGTACGCTCCCTGCCCCCTTTCTTCCTCGGTGCAGATATACGTGAACAGGCCCAATCAAAGGTGTCCATCCAGGATGCCCTAATCATGCGAAAGCATGGAGGAGAATCATGAGAAAAAAGATCATTGCGATTCTGGCTCTGCTGGTGCTGGTTGCCGTCCCCTTTACGGCGGTTGCCGCTGACTTTCCCGACGAACCTATCGTTTATTCCATCCCCTTCAATCCCGGTGGACAATCCGATCTTGAAGCCCGCCGCCAGCAGCCCTTGCTGGAAAAGGAGCTCGGTGTGAGCGTCGTTGTCCAGTACAAGCCCGGCGGCGGCGGTTCGGTCGGTTGGGCCGAACTTGTGAACAAGAAGGCTGACGGATATTTCATTTCCGGAATCAATATTCCCCACATTATCCTTCAGCCCGTCGCCCGTGGCGACGCGGGATATCAAACAGAGCAGCTTGAACCCATCGCCATGTTTCAGGCGACCCCCATCGGCTTGGCCGTGCTCAAGGATTCTCCTTACAAGACGTTGGACGATTTGGTCACATACGCCAAAGCCCATGCCGGCATGGTCACCGTCGCCGGTTCCGGCACCTGGTCGGGTCATCATGTCGCTCATCTTCAGCTTCAGGATATGGCCGGCATAGAAATGACATACATCCCCCACAAGGGTGCGGCCCCCTCTGTCGCGGCGTTCCTGGGCGGACACGTGCAGGCGCTCTGGGCTAATTCCAACGATCTTGTGCAGCACGCGGATAAGATTCGCGTACTGGCCTTTGGAACCAAGAAGCCCTTTTCGAACATGCCCGACGTTCCGACCTTCGAAAGCCTCGGCTACAAGCTCTACGCCTCCATCGACCGCGGCGCAGCTGCTCCTCCCAACACCCCTGCGGACCGAATCGCCGTTCTGGAGAAGGCTTTTCTGAGTATCGCCAACGATCCCGCCATCCAGGAACAGATGAAGAAGGACGGTTTTGTGCCTCTCTCCATGGGTGCCGCCGAAGCCAAGGCGTATATCCAGGAAATGAAGGACGCGTGGGTCCCGGTGGTCAAGAAATTCAAGAAGTGATCGACTGCCTTTCAGTCAGGGGGGCGGCTTTGTGCCGCCCTCAAACTTTTTTCTAAGGTAGGAGTTTCATGTGGGAATATCTCCTGATCGGGTTGGGACACGTTTTTGAATTGTCGAATTTTCTGTTTCTTACCATTGGCGTTTTCGCCGGCATCGTATTCGGAGCTTTGCCGGGCCTGACAGCGACCATGGGACTCGCCCTGCTCGTGCCGTTCACTTTCACCATGGCGCCCATCAGTGGGCTGATAATGCTGGCCGGTATTTACGTCGGGGCCATGTACGGGGATGCCATACCGGCGGTCCTCATCAACACTCCCGGGACCCCCGCGGCCATCGCCACGACCTTTGACGGCTTTCCCCTGACCCAGAAAGGCATGGCCCAGCACGGTCTGGTAGCCGCCGCCGTCGCGTCGTCCTTTGGCAGCCTGGTGGCCAACATCGTTCTGGCCACCGCAGCTCCGCCCCTGGCCGAAGCCTCCCTCAAGTTCGGTCCGCCCGAATACTTCTGGCTGGGCATTTTCGGATTGACCATTATCGCCACCCTGTCCCAGGGCTCAGTGGTGAAGGGGCTTCTGGCGGGAGCAGTGGGGCTCGTGCTCAGCGCCGTCGGCATGGCGCCCATCGGCGGTGACGTCCGGCTGACCTTTGGTTTCTACGAGATGCAGGCCGGCATCGAACTCATTGTAGCCCTCATCGGATTTTTCTGCCTGCCCGAAATACTTTCCAGCGTTATCGGTCGCCGGCAGGCGAAATACACATCGTCCTCTGTCAAGCCGAAGCTTTCGGTCATCGGTGAAGTCATCGTCGATCTCTTCAGGCAGCCGGTCCTTATGATCCGCTCCTCAATCATCGGTGCCGTCGTCGGTTTTGCCCCCGGTGCGGGCGGGAATATCGCCAGCATGGTCTCGTACAACGAGGCGGTCCGCTGGGACAAGAATCCGGAAGATTACGGCAAGGGGACCATCAAGGGGGTCGCCGCCAGCGAGGCTGCCAACAGCGCCATGGCACCAGGGTCCTTGATTCCCCTGCTGACCCTGGGTATCCCCGGTTCGCCACCGGCTGCCGTCATTCTCGGAGCACTCATGCTGCACGGTATGCGGCCCGGCGCAGAACTCTTCACCACCTACGCCGACGTGGTCTACTCCTTCATCATGGCGCTGCTCGTTGCCGCCTTTCTCGTAACCCTCATCGGCAGCTTCGGATCTTTCCTTTTTTCCAGGATCATCAACATTCCTTCGCGTTACC
The DNA here is from genome assembly GCA_964597325.1 of uncultured Desulfovibrionaceae bacterium. Taxonomy (GTDB): domain Bacteria; phylum Desulfobacterota; class Desulfovibrionia; order Desulfovibrionales; family Desulfomicrobiaceae; genus Desulfomicrobium. Next base: position 2,916 of record CAZQYA010000164.1, read on the forward strand.
TGGCTCCAGTCATCATCTTCATGACGGTTCTCGGCTCCTATGCCATCCGCAACAATATTCTCGATATCTGGATCATGTTTGTGTTTGGAGTTATCGGCTACATCTCGAATAAATTGAAATTCCATCCCGCACCCATTGTTCTCGGTCTGATCCTGGGGCCATTCGTGGAGGAAGGGCTGGTGCAGTCCTACCTTGCGGGCATGGCTTCCGGCGGCGTCGTGAGCTACATGGTCTTTCGGCCCATCAGCATGGTGCTGATCATACTCAGCCTGCTTTCAGCCCTTTGGCCCATTTATGCAGCCCGCAAGGCCAGCAAGAAAAAGCAACTTGGCAGTTCCGGAAATTAAGGGAGGAAAGACATGCTAAATTCTGATTTAATCGTAGGTGTCTTTTCGTTGGTCCTGGCTGCCCTGTTCTGGTTTTTTACGCGGGATCTGTCCAAATTGGGCGGTATTTTCGTGAACTACGTTCTGGTCATCCTGACGTTTCTCGGTATTCTGGTGACTGCCAAAGGATTCATAAAGCCTGAACGAATCAAGCTTTTCGAGTCTGCAGTGGAACGTAACAACGTGCTCACCGGCACGGGTATTCTCCTGTGCTACCTGATCATTCTGCCGTTTGTCGGCTTCCTGCCCTCGAGCTTTCTCTTCTTTTTGGTCATGACCATCTATTTGGGAGAGGAACGCTTCACGACCCGCAATATTCTACAGTCCGCGGTGTTGAGCGCCGTGGTGGTCCTCGTGTTTTTCCTTATCTTCAAACACGTCCTCGAAGTTCCCCTGCCTAAAGGCACCCTGTTTTACGACTGACGCACCCTGGCCGTGCCGATGCTTGCATGCATCGGCACGGGTGCCATCCTCTTCGTACCGAGTTCGACCCTTGATTTTTTTTTCCCGTCACGTTTGGCACTCTACCTTTCGCAGCCAGAGCCCGGGGCCAAATTGAGTTCCGTCCCTTCGGCTGGGTCGTGTCCCTTCGACCCTTGCCCTGCTGATGCCGGCTTCGGCCATTTTTGTACTGCCAGGTCATGGCAGAATCAGTCTGAGCCATTCACAGCTGCCTCGGTCCATGCCGCCCGGTTCTACGCGGGCCAGAGGATGGGCAGCAGCCAGATGGAGACGCCCATGACAATGAGGGTCAGGGGCACGCCGATCTTGATGTAGTCGATGAATCTGTAGCCGCCTGGACCCATGACGAGCAGGTGGGCGGGATGGGACAGTGGGCTGGCGAAGCTTGAGGAGGCGGCGATGGCCACGGTCATCATCAGCAGTTGCGGCGATATCCCGAGGCTCTGGGCCGTTCCCAGGGCTACTGGGGCCATGAGCACCACCAGGGCCGACGTGGGGATGACCTGCGTCCCAAGGACCGTGACGCCGAACAGTGCGGCCACGACCCAGCGTGGCCCGAGCCCGCCGACCATGGTAATGAGAGCTTCGGCGCCCATGCTTGCCGCACCGGTGTTTTCGATGGCCACCCCGAGGGGGAGCATGCTGGCGATGAGGAAAACGACTTTCCATTCGATGGCCTGATAGGCCTCCTCCATTTTGAGGCATCCCGTGGCCACCATGACAGCCACGCCGCTCAGTGCGGCGATGGCGATGGGTACGACTCCCAGGATGGCGGACATCAGCACGGCGATCATGATAGCTGCGGCCAGAGGGGCTTTGTGCAGGCGTGGCGCCTGAGCCGCTGCCTGGTCGAGGACCAGGAAATCATCGTCGCGGGCCACCGCTTCAAGACTCTGCCGCGGACCGTAAACCAGCATCGCGTCGCCGAACTGCAGGGGCAGGTCCTGCAGACCCGTGCGGTAGGCCTTCCCTTTACGGAGGATGGCCAGGACGCTCAGCCCGTAATGGTCCCGGAAGAGCAAGTCGTTCAGGGTCTTGCCGGCCAGAGTCGTCCGGGGGGAGAGGAGTATCTCGGCCATACCGATCTGCTGCGATTCCAACTCTGCGGCCAGTCGCGACGACTTGTCGGAGAATTTCAGTTCCTGCAGACCCTCGAATGCTTCGATATCGCCTTGCAGGCCTTCCATCACGAGCAGGTCGTCGGCCTGGATCGGTTCCGAAGGGGCCGGCAGGCAGATGACGTCCCCGTCCCGCGCAAGAGCAAGCACGGTCAGACCGAAGGCGTTGCCCAGTCGACTCTCCACCAGGTTGCGCCCGGCAAGCACCGATCCTTCGGGCACCCTCACGGCGCATATGCTGAGTTTTTCGCATTGGGGCGCGTCCAGCGGCGACTCGGCCAGAGGCGTGAGATTTTCCACCAATCCCTGTTTCTCCAGGCGGCGCAGGTCGTCGCGTTCCCCTTGCAGCACCAGCCGGTCGCCTTCGTGGAAGTGATGCTGCCTGAACTTCACCAGACATTCGCCCGTCGGCGTGCCAAGCGCCAGAAGGTGCACGCGGTGGTCGCGGCGCAGGCCGCTTTCGGCCAGATTCCGGCCGATCAGCTCCGACCCCTTGCCGATGCGTCCGAGAACCACATCCAGCCTGCGCAGGGCTTCTTCAATTTCCTGGCCCTTTGGTTCGACCCGCAGGTGCCAGCTGCCGTGGAACCTTTTGAATTCATCGGTCTGGCCGTGGACGATGATGATGTCGCCAGCTTGCAGGATTTCCTGGGCCCGGGGGGAGAGGATGAGCGTGCCCGCCCGGTGGAGGCCCACCACGGTCAGATACAGCGCTGAACCCAGCCGGCTTTCGGCCAGACTGCGTCCAACCAGGGGGGATTGCGGCGGGAGTTCAATGGAAAAGATGTGCGCACCCAACTGGTAGGTCGACTCGATGTCTCCATTTTCGGTGCCCGAGCCGCCTCCTTTGGGCAACAGGTGACGGCCCGCGATAATCGTGAAGGCGATGCCCGCCACGACGATGGCGGCGGTGATGGGGGTGAAGTCGAACAGGGCGAAGGGGGTGAATCCTGCTGTGCGCAGTGCGTCGGTGGCCAGGATGTTCGGCGGCGTGGAGATGCCTGTGAACGGGCCGCCGAGGAGACAGCCCAGGGCCATGGGCAGGAGCAGCCGTGCGGGCGGCCTGCCGCTGCGGCGCGCCATGTCCATGGTGGCGGGCAGGAGGATGGCGGCCACGGTGATGGTGTTGATGAGGGCCGAAAGGAGGCTCGCCGATATCATGAGGGCGATGATAAGCACTGCCTCGCTGCCGCGTCCGAAATGCTGGAGGGGTTGTCCTATGCGATAGGCCACGCCCGTGCGGGTCAGGCCTGCGGAGAGGATGAACATGGCCCATACCGTTATCACGGCCGGGCTGCTGAACCCGGCCACGGCTTCTTCGGGCGAGACCAGGCCGCTCAGGGCCAGCGTGGCGAGCACGAGCAGGCCCACTACGTCGACGGGCAGCCATCCTCCGATGAAGAGGACCAGAGCCGCAAGGACGATGACCAGCAGGAGAACGAGGGACAGCATGGGTTGGAACGCTCCTTGTATGTGTCGGGAACCGTGGTGTCCGTCCGGAGGCGCGGCCGGGTGTGCAGCCGGCCGCCTGTCAGCGTACAGGTTCGCAGCTTTGGACGGTATGAAAATATGACCCGTGGCCATGCTGTGGTCAAGGCGGAATGCTCTGAAATGGCCGTTTCGTTCGGGAATGTGGTCACCGGCAGCCGGACCGTCGGCGCTCAGACTTTCTTCATCGAGGACCCGCAAAGGTGGGGTTGATTCGTCCGTCTCTTGTGTCGCCCCCGAAAAAGGGGGTGCTCGGGGGGCTTGAACAGGTCAGTGCGTAGAGAGCCTCCCCTTTATTCGAAGAGTTCCTACCAACATTTCAGAATGGCGTTGCTGGAAAAAGTGGAGTTGTTGCAGGCCGTCCGCCGACGTATGCTCAGCGCGATGAACCCTGTCAACAACGTCCACGACACCCTGTTCCGCCAGACTATGAGTCACAAGGATGTGGCCGCGGATTTCCTCAGGAATTACCTGCCCGCCAGGGTGACGCGCCACCTGC
>CAZQYA010000165.1:0-6812 GCA_964597325.1 uncultured Desulfovibrionaceae bacterium
ACCACGAGCCCATCAGCTACCTGAAGCGCCGCTCCCAGGAAGAGGGCTCGGCCCAGCGTTTCATCCACAATACCCGACGCATATTCAACCTGGATGAAGAGGTCGTACCCGCCGACGCCCACCAGGACCGCAAGTCGGACGGCGACTCATAACTGACTCTTGGAAAAATCAGAATTCGCAGGTCGTTCAAAAATGGTGAGATGCAAGGAAGCGAAAAAAAACAGGACGCGCAGTGTATTACGCATACATAAGCTGTCTGGCTTTTTTCGCTGACGCAGCAGATCGCCGTTTTACGGCGTCCTGATAACTGAATGTTGAAAAAATCAAAATATGCAGGCCGTTCAAAAATGGTGAGATGCAAGGAAGCGTAAAAATCCAGGGCGCGCAGTGTATTGTTCATACATAAGCGGTCTGGCTTTTTTCGCTGATGCGGCAGATTGCCGTTTTGGGGCGCCTGACAAGGGAATACCGCATGCGATCCTTTCTTTACGACGAAATCACGCCCGAAGACATGGAGAAGCTCGAAAACTGGCTCGACGAGCAGGAGCTCAAAAGCATCGAACACCTCTATCACTTCAACCTGCCGCCTGCGCTGCTCACTCCCATCCAGCAGGAGCACGCCGCCGAATGCGGCCCCTTTTACATGGCTGTGGAGACCGGACGGGACTGGGTGAAACTCGAACTGCTGGTGCGGGCCAAGGGCATCATGCGTTGCGCCTGTATCGCCTACGCCACGCCCGAACAGCAGGAGCACATGGTCTCCTACCTGGAAAATCTGCTCAAGGACCTGAAAATCCCCTTCTGAGGATACCGTGAGGCTGCAGGACTTCCCCCGCCATCTGGCCCGGCGTTGTCTGGGCGTGCCCCGGTTCTGCCGGGAGGTGCTTGGCGTGGAACTGAAGGGAACCGGACTGACCGTGGCCTACTCAACCGGCCTCGACTCCACCGCCCTGCTGACCATCGCCCACGCCCTGGCCCAACCCCTCGGGCTGACCCTCGTTGCGGCCCACGCCCATCACGGCCTGCGCCCGGAATCCGACGCCGAGGCCGAGCATGCGTTCCACGAATGCGCGCGTCTCGGCATACCCCTGGAAACGGCCAGACTGGACGTCACCGCCGCCATGGGGTCCAGTGGCGCCGGGCTCGAGGACTGCGCCCGAACCCTGCGTTATGCTTTCCTGGAAAACGTCCGCAGCAAACACGGCTGCGACTGGATCCTGACCGCCCATCATGCCGACGACCTGACCGAAGACATCCTCATGCGCCTGTTGCGCGGCACGGGCTGGCCCGCTCTGGGGGGCATGACCGGCGCCGACCCGGCCCGGCGCCTCCTGCGGCCTCTGCTTGACTGGAAAAAGGCCGAGCTCAGGGAACTTCTGGAAGCCACGGGCACCAACTGGTGCGAGGATACTTCCAACGCCCGGACCGACCGGACCCGCAACAGGGTGCGGCACGACGTCGTGCCGCTCCTTGAGCGGGAGAATCCGGCCCTGTCGAGCGCGACCGGCCTCCTCTGGAGACAGGCCAGGGTGGACGATGACTATTGGGAAAGCATACTTCCCGGGGTTTCCAAAAACAACAGGGGACTCTTCCTGGACGCCGCGACCCTCGACGTTCACCAGGCCGTAAGACTGCGGCTCTTCAAACGCGCGTTGGACGCCATGGGGCCGGGCCAGGCCACTGCCGGCCATCTGTTCCTCCTGGACAAGGCCTGGACCGGACGAAAGACGGGCTCGTGCATCCAGTTTCCCGGCGACAAAGCCGCACGGGTGGAACCAGACGGGGTGCGATTTGCCCTGCGCAACCGCGTCTGAAAATCCGGAAAAAATAGACACAACTGCAGCACGCAGCCATGACGATGGCACCCGACGTAAAAACGTTTCATGGTTTTTTTTTCATCCGCAGGGCGTTTTCCACTGGAGCAAAAAAGTCCGGAAAAATCGGATTATCTTGATTTTCAGTCGCTATTATGTCTAATTAGACATATGTAAACGCAGGGAATATACGCAAAATTCAGCATGGCATGAATCTTTCATCCAGGTCGTCAGACTTTTTCAATCCGGGAAAATTCGTAACATCGCGAGTTCAGCGAGGAGACCATGAAATTTCCTTTCAAGACAGATCAACGCCAGACCGATCGCATCCCCAACGAAGCCTACGTGCGCTACTCCGTCGGAGGAAATGACGAATACAGACCGGCCAAAATGTTCAACGTCAGCAACACGGGCATGTACCTCGAACTGACCTTTCCGCCACCCAAACTCGGGGCGAACCTGCTCATTGAGGTGATGGAAGACGAGCCGACCTCGGCCTGGTTTCGGGAGAGCCCGCCCAGGGCCTGCTATTACGCCAAGGTCATCTGGAAGAGGAATCTTCCGGACACCGAGGCCCAGTACGGAGTGGGGCTTCGCTACCTGTCCATGAGCGTACACAGGAGCTGACCAAAAAAAAGACCGTCGAACGGACGACGGTCTGTGATCGCACCGGGCCCCAACACGGGGCCCGTTTCTATTTTCCCTTTCCGGCCGTCTCGGCCTTGCGCCGGGTCAGGTCCTCGAAAACGGCCATGGCTGCCGAGGCGCCCTCGCTCACGGCCGTGACGATCTGCTGGACGCCGCCGGTGATGTCGCCGGCCGCGTAGATGCGGGGGATGCTGGTCCGGCCCAGCCGGTCAACCCGGATATACCCACCGGGCTCGACGGCCAGTCCAAGATGGGACACGGCCTCCACGTTGGGCACGATGCCGATGGCCAGGAACACCCCATCCACTTCGACACGGTCGGTCTCACCCGTCTTCACGTCGCGGACCCTGACAAACTCAAGAATCTTGTCGCCGCCGATCTCCTCCACCACCGTATTCCAGAGGATGGGGATCTCCTCGCGCAGCACGGAGTCGACCAGATGCTGCTCGGCCCTGAACGTCTCGCGCCGGTGCACGATGGTCACGTCCACGCCCAGATTCTTCAGGTGCAGGGCGTCGGTCAGGGCCGTGTTGCCGCCGCCGACAACCGCGACCTTCCTGCCCTTGAACATAAAACCGTCGCAGGACGCGCAAAAGGACACGCCCTTGCTCATGAACTTTTCTTCACCGGGCACCCCGAGCTTCTTCCAGGAAGCGCCCGCGGCGTAGATGACCGCATCGGCTACGTAGACCCTGTCCTGGCTGTAGACTTCGAGATTGCGGCCGATCTTGATCTCCTCGACCTTCTGGCCCGTGACCACGTCCACATACTGCTTGGCCTGCTCGTGGATCATGTCCATGAGCATCTTGCCGCCGATGTTGATGAAGCCGGGATAGTTCTCGACCTCGGGCGTGATGCTGACAAGTCCGCCCACGATGCCCTTCTCCAGAACCACGGCGTCCAGGCCGGCCCGCTTGGCGTAAATGCCCGCGGTCAATCCCGCTGGACCGGAACCGATAATGACGAGGTCGTGGTAGGAAACTTCCTGCCCCGTGTCCTCCCGGGCCTCGTGGGCCTGGTCGCGGGAAGTCTTCAGGGTCAGGAGCTGGGACACGAAGGCACCTTCGGATCCGAGGCCCACAGTGGAAAAAACCTCGTTGTAGACCGTGTGCGGGATGGAGCCCACGGAATACTCTTCAGCGTAATCGGAGTTCTCACCGGTCTCGACACACTCCACGGCGACCATGTCCGGCCGTTCCACAGCGGCCTTGATGGCGTTGACACACTGACCGGGGCAATAGGGGCAGGTCGGGCTGACGAAAACCTTGATCACGCGTTTTTCCGCGAGAGCGGCCAGTTCCGCCCTGCTCTTGTCCGACAGAAAGCTATTTCTCGTGGAGACCATCATAAGGGCGTGCAGAAAGGCCTGCCCCTCCTCCCCGGCGGGAGCGCCAGTGAAACGGATGGAATATGCGTCGGGAGCGATGAGCAGGGTCGGAAAGCGATCCACGCCGTATTCCCCGTTGGCTTCGGCGTCGTCCTCGTGCAGATGCAGGGAGACCTTGTCCGTCAGGCGGACCAGATCATCCATCAGCTTTCGGGCGAACTCGGCATAGTGATCGTTCTTGCCGGAACTGACAAAGAGGTGGACAGGGACCTCCTCCTTGAATTCACGCAGATATTCTTCGAGCGCCTGGCGCTGGTCTTCAGGCAGGAACCATTCTTTTTCGGATGAAGGCTTGGACATTGTGAACCTCCGGAAAGTTGAACGTGAAGCCGGAAATCGAGCTTTTTTTGTAAATCTTTCCTGGGAATTGTCAAAGCCTGTGAAGACAGCGAGGAAAACGTGTCACACGGCTTGGCCGGGTGAACCAAGGGATGCGTAGAGCCCGGCGTAGGCGGTGCACATGTCCAGATCTCCATAGACCTGAACGTCGGCAAGGCCCTGGGCGGAAAGGCGGGAGGCACAATCCGGGTCGCCGAGCAGGCGCTCCAGACACCGCGCCAGGGCGGCAGGATCGTCGCCCGGGAAGACCAGGCCGTTTTCCCCGTGGCGGACAAGTTCGAGGTTGGCCGGAAGGTTCGAGCAGACCACGGGCACTCCCGAGGCCCAGGCCTCCTTGACCACGCCGCTGGACCCCTCGCCGTGGGCCGAGGGGACAACGAGAATATCCAGATGCGGCAGGACCATCGGGCTCTCCACCTCGCCCTTCCAGATGATCCGGCCCGAAAGTCCGAGGCGGCCGGCAAGTTCCCTGAGTTCGGTTTCCAGGCCCCCGGCGCCGACGACCCAGACCTCGGGTACGTCCGCCATGCCGGCCAGGGCCTCGAAGAAACGGGCATGACCCTTCTGCGGGGACAGGGCGCCGATAATCCCCAGGCGCCCGCCATTGCCCTCCTGCCTGGGCGCATAGCGGTCCAGGACGATGGCGCTGGGGATGACGGCCGTGCGGGTCACCCCGGCGGCGCGCACCATCTCCTCAACGTCCCGGCTGACGCAGACCACCAGGTCCGCGGCGCGGTACTTCACGACACTCCAGCCGCGTCCCAGGGGATAGGAGACCCGGCGCGTGTGCACCAGACGAAGGCCAGGACGCAGCAGGCGGACGAGGGCTCCCAGGGAGGCGGCCCTGGCGTCGTGGGTGTGCAGGATCGATGCGGGAGCTAAGGATCGGATCAGCCTGGCCAGGTTGCGTGGATCAAAGTCGCGTCGTCCGGGCAGTTTAAGGATATCCAGGCCAAGCCCCCGGGCCCTTTCGAGGATGGGGGCGCCGGCCGGGGCCGCGACGCGCGTGCGCTGACCGCTCCGGAGCTGACCTGCGGCCAGGTACAGCACTTGGCGCTGGCCGCCACGGAACTCGCAGCCGAGGTCCAGGTGGGTCACCCCGCGGACCGCATCGCCGGTACGAGCTGTCCCGCTCATGCGTCCCGCAGGGGCTGAGCATGGGAATTGCGATCGGCCATGAGCATCTCGCGCAGCCGCCTGCCGACGGATCCGGGCCGGCCGTCGCCCACGGTCCTGCCGTTGTAGCGCACCACGCCCACGGCATCGATGCTGGTGCCCAGAAGAATGATCTCACGGCAGGCGTGAAGCTCCGCCTCGGGCACGGGCCGGGTGGCGACATCCATGAACGTGGCGGCCAGGTTCATGGCCCGCTTGAGGGTCGTACCCATGAGGGCGTTCTTGAGCTCCGGCACCACGAACACCCCGTTCGCATCCACCAGCACGGCGTTCTCGGTGGAGCCTTCGGCCAGGAACCCCTCGCCGTCGAAGCACAGCGGGTAGTCGGCGCCCTGATCCACGGCGTCCTTCTTCATGAGCACGTTTGGCAGGTAGTTGACGCTCTTGATCTGCGACATCCACCCCTGCTTGGCCGGGATGCGCGTACGCACGGCGCTGACGCCAATTTCCCAAAAGGACTCGGGCTTGCGCGCAAAGCGCTTGACGACGATGTACAGACTCGGCTCGGGGCACTCGCGCATATCCAGGGTGAAGCCCCCCGGACCCCGGCCCAGGAAGACCAGGGCATTGCCTTCGGGGGCGTTGCTGGCCAGGCACACCTCCCGGATGAGCGAGGACAGCCGTTCGGGCGGCACGGGGCAATGCAGGTCGATGGCCGCCGAAGAACGCATCAGCCGGCGGACATGCTCGTCCAGCTGGTAGATGGCCCCGTCCTCGAACCGCATGGCCTCGAACACGCCGTCGCCGCGGTGCACCAGATGGTCGTCAAGGGGGATGAGCATGAGTCTGGGGTTGGTGAAGACGGCCCCGAGACGGTGGTCGTAGAAGGCCAGGAAATTCTCCTCGCCGGGTCGGGGCAACTCCAGCAGGCGCTGCCAATACTGCTCTTCTGTTCCGATGCTGACCATCTCGTCCTCCATGCCGGACATCTCCGGCGGCCTGACGGCGAAAAAACACGCCCCAACCCGTTTCCGGCCAGGGGCGTGAAGACTACGTGAAACGGCGGGCTAGGGGACGCGGAGCAGGTCGCGCTGCAGAAGCACCTCGGCGATCTGCACGGTGTTCAGGGCCGCGCCCTTGCGGATGTTGTCGGCCACCACGAACATGTTCAGACCATTCTCGATGGTGTCGTCCTCGCGGATGCGGCCCACGAAGGTCTCGTCCTCGCCTGCGGCCAGGATGGGCATGGGGTAGATCTTCTCGGCGGGGTTGTCGAGAACGCGCACGCCTGGTGCCTGGGACAGGATGGCGCGGGCCTCCTTGGACGTCAGCTTCTTCTCGGTCTCGATGTTCACGCTCTCGCTGTGGCCGTAGAAGACGGGCACTCGCACCGTGGTCGCGGTGACCCGGATGGAGTCGTCGCCCATGATCTTCTTGGTCTCCAGGACCATCTTCATCTCTTCCTTGGTGTACTCGTTGTCCAGGAAGACGTCGATATGCGGCAGGCA
>CAZQYA010000166.1:0-6802 GCA_964597325.1 uncultured Desulfovibrionaceae bacterium
GCCCTTTCTGCTTTTCTGGAGGTCGAAGGGGATATCCCTGTCAGCCGTACAATCAGGCTCAGACCATGACGTTGATCATGGGGGAAACGCCGCGTAGGCTGGATTGTTGCATGTAGGCGTCCAGTCCCATCCGGCGGGTCGTGGCGTTGACAGAGTAACTGCCTGCCGGCTTGAAGGGTTCGACGTGTTGGGTCAGGTACTGAAGCTCCAGTTCACGGGCGAAGTCCTTGAGGATGGTCGGCGCCGCTTCTTCGGCAAAGGAGACGTTTTTGGTGCTGAGACTGACGCCCAGTTTGCCCAGCTGCACACCCACGGTGCGGGTGGACACTTTGGCCGAAAGCATCTGCCTGGAAGACTCACGACTCCACTGCGCATCGGAGCCAAGGCTCTGGCTGGAATATGCGGCTATGGGGTCAATGGTCATGGGCAAATCCTTCCTTTGGTGGTCGTTATCATATACAATCAGTCGTAGAGTTTGACAAGCGGGCTGTGCAGGCCGGCGTTCCCGGACTCTTGTGGGATGATTCCGGCCTGTTAGGATCGTAGAATAAACAAAGAATACGGATTTTCGACAAACCGCGTGCATGTCCGGACAGGCAGCTTTGCGGCCATGTGCCACGGCACCGCTCGTCCGTTTTCGGGGATACACCCCGGAAGGCAGGGGAAAATCGCGGGCAGGCTCGACCTTCTCCAGCTTGTCTCTTTTGGTTTCTCCCGCTACACAACCGGTTCCGGGCATCGGTTCGGAACCGGTTGTGCGCGCTGCGCGCGTACATTTACGCGAACAATTCCCGCGGCGTTGCGGCGGGATCATCCTTTGGAATATATATGGCTCAATACGTTGGTGTTTCTTTCAGACGCCAGGGACAGATATACTTTTTCGTGGCCACACCCTTCGTGCTCTCCATGCACGACAAGGTGCTGGTCAAGACCGAGGAAGGCATAGGTTTCGGGGAGATCGTGGCCCTGCGCGATACACTGCCGGAAGGCATCGACCCCGAGACCGTCAAGCCCATCTATCGCCCGGCCACGGCCGAGGACATCGCCATAAACCAGGAAAATCGTGAGGTGGCCAAGGACGCTCGCAAGTATTGCCAGCGTTCCATGTCCCGTTTGCGCCTGGACATGAAGCTCGTCGATGTGGAGATCTACTTCGACAAGAGTAAGATGATTTTTTATTTCACGGCCCCGGGCAGGGTGGATTTTCGCGAACTGGTCAAGGACCTGGTGCGCAACTACCGCACGCGCATCGAACTTCGCCAGATCGGGGTGCGCCATGAGACACAGATGATCGGCGCTCTTGGCAACTGCGGTCAGATGTGCTGTTGTCGGCGTTTTTTGCGCCGCTTCGAGCCTGTGACCATCAAGATGGCCAAGGATCAGAACCTCTTTCTCAATCCCGCCAAGATTTCCGGAGTGTGCGGAAGGCTGCTTTGTTGCCTGGCCTACGAGAAGGAGAACTATTCGGATTTTCAGAGACGCGCCCCCAAGCTGGGCCGCCGTTACATGACCACCCAGGGGCCCATGAAGGCCTTGAGGGCCAACATGTTCCGGGATTCGGTCAGCGTGTTGACGGAGAATGGCGAGGAGCTTGATTTTTCCCTGACGGACTGGGCGGCCATGGTGCTGCCGGACCAGCCCCGCATGGCCACCGGTGAGGAGTCTGCGGGTGACGTTCCGGCGGAACTCGAGGCTCTCATGGATCCGGAAGTCAGAAACAAATCGTCCCGTCAGGATCGCAGGCCGCGGCAGCCCCGCAAGGATTCGCGCCAGCGGCCCGGCGGCGAACGCAGCCCGCGCCCCGATCGTGCCCAGAAACCCCGGTCGGACTCCCAGGGAGCCCAGGCCGGGACGCGTGGCGAGCCGTCCGGCCAGCCGTCCGGCCAGCCGCGCGAGCGCAAGGAGGGGCGGCCCAAAGACAAGAGGCGCAGGTCCGGGCCCCGCAAGGATCAGGCCTCCAAGCCCCCCAGGCAATAACGTACGGCAGACAAGGAGAACTGCTTTGAAACCCTTTTTTATATCCACGCCCATCTATTACGTGAACGCCAAGCCGCATCTCGGCCATGGGTACACGACCATCGTTGCGGACTGCGTGAGCCGTTTTCATCGCCTTCGGGGCGATGCGACCTTTTTTCTGACGGGAACCGACGAGCATGGCGACAAGATCGTACAGGCCGCCGAGGCAAACGGACAGGATCCCAAGGCATACTCCGACACCATCAGTCAGCTTTTTAAAGACCTTTGGCCTGTTCTGCAAATCTCCAACGATGATTTTATCCGAACCACGGATGCGCGTCACAAACTCTGCGTTCGTCACGTTTTACAGCAGGTCTACGACAACGGAGATATCTATTTCGATGAATATGGCGGGCACTACTGCTTTGGTTGCGAGCGCTTCTACACCGAGAAGGAGTTGGTGGACGGCAAATGTCCTGACCATCAGACCGTTCCAACCTATATCAAGGAAAAGAACTACTTCTTCCGCATGACCAAGTACCTGGAGCCTTTGCGCGAATACATCGAAGCCAACCCGGATTTCATTCAGCCCGAGCGCTACCGCAACGAGGTCCTCTCCATGCTCAAGGAGGATCTTGGCGACCTGTGCATCTCCAGGCCCAAGTCCCGGCTGACCTGGGGTATTGAGCTGCCTTTCGACAGCGATTTCGTGACCTATGTCTGGTTCGACGCCCTCATTAACTATATCTCGGCTCTGGGCTACCCGGACGGCGACGCCTTTCGCACCTACTGGTCCGGGGCGCACCATTTGGTGGCCAAGGACATCCTGAAGCCTCACGCCATATTCTGGCCGACCATGCTCATGGCCGCCGGCATCCCTCTGTACAAGGGCCTGCGCGTGCACGGGTACTGGACGGTCAACGAGACCAAGATGTCCAAGAGCCTGGGGAACGTGGTGGCGCCCCTGGACATGGCCCAGAAGTACGGCCTGAGCGCCTTCCGCTATTTTCTGCTCTCTGAGATGAGCTTCGGGCAGGATTCGTCCTTCAGTGAGGAATCCCTGGTGGGCCGCTTCAATGCAGACCTGGCCAACGACCTGGGCAACCGGTTTTCGCGCAGCTTGTCCATGACCCACAAGTAGTGTGAAGGCGTGGTGCCGGAGTGCGGCGAGCTCGAGGACATCGACCGCGAGGTCCTGGAGATCGGGCACAATGCCATGTCCAACTTCCAGGCCCAGTTCGAGCACTTCCAGTTCTCTCGCGCCCTGAAGTCCCTGTGGGAACTCATTCGGCATCTGAACAAGTACATCGACTCCACGGCGCCCTGGGCCCTGTACAAGAATCGTGACATGGGGCGGCTCGGCACGGTCATGTATGTGATTCTCGAAGGTATGCGCAAGGTGGCCGTGCACCTGTGGCCCGTCATGCCCGAGACCAGCGAGACCATGCTTTCCCAGCTCGGGGTGAAGTTCTCACTGGAGGGCGCGGACCTGGAAGCCGAAGCGTCGTCGTGGTTTGGCCTTGCGCCCGGCACCCACGTGGCCGAGCGTTCGAATCTTTTCCCGCGCCAGGATCTGGAGCTCAAGGCCGAGAAGGCCCAGGAAGCCAAGAAGGCCAAGCCTGCCAAGGAGCCCAAAGCCGCGTCCAAGGCGGTCATGGCCTGCCCAGACTGCATTGAGTTCGAGGATTTCGCCAAGGTGGACCTGCGCGTCGGCACGGTCCTCGAGGCGGCGCAGCATCCGGAGGCGGACCGGCTGCTTGTGCTGAAGATCGACGCCGGTGAGGAGAGCCCCAGACAGGTCGTGGCCGGTATCGCCGAGTTCTGGAAGCCCGAGGAGCTGGTGGGCAGACAGGTGGTGGTGGTCTTTAATCTGAAGCCCCGCAAGCTGCGCGGCCAAGTGTCCCAGGGTATGGTCCTGGCGGTCAAGAAGGAGGGCGGTCTGGCTCTGCTCGGGCCCAGTTCCGACGTGGTGAACGGAAGCAGGGTGTCGTAAATCTCGCTGGGAAAGGCTTCTGAAATCGCGACGTGGCGGTTGGGCGCCTGAAATCTGCCCTTTGCGCTGCGTCAATCCCGCGAAAGCATCCTGAATCGAACGAGCCCCCGCACCCATGTGCCGGGGGCTCGTTTTTTTTGTCCGGGGAAATCTAGAACAGGCCGCTGATGAGGCCGTGCTCGTTGATGTCGATCTTTTCGGCCGACGGAATTTCCGGCAGGCCGGGCATACGCATCATGTTTCCGGTGATGGGAACCAGGAAGCCGGCGCCGGCTGCGATTTCGATTTCGCGGATGGTGGCCACGAAATCCCTGGGGCGGCCACGCAGACCCGGCTGGTCCGAAAGGGAGCTTTGGGTTTTGGCGATGCAGACGGGCAGCTTCTCCAGCCCCAGCCGCCTGATCTTGTCCAGATCCTGCAGGGCGCCAGGGGCGTATTCCACCGAGGCGGCTCCGTAGACGCGCGTGGCGATGATCTCGATCTTTTCGCGCACGCTCTGTTTCCAGTCGTACAGGGGCTTGTAGTGATCCGTGCAGTGATCGGCCGTGGCTGCGACGAGTTCGGCCAGTTCCTCGGCCCCGGCCCCGCCCTTTTCCCAGGCGTCCATGATCGAGGCCTGCACGCCCATGAACTGGCAGTGGTCCAGGATGACTTGGTGCTCTTCCTCGGTGTCCGTGGCGAAACGGTTTATGGCGACGATGGGTGTCAGATTGAAGAGGCGTACGTTCTCCACCTGCTTGGAGAGGTTTTCGAGGCCCCGGGCCAGGGCCCGGGTGTTGGGCACGGAGAGGTGCGCCAGGTCCACGCCACCGTGGTATTTGAGGGCCCGCACCGTGGCCACCAGGACTACGGCGCAGGGGTCGAAGCCCGCGGACTGGCATTTGATGTCCAGGAATTTTTCCCCTCCCAGGTCGAATCCGAAACCGGCTTCCGTGACCACGTAGTCGGACAGGCACAGGCCCGTGCGCGTGGCGATGACCGTGTTGGTGCCCTGAGCGATGTTGGCGAAGGGGCCGCCGTGCATGATGGCGGGGTTGCCCTCCAGGGACTGGATCAGGTTGGGTTTGACGGCGTCCTTGAGCAGGGCGGCCATGGCTCCCTGGGCGTTCAGGTCGCGGGCGTGTATGGGTTCGCGGACGTGGGTGAAGCCGACGAAGATGTCGCCCAATCGCTTTTTCAAGTCCGGCAGGTCGTCGGCCAGGCAGAGGATGGCCATGATCTCCGAGGCCGCGGTGATGTCGAAGCCCGTCTCGCGCGGAACGCCGTGGGCCAGACCGCCAAGGCCGCAGACAAGGCGCCTGAGGGACCGGTCGTTCATGTCCATGACCCGTTTCCAGGACACGGTGCGGCCGTCGAGGTTGAGGGATCTGTTCTTGCTCTGCAGGTTGTTGTCGATGAGGGCGGCCAGGAGGTTGTTGGCCTTTTCGATGGCGGCGAAGTCCCCGGTGAAATGGAGGTTGATGTCCTCCATGGGGAGCAATTGGGAGTGGCCGCCGCCCGTGGCGCCGCCCTTGATGCCGAAGACCGGGCCCAGGGACGGCTCGCGCAGCACGACCATGGATTTTTTGCCGATGCGGTTCAGGCCGTCGGACAGGCCAATGGAAACCGTGGTCTTGCCTTCACCGGCCGGGGTGGGCGTGATGGCCGAGACGAGGATGAGCTTGCCGTATTTGTCCTGGTCCCGTTCGGCCAGGGCCAGGGGCAGCTTGGCCTTGAACTTGCCGTAGGGCTCGAGTTGGTCGTCCTTGAGGCCGAGTTTGGCCGCAACGTCTCGGATATGGAGCATTTCTGCTTGCTGGGCGATGGCGATGTCAATATCCTCGACGCCTGCGTCATTTGTCGTATCCGGGCGGACATCCTCTACAGGTACATCCTGTAGCCCTGCATCCTGCGCAGCATCTGATTGAATAACATCATCGGCAATATCGAGAGTGGCGTCATTAATCACGTCGGTCAGTTCGGTATCACTGTCCGCACAGCCGGTCGAAACAACAAGGCAGACAAGCAGAGCTGCCAGAGAAAACGCAGAAGTCTTTTTCATGTATGACCTCAGATGGAAAAGCGGCGTCAGTATAGCCTATTCACACTATAGAGTTAAGCGGCGGGGATAATCTGTCGGGGCTTTTTATATTGGAATTCCGTTGCTTTTCAGATGGTTGAAAAATGTTGGTTCATGCGAGTACCCGGGCAAGCCCGTCAGCAACAAGAAAGCCTTCAATTGTGCTGTGAATACGGCCATCCCGGATGATGAGCAGCTTTTCGTTCTGCAGTCGTTCCAGTTTCAACTCGATGCCTTCGGCCTGAAGGTCCTTTCTGGCTACGCCGCCCATCCATCGGAATCCCAGAGCCACCCGTTCCAGGCGTTTCTGTTCATCGGTAAGCGTTTCGGAATCAAGCTGAGCTGAGCCGTCGGATTCAAGGGCGTCGATGTATGCCTTAACGCTATTTTTTCCACCAGCGGCGGTTCCCATCAAAGCTGTGGGCCGATGAACCAACTCCGAGCCACGGTCGACCTTCCCAGTATCTGGAATTATGCCTTGATCCGTTTGCAATCGTTTCAAGGCAGTAGTTTGACACTTCGTAGTGAATATACCCGCATTTACGCAGAAATTGAGATGTGGCCAGATACCCGTCCGCAACTGCGTCCTGATCCGGTCGTTTCAGCGTGTCCCGCTGTTCGTAAAACAGGCAGCCTTTATCTATTGTAAGTTCGTAAACAGAGATGTGCGAAGGTTTCAGGTCTACAGCCTGTCTGACCGACTTCAGACGTGCGTCGATGTCCTGACCGGGAAGACCCTGAATGAGGTCGATACATATGTTCCCACCGGCGGATTTAAGGTCGCCAATGGCATC
>CAZQYA010000167.1:0-6769 GCA_964597325.1 uncultured Desulfovibrionaceae bacterium
TGCAGAACGGCCTGAACGGCATCTTAGCGACACTGATCACCCTCAAAGACTCGGTCGTCTCCTTGAAGAGCTGTCGGATGTCCCGGATCTGGGCGTCGGTGACAGGGGCTGCGGACACGAAGGAAGCCAGGAGCGCCAGCAGCACGACTGCCCCGAACAGGATGACCGGCAGCATCCCCCGGCGTCGCCGGGCTCCGGCTTGCAACGAAAATCGGTACGAAAATGCGCCCACCCTGAACACCGTCCGTCGTCCGTCGTCCATCATATCTCCACCGCCCAGAACTCTGTCCGCTTCGAAAAAAATCCCCCAGGCCTTTTCCGGGAGCGTACAGGATTTTCGCGAAGCGTGGCAAGGCGCTTTCACGAGCGGAGAAGCCCTGCTGGCCAACCGCCCCGGCCCCTGCTACACCGCCCCCATGCACGCACCCCGACTGGTTTTCCTGGGCCTGGACGGCCTGCCGTGGTCCCTGGCCCGGGACCTCTGCGACCAGGGCCTGCTGCCCAACCTGGCCCGCATCGCGACGTCCCCGCACTGCCGTCCCATCGCGGCGGAGCTGCCCGAACTCTCCCCCGTGAACTGGACGAGCATGTTCACGGCCTCGGGGCCCGGCAGTCACGGCGTCTACGGTTTCACGCGCATGGACCCCGGGAGCTACGCCCTGGAATTCACGGACTTCACCCATGTGCACGGGCCGACCATCTTCGAACGCCTGGCCGATCGGGGTCTGTTCTGCAAGGTGGTCAACATGCCCAACCTCGCCCCGGTGCGCCCCATGCGGGCCATGCTCGTGGCCGGGTTCCCGGCGGCCGGCCTGGAGGGGGCGGTCCATCCCCCGGCCCTGGGCGGCATCCTGGCCGACCACGGTTACACCATCGAAGCCGACACCGTGCGCGGCGCCACGGACCCGGCCTTTCTCCTGGCCGAGCTGCACCGGACCCTGGCCTGCCGCGAAAAAGCCCTGGAGCTCATGTGGCCGGACATGTCCTGGGATCTCTTCTTCTTCGTGCTCACGGAAACCGACCGGCTGGGGCACTTCCTCTTCCCGGCCCTGACCGAACCCTTCCATCCGTGGCGGACCGAAGCACTGCGCTTCATGGCCGCCTGGGACGGCCTCATCGGCCGGTTCCTCGACCGCTACGAGGAACTGCCCGGCCCGAAACGGCTCATGGCCATGGCCGACCACGGCTTCACCACCCTGGTGCGCGAGGTGGATCTGAACGTCTGGCTGCATGAAATGGGGCTGCTCCGGTTCTCGCGCCCGCCCGCCAGCGAGTGGGACACGGACGCCATCGGCCCGGCCACCAGAGCCTTCGCCCTTGACCCGGGCCGCATCTACCTGCACACCAGGGACCGGTTCGCCCGCGGCGGCCTGTCCGCGCCCGAAGCGAGCCAGCTCGCCGGAGAACTGGCCCGCGCCCTGAGCGGACTGACCTTTGAAGGACGCCGGGTCATCCGCAGCGTCCACCTGGGCCGCGAACTGTACAGCGGGCCCCGGACCCATCTGGCGCCAGATCTGGTGCTGGTTCCCGAACCCGGATTCGATCTCAAGGGGAAATTCGGACGCCGGGACGTTTTCGGCCACTTCGGACGCCAGGGCATGCACACGGCGGACGACGTCTTCTTCTACGACTCCATGGGCGACGCCCCGCGCACGCCCGCGGATGTCGGCCGGTACATCCTCGAACACTGCGGAGCACCTTCTTCCGCCCTGAATGAGTAACCATGCGCATCGACTACGAAAAAGATCTCAATCCCGCCCAGTACGAGGCGGCCACCACCCTTGACGGACCGGTCCTGGTCATCGCCGGGGCCGGGTCGGGCAAGACCCGCACCATCGTCTATCGCCTGGCCAGGCTCGTGGAATCGGGGGTGGCCCCGTCGGAAATCC
Source organism: uncultured Desulfovibrionaceae bacterium (assembly GCA_964597325.1). GTDB lineage: Bacteria > Desulfobacterota > Desulfovibrionia > Desulfovibrionales > Desulfomicrobiaceae > Desulfomicrobium. Next base: position 1,890 of record CAZQYA010000167.1, read on the forward strand.
TGCTGTTGACCTTCACCCGCAAGGCGTCCTCGGAGATGCTGCACCGCGCAGCGGATTTGCTCGGACACCACCGCACCATGGAGCTGTCAGGCCACCAGGGTCTGGGCAGCGTTCGCGGCGGGACCTTCCACGGCTTCGCCTATTCCCTGCTCAAGCAATACGCGGGCCTTCTGGGGTTCGAGCGCGGCGCCACGGTCATGGACCGCTCAGACGGCGAGGACATTATCGGCCAGGCCCGGGACCGGCTGCAGATCGGCAAGGGCGACCGAAAATTCCCCAAACGCGCCACCATCCTCGGCCTTTACAGCAAGAGCCGCAACAAGGAGCTGGAGCTGTCCCAGGTCCTGCGCCGCGAGGCCTACCACTTGGGCGCCTACGAAGACGACCTGCGGCGCATCATTGAAGAATACGAACGCCTGAAAAAGGAGTGCGGGCTCCTGGACTATGACGACCTCCTCTTCCTGCTGGAGCGGCTTCTGACGGAACACCCGCATGTGCGCGACATCGTCTCTTCGTCCATCTCGCACATCATGGTCGACGAGTACCAGGACACCAACCTGGTGCAGGCCCGGCTGGTGCGCCTGCTGACCAAACCGGGCGACGAGTCACCCAACGTCATGGCCGTAGGCGACGACGCCCAGTCCATCTACGCCTTCCGCGGCGCCAACGTGAAGAACATCCTGGACTTCCCCAAAACCTTCCCCGGCACCAGGGTCGTCAAGCTGGAACAGAACTACCGCTCCACCCAGCCCATCCTGGAGCTGACCAACGCCATCCTCGACGGATTCCGCGACAAGTTCAGCAAGCATCTGTTTTCGGAACGCGAGGACTCCCGCCTGCCCGAGCACGTCCTGCCCTTCTCGGACCGCAGCCAGGCCCGCCTGGTCACGGCCAAAATATCGGAGCTGGCGCGCACCTATCCGCCGGACCAGATCGCGGTCCTGTTCCGGGCGGGGTATCAATCATACCATGTGGAAGTGGAGCTGAACAAAATCGGCGCGAAGTTCCGCAAATACGGCGGAATCAAGTTCTCGGAGGCCGCGCACATCAAGGACGTCCTCTCCTGCCTGCGCCTGGGCGTGAACGCCGCGGACCTGCCCGCCTGGCAGCGCGTCCTGGTCAACGTGCCCGGCATCGGCCCCAAGAGCGCCCAGAAGATCCACCACGCGGCCATGATCAACGACCAGGCCTTTCTCAAGGCCCAGCGGGCCAAACGGCCCAGACTGGACGAACTGTTGCGCGTGCTCGACACCCTGCGCACCCAGGTCATGCGGCCGTCCACGGCCATCACCTTCGTGCTGGAGTACTACCTGCCCATCATGAAGGACAAGTTCCCCGACGACTACCCGCGCCGCGAAGCCGGTCTGGAGGAGCTGACGCAGATTTCCCTGGGCTACGACGACATCCCCGCCTTCCTGGGCGACCTGAGCCTGGACACGCCCGAAGCCGAGGAGCACGCCGGGCAGGCGGTCACCCTGTCCACGGTGCACTCCTCCAAGGGTCTGGAATGGGACGCCGTGCTGGTCATCGACCTGGTGGAGGACCGCTTTCCTTCCCGCCACGCCTTAAACGACAGCGACGACTTCGAGGAGGAGCGGCGGCTCTTGTACGTGGCCTGCACCCGGGCCCGCGACAGCCTGACCCTCTTCTCCCCGGAAACCCTGTACAGCCGGGAGCTGGCAGGAACCACCCCCGCCCGGATCAGCCCCTTTCTGCAGGACATCCCGGCGCACCTCGTCAAACGCTACCGCGAGCAGTTCACGGGCGGTGTGGGACTACAGACCCTGCCGTCGCCAGGGCCGGCCCCCCGCCGGGACCCCATCCCGGAAGACGCGCCCCCGCCTGCGGCCAGATCCACCGCACACACGCCGGTCCAGGGCACCTTCGCCCGCCACAAGATCTTCGGCCGCGGCAAGGTCGTCGCCCGCGTGGAGCCCAACAAATACAAGATCAATTTCCCCGGTTTCGGCCTGAAGCTCATCATCGAAGACTTTGTTGAACTGGAATAACCATATGACGAGGGGGCGCCGGCCGGACCGACGCCCCCTCGTTTTTTACATTTCTAAATCTTGCAGTCGCGGACAGAGACGTCAGCAGACAAGCGTGCTGACGCGTTTGAAAAAGCTGTCGTCCTCGATATCCTCGCCGAGCCGGGAACGAATGTTCTCCAGAGCCTGACACTCGGTGGCAAAGATGTTGCCGTCCCCGATGCGGCTGAACAGGCCGGTTTCCCGCATCACGTCCAGCACCTGCCTCTTGAACCCCGAAAATACGGGTTCCACCCCGGCTTCGCGCAACTGCCCCACGAGACTCTCCAGCATCTCCTCCCCCGAAGAATCCAGATAGTTGATGCCGTCGCCGACCACGAGCAGGTACCTGGCCTCCTTGTGGTCCGCCACGGCTTTGAGCACGGCGTCCTCGAAGTGCGCAACGTTGGCGAAATACAGTGACCCGTCGAAACGCATGACCGTGACCAGGGGCGACGTGGACAACTCGGGATGCACGCCCACGTCACGCAGGGTCCCGTCGGTGAAGCGGCCGAGAATGGCCACGCGCGGGGCCATGCTCCGGTACAGGTACAAGCAGATGGACAGGATGGCACCGGCGATGACACCCCTGTCCAGGTGCGGAGCTGCCAGCAGGGTCACGATGAAGGTCACGGCCGCCACTGCACCATCCCCGCGGTTGGCCTTCCAGGTATGGAGGAAGGCATGGGGCGTGACCAGGCTGGTCACGGCCATGACGATGATAACTGCCAGGACGGCCTTGGGCAGATGGTACAAAAGCGGCGTGAAGAACAGCAGTGTCACACCCACGAAAAGTCCGTTGAAAACCATGGCCAGACCGGTCCTGGCCCCGGCCTGATAGTTGATGGCCGAGCCCGTGAACGATCCACAGGCCGGGTAGGATTGGAAAAAGCAGCCAACCATATTGGCCAGGCCCTGCCCCACGAGTTCCTGATTGGGGTCGATATGCTGACGTGCCTTGCTGGCCATGGCCTTGGCCATGGAAATGGACTCCATGAAGGCCACCAGGGCGATGATGAGCGCCGCGGAGAAGAGCTGCAGCACGGCGTCGAGGTCCATGGCCGGCAGGCGAAGGGACGGCAGGCCCGAGGGCACCTTGCCCACGACATCGCCTCCGCCCACGAGCTTCAGGACGCCGTCCTCAAGGCTCTTGATATGCCAGGCGCGGTTGTCGGTTTCCACATTTTCGGGCTCCTCGCCCACCTCGTAGAGCGGACCGTCCTTTTCCCCGGCGGGGCGCACGAAGCGCAACTGGCGGACCTCGCGCAGCAGCTCGTTATGCCGCCGCTCCAGGGAGCGCATGTCGAGCCGCGCCAGCTCGGTCTGATGCCTGAGCCCCGCGGCCATCCAGACCTGGCCGTCCTTCTCGGCCTGGCGCTGCCGGGCGGACAGATCCAAAATCTCCGCCTCGATCCCGGCCATGCGCGCCTGATTCTCGCCATACCACGTCACCAGTTCCTTGGCCTGCGACGAGGCGATGTCCTCCACCGTGCCCGTGCCACGCTGGTCGTAGCCCACCAGGGCGCTGACCAGGGTGGCGATGACCACGGCCACGACCACGCTCGCCTTGGAAAAGAGGGGGATCTTCTTGATGCCGACCAGAAGGGCCAGGCCCAGGAAGGCCATGGCCAGAGTCGGCAGATGCGTGTGGGGGATGAGCCACAGCATCTCCCAGATGTCGCGCAGGAAGAAGTCGCTGCGGCCCTTGGGAATACCCAGGAGCAGATCCAACTGGGAAAGGCCGATGATGATGGCCGCCGCGTTCATGAACCCCAGGATGACCGGATGGGAGACGAAATTGACGATGGTGCCGAGCTTGAGCACCCCCAGAAGCAGCTGGACCACGCCGACCATGAGGGTCAGCAGCAAGGCCAGACCTATATATTCCGGGGTGTTGGATACGGCCAACGGCGTGACCGCCGCTGCGGTCATGAGGGATACGATGGCCACGGGCCCGGTGGCCAGCTGGCGCGACGATCCCCAGAGGGCGCCGACAATGGCGGGCACGAAGGCGGTGTACAGACCGAAATACAGCGGCAACCCCGAGAGCTGCGCATAGGCCATGGCCTTGGGCACGAGGATCAGCGCGCCGGTGATGCCGGCCATGAGATCGGCCCGCACGCTCAGGGCGGACATGGGGAACCAGGCAAGAAAGGGAAAAAATCGCAAAAGTCTGACCGACATGGAACCGTTCCTTTTCCAAAAATTCATAAACCCGTCCGACCGGAGACAACCGGCCGGCAACGCCCTGAAAACCCTAGGCAGTAACCACCAGCACCGCGCACGGAGCCCAGCCGCAGACCTCCTTGGTCACCCGGCCCGTGAACATCCTGGGCATGGCGCTGCCGGTCACGCCGCCGATCATGATCATGTCCACGCCCCGCTCCTCGGCGGTCCGGACGATGATGTTGGACGGATGCCCCACCGCGGCCACGGCCTCGAATTCGAGGTGCGGCCATTTCTCCCGCCCCCGGGCGCAGACCTCCTCGACCATGCGCCGGGCCTCTTCGAGCCCGCTCTCGCGTTTGGACACGGCCACGAAGGTCAGCCGCTTAAGGGTTGTGCAACAGATTCCCAGACTCAGGGCCTCCTCGATGGCCAGCCGGCTTCCCGGCGAATCCTCCACCGCCACCAGGACATGGGTGCCGGTGATCAGGGCTTCGCGCGGCACCACCAGCACCATGGGGAACCCCAGGCCGATGACCTTGGAGGTCATGCTCCCGACCATGAGGTACAGGCGCCCGGCCCGGCCGTGCCGCCCCATGAGGATGACATCGGCCTTGCGCATCCGGGCCTGCTCCACGATGGCGTGCTCGGGCACGGACGAACCGACCACCACGGTCTCGCACTCCA
>CAZQYA010000168.1:0-6728 GCA_964597325.1 uncultured Desulfovibrionaceae bacterium
TGGACAACTGGCGCATGGTCAAGATCGGCACGACCCAGGCCCAGCGCAAGCTGTTTTACAACCTCGGCAAGGAGCGACAGCGCCTCCAGGCCCAGGGATTCGACCCGACCACCTCCACCCTGGCCGACAACCTGCAGGTCTCCGAAGCGGACATCGTGGAGATGGGCCAGCGTCTGGGGCAGCACGACGTGTCCCTGGACATGAAAATCGGGGACGACTCGAGCTTCACGCCCATGGACTTCATCCCGGCCCTCGAGGCTGGCGTCGAAGAACGCATGGCCGCCGACGAGATCAGCGTCCTCATCCACGACAACATCGACGCCATCCGCGACGGCCTGAACGAGAAGGAGCTGGACATCCTGGAACAGCGCCTCCTGGCCGACTCGCCCATCACCCTTCGGGAAATCGGCGATAAATACGGCATCACCCGGGAACGCGTCCGCCAGATCGAGGCGCGGCTCCTGCAGAAGATCAAAAACCAGATGTCCAGCACCATTCAAGACTTTTCCGCCCAATGGATCGAACATGAAGAATGAGATACTCCTTCGCATCAAACGCGAAAGCGCGACGGTCACACCCGACTCCCTGCCGAGCTTCTATACGGCTATGGAGGCGGAACTGGCCTCGTCCCGCGACACCTTCTTCTCCCACCCCATGATCCTGCGCTGCCGCGAGGATGTACTGCCCTTCATGAACGACGAATTCGGCCACGGCATCGAGCACTCCAAAAAGGTGGCCATCGAAGCTTCGGCACTCATCCTGGGCGAAGCCAGGACGATCGGATACGACTCGGCCCGACGCCTCGCTCTCATGGGCATGCTCGCGGGTCTGCTGCACGACACGTGCCGTCTGGAAGGAGAACATGCCAACCGGGGCGCCGAACTCTCCCTGATGATCCTGCGGGACTACCCGCTGCAGGACGAGGAAAAACAGATGATCTCCTCAGCGGTTCGCTGTCACGAGGCCTTTTCGCCGCCCAGGGAGTTTGATCATCCCGAGACCCAACTCCTGGCCGACGCCCTCTACGACGCGGACAAATTCCGCTGGGGCCCGGACAACTTCATGACCACTCTCTGGGAGATCTGCAACTACCAGGAGTGGACGCTGCAACAGATCCTTGACAAATTCCCAGCTGGCCTGGAGATGGTGGCAGCAGTACAGAACACGTTCCGGACTGCCGCAGGCAAAACCTACGGGCCGGAATTCATCGAAATCGGCCTGGATATGGGTAAAAAAATTTACCAAATAATTCAGACATTTTGCGAAAAAAATGACTGTTCCGGACGCCTCAATCCATGACAACGACACCCGTCATAAGGTTCCTGCTCCCGGTCGTACTGGCGACCTTGATGGGTTGTGCCGCACAGCCTTCCCCGCCTGTGTTCCTGTCTGACCCATCGAACAGTTCCACACTTTCAGCCGAAGCCGAAGCCATCTACTCCTTCCTTGCAGCACGGGAACTGCTGCAGGAACAAAAGCCCGAAGAAGCGGCTTCGGCCCTGGAACGGGCCGTGGCCATCGAGCCTACGCCCGAACTCTACATTGAACTGGGCAACCTGTACTGGCGTTCCTCGCGGTTCGCCGACGCCCTTCTGCTCCTGCGTCAGGGCCTGGACAAGTATCCCGACTCGGAACTCCTGCTCAGCACCCTGGCCAAAACCTACGCCGCCCAAGGACGTTTCGACGACGCCGTCCTGGTCCTGGACGACTATCGCAAAAAACATCCCGACAGGATCGAGCTTATCCACGAAGCTGCTCTGTACCGCATGGAACAGGGGCAATACGGCGAAGCCGTGGACCGTCTGTCGGCCATCCCCGAAGACGAGGTCACGCCGACCACGCATTTTCTCCTGGGCAAGGGCTTTTTCGGCCTGGGCCTCTACGACAGGGCTGTGGACGCTTTCGACAAGGCCGTGACCGAAGACCCGGAATATATCGACGCCTGGATCGAATTGGGACTGACCTACGAAGCCCAGAAAAACTTCATCAACGCCGAAAGCATCTTTTCCCAACTCGTGGAGTCGGGCATCGACAACCAGCAGATCGTGTTCCGTCTGGTCGACCTGAACCTGAAGCTCAACAATCCCGACAAATCCCTGGCGTACGTCCTGCAGTACACCGACGATCTGGCCCTGACCCTCGAAGCCGCCAACCTGTTCATGAACCTGTCGTTCTACGACCACGCGGCCCAGCTTCTGGACCCCCTTGCCGCTAAGACGCCGATACCCGACAGCGCGCTCTTTTATCTGGCCGTCCTCGAGTACGAGGGCCGCGACAATCCCGACCGGGCTCTGACCTACCTGGAAGCCATTCCGGTCAACCATCCCCATCACGAGCGAAGCCTGATCTTCCGCATCCACCTCCTCTACCAGAAAGGCGAGAAGGACGAGGCCAGGCACCTCTGCCGCACAGCCATGGGTCTTTTCCCACGCCAGCCTGAGTTTCATATCATCATGGCGGAACTCCTCGAACACGACGGGCAATTCCCACAGGCCCTGGAGGTCCTGGAGAAAGCCGCTGGCCAGTGGCCGGACAACACGACCATCACCTACCGGGCGGGCCTCGTTCACGACCGCATGGGGGACAGGGACCAGGCCATGAAAATGATGGAGAAAGTCATCGCAAAGCATCCCGAGCACCCCGACGCCCTGAACTTTCTCGGCTACAGTCTGGCTGAACAGGAGCGCGACCTGGAGCGGGCCCTTTTGCTCATCGAAAACGCCCTCAAGATCAGGCCGGACAACGGCTACTTCGTCGATTCCCTGGCCTGGGTGTACTACAAGATGAAAAAGTTCAAACGTGCCTGGAAGGAGATCAAGCGCGCCGTGGAGCTTACGGACACGGACCCTGTCATCTGGGAGCACTACGGCGACATTGCCCGCTCCCTGAAGCTCATGGCCGAGGCCCGCAAGGGTTATCTGCGCGCCCTGGAGTTGGGCGGCGACAACGCAGCGGCCGTACGCTCCAAGCTTGGTGATCTGGGGCGGCTGCGTTGAGGCTTGCGGCAGCATTCCTGATCCTGGCCGTGCTCTCTGCCGGCTGCGCACCGCAGGTTTCCGTCCGGGACCCGGAGGCCGTCGCGAGGGTATGGTCGGTCCTGCACCCGGCACCGGGAGAAACCGAACGCATGACAGCCCGTTTTTCCCTGCAGGTCCAAACCCCTGAACGGAACGGACGGCTCCTTGGCCAACTCTGGGGATACCCCGCCTCGGTGGTGCGCCTGGACCTGTCCTCGGGCACGGGGGCATCCGTAGCCATGATCCGCGAGACTCCTGAACTGTGGCTCGCCTTCATTCCTTCGGAGAACAAGGCCTACCACAACCCAAGGGCCAGGGCCGGGCTGGACCTCTTCAGGATTCCCGTACCCTTCGATGCCCGGCAAATCGGCAGCATGCTCGCCGGCGACCTTGCGCCCATTGTCGGCGACGGGTACGCCAAGGTCCGCTCCACGAACAAGGGGCGCATCCGCTACGAATTCCGCAGCGGGGAAGTGGCCAGCTTAAATGCGGCCGAGGATCTGGCCGACCTCGTCCTGACCGGACGGGCAGGCTGGACCCTGGAGTGTGAGAAGCCGTATGCGGACCCGGCGTTCCCCGACCGCAGGCTGTTCGACAAGTACACGTTTTCATCCCCCAGGGATGGCAGGGCCGTCATCCGGGTCAAATCCCTGGAAGCCGGCGGGGAGTGGACATCCGGCGACCTGGATCTGGCCCTCCCCCAGGATGTGCAATGGCTGCGCATCACAAACTCACCGCAATACAACTGATTCAACCATTGGAGGCAGCGCATGCTCGACATCTTCAAACCTGTCGTCACCGGATTCAAACTTCTGGCCAGCGAAACCAAGTGGGTCTTCATCAGGGCCTTCAGACGCTGGGAAATCCGCCAGATGGAGAAGCGGCTGGCCGAGGAGTACCAGACCCTGGGCAAAAGCTATGCCCAGAGCGTGGCCGATGGTCAGGAATTCGACCCCAAGGCCAGCGACCATGATCTGACTCTGCGTCAGGTCGCTTTCCTGCGCGAAGAACTGGCGCACCTCGAAAAAGACCTGGAAGCCACCAGGGCGGCGTACGTCAGGGAGCGCACCAAAGAGAACGAGGTATAGCATGCACACCATCATTTTCGGCTCCGACCACGCCGGCTTCGGCCTCAAGAACGTCCTGATGGAACACTTGAAGGACCGCTGCGAAGCCATCGACGTGGGTACCCATTCCCTGGACAGCTGCGACTACCCCCTCGTGGCAGGCAAGCTGGCGGAGGAAATCCTCAAGCGGAAGGCCCTTGGGATCCTCATCTGCGGTTCGGGCCTCGGGGTATCCATGGCCGCCAACCGCTTTTCCGGCATTCGCGCGGCATTGTGCGCCAACGAGTACATGGCGCGCATGAGCCGTATGCACAACGACGCCAACGTCCTGTGCATGGGCGAACGCATCATTGGCGTGGATCTGGCCAAATCCATCGCCGACGCATTCCTGGAGACCGGGTTCGAGGGCGGACGCCACCAGCGCCGTGTGGACCTCATCGACACCCTCGCACCCTCGCTACAACCGTAAGCCTTTTTTCGAAACATCACGGGAACCACCATGACCATCAACGCTTCACAGATCGATCTCAAATCCGTCAACGTCATCAAGGGCCTGATCATGGACACGGTCCGGGCGTCCAATTCGGGCCACCCCGGCGGTGCCATGTCTTCGGCGGACTTCGCCTATGTTCTCTTCAAGGACTTTCTGAAGTTCGACCCTCAAGACGCCAACTGGTTCAACCGCGACCGGTTCGTACTTTCGGCCGGCCACGAGTCCGCCCTGCTCTACGCCCTGCTGACCCTGCGCGGACTCCTGACCATCGATGACCTGAAAGCCTTTCGCCAATTCGGCAGCAAGACTCCCGGGCACCCTGAGCACGACATGACCGACGGCGTCGAAGCCACTACCGGCCCCCTGGGCCAGGGCTTCGCCATGACAGGCGGCATGGCCGTGGCCGAGACCTTCCTGCAGAACTACCTCGACGCCGAAAGCGCCGGACACTACACCTACGCCCTGGTCTCCGACGGCGACGTCCAGGAGCCCATCGTCCTCGGCAGCGCCGCCCTGTTCGGGCAGTGGGGCCTGGGCAGACTCATCGTCTACTACGACAGCAACAAAATCCAGCTGGCCGGTCCCACCTGCCGCGTGGACAGCGTAAACCACAAGGCTCTCTTCGAGAGCATGAACTGGCAGGTCATTGAAATCGACGGCCACGATCACGAGCAGATCCGCGAAGCCATTATCGCCGCCCAGGCCGAGACAGCCAGACCGACGCTCATCATCGGCAACACGACCATGGCCAAAGGCTGCGCCACCCTCGAGGGCAGTGAGTCCACCCACGGTTCCCCCCTGCCCGCCGAAGAAATCACGGCAACCAAGGCCAAGCTCGGCCTGCCCGACGAAGAATTCTTCCTGCCCGAGGACGTGCTGAACCATTTCCAGACGCGTTATCCCGAACTGAGCGCCGCTCGCGCCGCCTGGGACAAGGCCCTGGAAGGCAAGATGGCCGACCCGGCCTTTGCCGGAAAGTGGAAAAACGTCACCGAGCCCGTGTGCGAGCGCAGCCTGGCCTGGCCCGAATTCGAGACTGGCGCGAGCGTGGCCACCCGCAAGGCCTTCGGCGCATGCCTGAACGCCATGATGGAACAGCTGCCCACCCTCATGGGCGGATCGGCCGACCTCGACCCCTCCAACCAGACCGTCAAGTTCCGCGAGACAGCGGGCATCTTCAATGCCGCCAAGGCCCCCCTAGGCCGCAACCTCTGCTTCGGTGTACGGGAATTCCCCATGGCGGCCATTCTGAACGGACTGGCCCTGCACGGCGGCATCGTGCCCTTCGGCGCCACCTTCCTGGTCTTCTCCGACTACGAGAGAAACGCCATCCGCATGTCGGCCCTGCAGCACCTGCCGGTCCTGCATGTCTTCACCCATGACTCCTTCTTCGTGGGCGAGGACGGCCCCACGCACCAGCCCATCGAGCACGTCAGCTCCCTGCGCCTGATCCCGAACCTTCTGGTGCTGCGCCCGGCCGATGCCCGCGAAAGCGCGGCCTGCATGGCCGTGGCCCTGAAGCAAAAGTCCCGCCCGTCGGTGCTGGTCTTCACGCGCCAGGGCCTGCCCGTGCTGGAACTGCCTCAGGCCCTGGAAGAGTCTGTGGCCAAGGGCGCCTATGTCGTGGCCGACCCTGAAGATGGCGCCCCGGAAATGCTGGTAATGGCCTCGGGCTCCGAGGTGCATCTGGCCGTGGAGGCCGCCAAGGCCCTGCCGGAACTCAAGATCCGCGTGGTTTCCGTACCGAGCATGGAACTCTTCGACGAGCAGGACACCGAGTACCGCGAGGCCGTCATGCCCCGCTCCATCACCCGCAGGGTGGCCATCGAGGCCGGACGCTCCGACATATGGTACAAGTACGTCGGCCTTGACGGAAAAGTCTGGGGCATCGACCACTTCGGCGCCTCGGCCCCGGCCGGTGTGCTCAAGGAAAAATACGGCTTCACCGTCGAGAACCTCATCGCGTTCATCAAGGCGTAGACGGGGGAAACATGGAAGCACCACAGAAAAACCTGGCCCTGGATCTGGTCCGGGTGACCGAGGCCGCGGCCCTGGCGTCGGCCAGGTGGCTCGGCAAGGGCGCCAAGAATGAAGGTGACGGCGCGGCCGTGGACGCCATGCGCCTGTCCTTCAACACCCTTGATATCGACG
>CAZQYA010000169.1:0-6720 GCA_964597325.1 uncultured Desulfovibrionaceae bacterium
AGCTGCCCGAATACATGAGCGCCCCCGCCGCCATGGCCGAGGACGCCATCGAGATTCATCCCGGCACGCCCAACGTCTACTACACCCAGAAGATCGCCAAGGGCGAAGAGACCGCTCCCATCTTCGACAAGGCCGACGTGGTCATGGAAGGCAGTTACTACACCTCCCGCCAGCCTCATCTGCCCATCGAGCCGGACTGCGGCTTTGCCTACATCGATGACGACGGCAAGCTGATCATCCATTCCAAGTCCATCGGTCTGCACCTGCACCTGTACATGATCGCCCCCGGCCTAGGCGTGGAGCCCGATCAGCTGGCCCTGGTGCAGAACCCTGCCGGCGGTACCTTCGGCTACAAGTTCAGCCCGACCCTGGAAGCCCTGGTCGGCGCTGCGGCCCTGGCCACCGGACGCCCCGTCAGCCTGGTCTATGACTATCGCCAGCAGCAGGGCTACACCGGCAAGCGCTCCCCGTTCTTCACCAACCTGCGCCTGGCCGCCACCAATGACGGCAAGATCCTGGGCATGGAGACCGACTGGACCGTCGACCATGGCCCGTATTCCGAGTTCGGTGATCTGCTGACCCTGCGTGGCGCCCAGTACATCGGCGCCGGCTACGACATCCCGAGCATCCGCGGCGAAGGCCGCACCGTGTGCACCAACCACTGCTGGGGCGCTGCCTTCCGCGGTTACGGTGCACCGGAATCCGAGTTCCCGTCCGAGACCCTCATGGACGAACTGGCAGAAAAGCTGGGTATGGATCCCTTTGAACTGCGCTACAAGAATGTGTACCGCAAAGGCTCCACCACCCCCACCGGCCAGGATCCGGAAGTGTACAGTCTGCCCGAGATGTTCGACATCATGCGGCCCAAGTACGAAGAAGCCAAGAAACGCGCCGCTGCCGCCTCCACCGCCGAGATCAAGCGCGGCGTGGGCATCGCTCTGGGCGTCTACGGCGCCGGTCTGGACGGCCCGGATTCCTCCGAAGCCGATGCCGAGCTGATGGCCGACGGCACCGTGACCATCTACGACTGCTGGCAGGATCACGGCCAGGGCGCTGATATGGGTACCCTGGGCACGGCCCATGAGGCCCTGCGTCCCCTGGGCATCACGCCCGACAAAATCCGCCTGGTCATGAACGACACCCGCGTGGCTCCGAACACCGGTCCCGCCGGCGGCAGCCGCTCCCAGGTCATGGGCGGCCAGGCCATCATCAACGCCTGCGAGCAGTTGCTCAAAGCCATGAAGAAGGCCGACGGCAGTTACCGCTCCTACGATGAGATGATCGCTGAAAAACTGCCCCTGCGCTACAACGGCAAGTGGACGGCTCCGGCCAAGGACTGCGACGCCAACGGTCAGGGCAGCCCCTTCTGCTGTTACATGTACGGCCTGTTTCTGTCCGAAGTGGCTGTTGAAGTCGCCACCGGCAAGACCACTGTCGAGAAGATGGCCGTCGTCGGCGATATCGGCAAGGTCAACAACTACTCCCTGGTCGACGGCCAGATCTACGGTGGCGTGGCTCAGGGCATCGGCCTGGCGCTGTCCGAGGATTACGAGGACCTGAAGAAGCACGCCACCATGCGCGGCGCAGGCATCCCGTACATCAAGGACATCCCGGACGACATTGAGATCACCTACGTCGAAACTCCCCGTCCCGCAGGTCCCTTTGGCGCCTCCGGTGTCGGTGAAATGCCTCTGACCGCTCCTCATGCCGCGGTCCTGAACGCCGTGTACAACGCTTGCGGAGCCCGTATTCGCGAGATCCCCGCGTTGCCCGAAAAGGTTCTGGCGGCGATGCCGAAATAATGACCCGTTCAACCTCCCTCCGGGCGTGTTTGCGCCCGGAGGGCTTTTTTTATTTCTAAGGAGTGGGCATGGACCAGAAGGAACTCCGGCAATGGGAAGCCAAGTGCATTCAGGAGGAGCCGCCCGCCTGCAGGGCAGGCTGCCCCCTGGGCGTCGATGCCAGGGCCTTTGTGCAGGCCATGGCCAAGGGCGATTCGTCCGCCGCAAGGGCCGTTCTCGAGAAGAGCATGCCGTTTGCGGCCATCACGGCCCGCCTCTGCGAAGCGCCATGCGAGGCGTTCTGCGTACGCAAGGATCTCGGCGGCGCCGTCGCTCTGGGCGGGCTGGAACGCCTGTGCATCCGCGCCACACAGCCCAAGGGCAGGATCCTCCGGCTCCCCGCCCGCCCCAGGACGGTGGCCGTGTACGGGGCCGGACCCAGCAGCCTGGCCGTTGCTTTTGATCTGGGGAAGAAGGGCTATCCCGTGACCGTCTATCATGTCGGCGACGCTCCTGGAGGCTGGCTGCGCGAGTGCCCTGAAGATCTGCCCGCGGAGGTGCTGGACGAGGAACTCCAGAGGCTCGCCACCCTGCATGTGAGCTATGTGTCCGTTCCTGTCGTCGACCTCGCCCTGGTCGAGGCTCATCCGGCCGATGTTGTCTATGTGGGCCAGGATGACACGATAGCCCCGGATCTCAGGGACAGCCTTGGTCATCACGATCCCGACACCTTTGCCCTGGAGCGCCCGGGGTGGTTTTCCGGCGGCATGGAGGGGCGCGAGCACAGGTTCATCAGTGCCGTGTCTCACGGTCGCGAAGCCGCCGTGTCCATGGACCGTCATCTGCAGAACGCCTCCCTGACCTCAAGCCGCGTTTTTCTACGCAAGGGGCGCACTGCGCTCTTCACCCAGACCCGGAACATTGCCCCGGTTCCGAGGGTGGTTCCTGCCGACGGCGTTTTGTACAGCTTTGAGGAAGGGGTGCGTGAGGCCGGTCGATGCATCAACTGTCAGTGTCTGGAATGCGTGCGGAGTTGCGTGTACCTGGCCGAGTATGGGGGATACCCCAAGACCTACGCGCGACGTGTTTTCAACAATTCGGCCATTGTGAAGGGCGGGGGCGTGCATCAGGCCAACACGTTCATCAATTCCTGCTCCCTGTGCGGACAGTGCGAGGCCCTGTGCCCCAACGATTTTTCCATGGCCGACATGTGCCTGGAGGCGCGCAGGGAAATGGTGCGCGAGAACCGTATGCCTGCTTCGGCCCACTGGTTCGCCCTGGAGGAGATGCGCTCGGCCGGAAGCGAGGACGCCGCTTTTATCCGCCATGCGCCTGGCACTTCGGCCAGCGCGGTCCTCTTTTTTCCCGGCTGTCAGCTTGCGGGCATCAGGCCCGAACAGGCTCTGCGTCTCTATGACCATCTGCTGGAACTGGAGCCGCGTACGGGTATCTGGCTCGACTGCTGCGCCGCCCCGGCCCATTGGGCGGGGCGCGAGGAGGAGTTCACCGGGATGCTCGCCAAGCTGGAGGCGGCCTGGACGGCCATGGGCAGCCCCAAGGTCGTCACGGCCTGCTCCACCTGCCTCAAAATGTTCCGGGAACATCTGCCGGCACTGGGGGCGGAGTCTGTCTGGGGCATGCTGACCGTGGAGGAGGTGGAGCCCGCTCCTGGCATTTCCGCTCTGGCCCTGTCCGACCCGTGCACGTCGCGCGATGATGCGGCTACGCGCCAGGCCGTGCGGACGCTGCTGGACAAGCTCGGTCAGCCCCTGGCGCCGCTGTCCATGTCCGGCGAGTTGACGGAGTGTTGCGGCTTCGGCGGCCTGATGGACAACGCCAACCCGGAATTGGCCCGTAAGGTGGCCAAGGCGCGGGTGGCCCAGTCCGAAGCCGGGTTCCTGACCTACTGCGCCATGTGCCGTGATCAGCTGGCCAAAACCGGAAAGCCCGTGCTGCACATTCTTGACCTGCTCTTTCCGGACACGGCCCACGAGGCTTCCGAGGCGCCGGCAGGCATTTCGGCCAGACGCGCGAACCGACGCAGGCTCAAGAACGCGCTCCTCGATCGCCATGGCCGTGACGGCATGCCGCGCCGCCCATGGGAGGATGTTCCCCTGGTCATTTCCGTTGAAGCGGGCCGGATGCTCGAAGAACGGCGCATTCTCGAAGACGATGTGCGTCAGGTCCTCCACAGGGTCGCCGGCGGCGGCAGATATCTGGCCCATGGCGAGGACGGGCGCAGGATCGCGGCGGCGGAGCTTGGCGAAGTTACATTCTGGGTGGAATACAGGGACGGACAGGATGGCTACGAGGTGCTGCGTGCCTGGAGTCATCGCATGAGAATCGCGGGAGGTCGGATATGAGCACGCTCACGTATCTGCCCGAGGATATGAACTGGATCTGTGAGCCGTGCGGCCAGGCTCTGGAGATGGGCAGGGTGGAATTGACGTACCTCGGCAACTCCTTTCACGTGGAGTTGCCGGTTTGCCCCAAATGCGGGGCCGTGTATGTTTTCGAGGAGCTGGCCATGGGCCGCATCGCCGAAGTGGAGCACCTTCTTGAGGACAAGTGAGTTGTATGCCTCGGCTCCCGTCAGGACTGCCTTGGGCGGCGCCCTGCGTCCCGGCGGGACGGCCCTGACCCGGCGCATGCTGCACCTGGCGGCCCCGGTTGCTGGAAACCGCGTGCTCGACGCCGGCTGCGGCTGCGGGGCGACCCTCGGGATGCTCCGCACGCACGGGGCCTTGGCCTTTGGCCTGGATCTGAGTACCGGTTTCCTGCGTGAGGCCGCCGTGGAAAGGCATGTCGTGGGGCGCGCCGATCTTGCCGCGCTGCCCCTTGGCGATGGGTGCCTGGACATGGTCGTGTGCGAGTGCGCCTGGAACCTGACGTCCAAGAAGCGGACCCTGGCCGAGTTCTTGCGGGTGCTCAGGCCCGGCGGGCGGCTGGTCCTGGCCGACATTTACGCCCGCGGATACCGGACCGGCGACTGGCCCCTGCGCTGCTGCTTCGCCCAGGCCACGGACCTGCAGACCGTGCTGGACGACGTGGCCGGCGCCGGCTTTAAGATCGAGGTGGTCGAGGACCATACGCCCCTGCTGAAGAAGACCGCGGCGGATTTTGTCTTCCGGCACGGCTCCCTGCACGGCTTCTGGCAGGCCGTGACCGGCGACCACGGCCTGGCGGCCATGGCCTGCCAGGCGTCGAGGGAATCGAAGCCGGGGTTGTTTCTGTTGCTGGCTCGGGTTGCGGGGAAATAGGTCTTATGGGTCCTATAGGACCTATGGGACCTATGAAAGCAATTTTGAAAAAACACACCGAGGCCAACATGAACGAATACGATCTCGACATCCTGCGCCTGCATAGTCAGGGCTTCTGCTGCGCGCAGATCGTCGTGCAGATGGCGCTGGAGATGCAGGGCGTGGAAAATCCGGGGCTTATTCGGGCCATGTCCGGGTTGTGCGTGGGGTTCTCGTCGCCCCAGGGTGCCTGCGGGGCCCTGACGGGCGCGGCGTGTCTCATCGCCTTCTATGCGGGCAAGGGCAGGGCTGACGAGGATGCCGACGACAGGCTGCCCCTCATGCTTTCGGAACTGGCTGAATGGTTCGAGGGGTATGCCTCGGAGCGCTTCGGGGGCATCGCCTGTTCGACCATCGTGCCTGACGGCAAGCCCGATGCATCCATCTGTGGCGGCCTCGTGTCCGAGTGTTACGGCAAGGCCCTGACCATTCTTCTGGAAAACGGCATCGATCCGGGCGCGCCTCGTGAGTAGGGTTGTCGGCAGGGTCGGAAGCGTCTGTCCGGAGTGTCTGGAGCGCATCGAGGCTGAGCTGGTGGAAGAGGGCGGCGTCGTGCGCATGGTCAAGCGTTGTCCGGAGCATGGCGAGTTCACTGCCGTGGTCTGGCGCGGAGAGCCTGCCTTTTCGAGCTGGGTGCGGCCCAAGATTCCTTTTGGGGGCGGGCCGCGCGAGCCCGTGGGCAAGGGGTGCCCCTACGATTGCGGACTGTGTGCGCGGCATTCCCAGCGTACCTGCACGGCCCTGGTGGAGATCACCACGCGCTGCAATCTGGGGTGTCCTGTTTGCTTCGCCGACAGCAGCGGGACCGGGGAGGACCTGGATCACGACACCCTGGCCCGCATGTTCGACCAGGTCATGCAGCGCACGGGTGGCTGCAACCTGCAGCTTTCGGGCGGCGAGCCCACAGTCCGGTCGGACCTGCCGGAGATCGTGGCCATGGCCCGCAGGGCGGGCTTCGGGTTCGTGCAGCTCAACACCAACGGCCTGCGGCTGGCTGAAGACCCGGAATTGGCCGGAGTCCTGGCCGGAGCCGGGCTTTCGTCCATCTTTCTGCAGTTCGACGGCGTGCGCGACGAGGTCTACCGCACCCTGCGCGGCCGCGACCTGATGCAGCTCAAGGGGCGGGCCATCGACAACGCCTCGGCCGCGGGCCTGGGCATCGTCCTCGTGCCCGTGGTGGCGCGGGGCGTGAACACGGACCAGCTTTGGGACATCGTGCGGTACGGCCTGGCCCGCCAGCCTTATGTGCGCGGCGTCCATTTCCAGCCCATGAGCTATTTCGGGCGGTATCCGCGGGGCTTCACCCCGGACCACGTCACCCTGCCCGAGCTCATGACCGGCCTGCAGGAGCAGAGCGGCGGCGTGATCCAGGCCGCGGATTTCCTGCCGCCGGGCTGCGAACACGCCCTGTGCTCCTTTTCGGGCAAGTACATGACCCGTGAGGATGGCGTCCTCATGCGTCTCGGCACTGGCTCCTGCGACTGCACCCCCAAGCCCGCCGAAGCTGGTGCCCTCAAATCCATCGGCGTCACGGCCCGCCAGTGGTCGGCCCCGACGCCCTCCGCCCCCGTCCCCTTAACGGGTCCAGGGGCCAAGCCCCTTGCGGGGCGCGGGGCAGAACCCCGCATTTCTTCCCCTCC
>CAZQYA010000170.1:0-6665 GCA_964597325.1 uncultured Desulfovibrionaceae bacterium
TCTACGGCCAGACCATCGTCATCAAGTACGGCGGCCACGCCATGAAGGACGAGGCTTTGCGCAAGAGCTTCGCCCTGAACATCCAGCTGCTGCGCTACATCGGCGTGAACCCCGTCATCGTGCACGGGGGCGGTCCCCAGATCGGGAACATGCTCAAGCAGCTGAACATCACCTCGGAGTTCCGCCAGGGGCTGCGCGTCACCGACGACGCCACCATGGACGTGGTGGAGATGGTGCTGGTGGGCAAGGTCAACAAGGAGATCGTCAACCTCATCAACACCCAGGGCGGCCGGGCCGTGGGCCTGTCCGGCAAGGACGGGCGCCTCATCTGGGCCCAGAAGCTGGAGATGGCCGTGGAGCGCGCCGACGCCCCGCCCGAGATCATCGACCTGGGCAAGGTCGGCGAGGTCGTGGCCGTGGACACGTCGGTCATCACCTCCCTGCAGGCCGCCAACTTCGTGCCCGTCATCGCGCCCGTGGGCGTGGACGAGGACGGCAACACCTACAACATCAACGCCGACTCCGTGGCCAGCGCCGTGGCCGTGGCCGTGGGCGCCAAGAAGCTCATCCTGCTGACGGACGTGCCCGGCGTCCTGGACAAGAAGGGCGAGCTCATCTCCTCCATGACCATCCATCAGGCGGTGCACGCCCTGGAGCAGGGCGTTATCACCGGCGGCATGATCCCCAAGATCAAGTGCTGCATGGAAGCCGTGGACGGCGGCGTGGGCAAGGCTCACATCCTGGACGGCCGGGTGGAGAACGTCATCCTCCTGGAAATGTTCACTCAGGGGGGCATCGGCTCGGAAATCTTCACCAAATAGTCCACATTACAGGCACGACAGGGCCCGGTATCCGTCAGCGCGGAACCGGGCCTTTCCATTTCTTGAGGCTGACCCTTGCCATTGTCGCCTTGAGGCGGCAATGCCTTGGAAAATGGTCGCGGGGCGGATTCCAGCGTCCCTTTTCCAGGCAATGGAGGTGTTGTGCGCATTTTTCTCGGTTTTCTGATTGCGTTGTCCCTGATCGGCGCTCTGGACTCCTATAGGTCTGCCCCGGCTTTTTTCCTGTTGGCGCTTCTCGGGGGCGCCTGCTGGGTCCTGGCGTCCAGGGTCGGCGTTCTTGAACGCAGGTTGCGGGAGCTGGAGGAGCGTTCGGGTCCGGCTTGGCGTCCGGAGGACGTTCAGGATGGGGCTGCGCAGGAGACTGCCGGAGGCGGACTCGCCGAGGCGGATGGGAATTTCGCTTTTTCCGAGGAGGTTCCCCCGGAGCCGCCGCCTTCAAAGAGGCGTGCAGACGCCGGGCGGGAAGGCCTCGGACGCGTCCGGTCCGCTGGTGTCCGGTCGCATCCGGGCGAGGACTCCCGGGTGGAAAAGCCCGAGGGGCGTGCGGAAAGCCTGGCCGCGCGGGCCCGGGCCGCAGTGTCGACGGTCTGGGGCTGGTTCACGGGCGGAAACCCCGTGGTCAAGGTCGGGCTCGTGGTGCTTTTCTTCGGGGTGTCCTTCCTGCACAAGTACGCGGCCGATCACAGCCTTCTGCCCGTGGAACTGCGCATGGCCGGGGCCGGACTGCTGGGCGTGGCCATGCTGGTACTGGGCTGGCGGCTGCGGCGCGGCAGGCCGGTCTACGCTCTGCTGGTCCAGGGCGGCGGGGTGGGGGTGCTGTACCTGACCATCTTCGCGGCGGCGCGTTACGTCGGCATGCTCCCGCCCCTTGCGGCCCTGGTCCTCATGACCGCGGTGGTGGTCTTTTCGGGGATTCTGGCCGTGGTCCAGGACGCCATGGCCCTGGCCCTGTTCGGCGCCCTGGGCGGCTTCCTCGCCCCCTTGCTGCTTTCCACGGGGCAGGGCAGCCATGTCCACCTCTTCGGCTATTACGCCCTGCTGAATCTGGGCGTGCTCGGCATCGCCCTGCGCCGGGCCTGGAGGCCCCTCAATCTTCTCGGTTTCGCCTGCACCTTCGGTATCGGCGCATTCTGGGGTGCGAACTATTACACGCCGGCCCATTTCGCGACCACCGAACCCTTTCTCATCCTTTTCTTCGTCATGTACGGCGTGGTCTCCATGCTTTTCGCCGGCGCACGCCGGGAGAGCCCTCGCCTGGACAGCGCCCTGGTCTTTGGGCTGCCCCTGGCCGCCTTCGGCCTGCAGGCGGGCCTGGTGCGGGACACGGAACTGGGCGGCGCCTTCAGTTGCCTGGTTCTGGCCGCCTGGTACATCGCCACCCTGGTGGTGCTCAGGGGGATGGCGCAGCGGCGTGAAGACGGGCAGGGCGCGGGCCTGCGCCTGCTGTCCGAGGCCCATCTGGCCCTGGCCGTCATTTTCGTCTCCATGGCCGTGCCCATGGCCCTGGACGGCACCTGGACCGCCTCCACTTGGGCCCTGGAGGGCGCGGGCATGATCTGGCTCGGCCTGCGCCAGCGCCGCCTGATCACGCGCGTCTTCGGCGTGCTGCTGCAGCTTGGTGCAGCCGGGGCGTTCTGGATGTCCCTGGGGCATGCCGCCGCCCTGGACAATGGGCAGCTTCTCGCCGGCCTGTTTCTGGGCGCGGGCGGCCTGGTTTCGGGCTGGTGCTGGTGGGCCTTTTCCGAGGCGCGTCTGCGGCAGGAGAAATATCTGGCCCAGGCGGCGGCCCTGTGGGGTGCTGTCTGGTGGTACGGCGTCCTGTTCTTCCGCTTCGGTTTTGATGACGAGCCCGTCCTTCTGGCCACCCTCACGGTCAGCATCGGGGTCTGGTACCTTCTGCAACGCAAGACCTCCTGGCCCGTGCCTGGCCGTCTGGTCCAGGCGACGCCCTTTCTCATGATCCCCGTGACCCTGGAATGGAATCGGCATCCAGGCGCGGACAACGGCTGGCTGGCCTGGCCCATGGCCCTCGTTGTCCTGTTCGCCGCCCTGAGGCGCCTTGAAGCAGGCTGGAGCGAAAAAGCCGCGGGTCTGGCGCATTCGGCCTGTGGGGTGCTGGCGGCGATTCTGGCGGGACGGGAGGTCCACTGGCTGGTCAAACATTACCTGGGTTCGGGAACCTGGGCCGGCGCGGCAACGGCCGTGACCGGCGTGCTGGTCCTGCTCGCGTTCTGCGCCGCCCCTCTGGAATGGCCCCTGCGCCGTCACCGTGCGGCCTATGTGCGGGCCGGGGCCGTGCCCGCGATCTTTCTTGTCCTGTGGTGGCTCGCGGCGAGTTCCAACCAGGGCGACCCGCGGCCCCTGCCGTATGTCCCGGTCCTCAACCCCCTGGATCTGGCCCAGGCCCTGGTTGTCGCCGCCCTGGCCTTCTGGGCGAGGTCCGCGCACAGGCTGGGGGTCACGGGGCGGGTGTTCGACAGCGGCGGCGACACCGTCCTGCTCGCTCTGGGCGGGTTCGCCTGGATCAACGTGGCCCTGGGCCGCGCCGTGCATTTCCTGGCCGGCGTGCACCATTCCTTTTACGCCCTGTTCCGCTCGGAGGTCATGCAGGCGTCGTGCTCGGTGCTCTGGTCCGTGACCGCGCTGGCGGCCATGCTCGCGGGACGGCGTCGCAGGAGCAGGCGGGCATGGCTTGCGGGCGCGGGGCTGCTGGGGGCTGTCGTGGTCAAGCTTTTCCTGATCGACCTGGAAGGCAGCGGCACCGTCGCCCGCATCGTCTCGTTTTTGGGGGTGGGACTGCTCATGCTCGTCATGGGGTATTTCTGCCCGCTTCCGCCCAAGGAGGACTCATGATTCCGGCTCTGCTTCTCGTTCTGCTTCTGCCCGTGACCGCGCTGGCCGCGTCGCCCGACGATTTTGCCGGCGGCTACGAGCTGGAAATCAGGGAAGGTTACGCACTGCAGCGTCTCGAACTGCCCTGGGAGGTCTACGACGCCTCCACGCGCGCCGACCTGGGCGATATGCGCGTCTTCAACACCGCAGGGGAGGAGGTGCCCATGCTGCTGCGGCGGGCGACGCCGGAAGATGCGACGCCCGTGGAACTGCCCCTTTTCCGTTTGGCCGCAAGTGGTGACGGGCGGGATTACGATTTCCGGCTGCGGGTCAGCACCACGCGGCAGGGCGCGGTGGTGGAAACCCGGGTCCAGCCTGCGGCAGGGGACCGGCGCCTGCTGCTCCTGGACGCGACCGGCGCTTCCGCGGGCCTTGCGGCTCTGCGTTTCGCACTGGACGGCGGCCTTGAGCCCCTGCGCGTGGATGTGCGCGGCAGCGACGACCTGGTTACGTGGCGTGCCGCGGGTTCCGGGGTGCTGGTGCGCATGGAGCACCACAACGGCCGCATCCTTCAGGACCGCATCGCCCTTTCGCCGGGTCGCTCCTGGAAATACTACCTCGTGACCGGCGACGGTGACCTCGCTGCCATCGGGAGCGCTTCGGGCGAGCCCCGCTCGGAGCATCCGGATCGGCGTTTCGCCACTCTCGAGGGTGAGAGGGTGCGGGACGGGGTGTGGGAGTATGGGCTGCCGCCTGGCCTGCCGGCGGACCGTCTCGATCTCGTGGATACGGACAACGCCGTTCTCGGGGTTGAGGTCATGGTGCCGGCGGGCGAGGACTGGCGACGGATCGCTTCGGGCTCCCTGTTTCGCCTGACGGTGGACGGGCAGCGCATGGCCGGTCCGGGCATCCCCCTGCGCGGACAAATCGAGAGGTTCCGGGTCGTCCTGCAGGGTGCGCCGGCGCCGTTGCGTGTGGGCTGGCTGCCCCACGAACTGGTGTTCATGCCTCAGGGGACAGGGCCTTTTACCCTGGCTTTGGGCAATCCTTCGGTTCAGCCGGGGCCGCACCTGCTGGAGCAGATTTTGTCCAAAGGGAATTCGGGGCCACTGCCCATGGGTCAGGCCGCCCTCGGGTCCTGGAAGACCTTGGGCGGCGAGGACCGGCTACGGCCGGTGCGCAGCTATACGAAGATGCTGCTCTGGGCGGTTCTGGGCTTGGGCGCGGCTCTGCTGGGTTGGATGGCCTGGCGACTGACGCGCACTCTGGACGCGTGATCCGGACCGGAGGTCCGGATCAGTTCAGGGACGCCTGAACCACCCTGACATTGCTCAGGATGTCGTCGATGAGGCCGGGGCCGAGGAGGATCTCCCGGGCTTCGGCCTTGGAGATGATCTCGGAGTAACTGGAATCCAGACGGTCCAGAAGACGCACATCGTCCCTGAGGCTTCCGTCGGGGGTGATGAGCTTGGCCACCTGGTCGGCCAGGAAAAGGACGGTCAGGTATTTGGCGTGTTCCGCGTCGCAGTCCAGGTGCTGGACCGGGAGCAGGGCGGGCAGGTGATGGTTCAGCACCAGTGCGCGCAGCTGTGCCGGGATGCCTCCGGCCTGCGCCATGACCCGCGCTGCCTGCAGGTGCGTGGCCGTGAGGCGCTCGTACTCGCGGCCAAGGCTCTGCGGATACGCTTCGTCCTCGAGCGGGTCCTTCATGAGCAGGACGAGGACGAGCTTGCCGATATCGTGCATAAGGCCGGCCGTGTAGAGGGTCCCGCTGTCCATGTCCTGGCGGGCCTTGCCCATGTGCGAGGCGGTGATGGCCGTGGCGTTCATGTGCTGCCAGATGCCTTTGAACATGCGGCGATGCTCGGGATGTTTGTACAGGGAGAAGGGCATGGCCCCGAAGGAGATGAGGTTCTTGAGGTTCATGAGCCCCAGGATGTTCACGGCCGTGTGCACGGATTTGACGTCCATGGCCGTGCGGAAGAAGGGCGAATTTACGGTCTTGAGGACCCGAGTGGAGAGCAGGGGGTCGCGGGTCACGATGTCGCCCATCTCCTTCATGCTGATCTTCGGGTTGTCCAGGGCCGCCAGGGATGAATGCAGTGTCCCGATCTTGTCGAAGGCCTTGACCAGATTGGTGATGGCCGTGACCGTCAGGGCCGGCGGTTCGTCGTAGACGTGGGTCATCTGCTGGTCCGTGGAGACGTGCGATCCGGAGTAGATGTGATCCAGGGCCCGCGAAAGCACCATCTCCCATTCCGAGAACGTTTTGCTGCTTCCGTCTGCCGTACTCGTTCGCGTCGGGTTCACGCCCGCATCGAAGATCGGTTTTGGGGCCGGCTTGCGAAATGCAAAGTAACCAAGTCCGGCCAGGGTCAGCATGACAGGTACGGCAAGAATGTAAGACATGTAGGCTTCCTTCACGAGGCGATATGTTTTGCAGAAATTCTATATCAATAGAATGGAACAATCAATCGGATTTTCGTGGAGTATCGTCAAAATCGGATGCTAAAAATACAATATTTCAGTTTTTGTTTCCTTTTTCCATGATTCCGACTTCATCATTTCCAAATACTCGAATCAATTTTGGTGTAAATATTTCGTGTCAGCTGATTCGTGACTTTACACATCTGTCATACACTTATGCTAAATTAGCATGAATACTGATAGTTCAGGTCGAGCGTAAATCTTTGAATAAAATGTATGACAAAAAAAGCCCCCTTGCGGGGGCTTTCGTACGTGTCATACAGTGTCTTGGGTGAATTTAAAGGCCTGCGTCGTCAACCAGCTCCATACTGCGGGCGGCACGGACTTCATCGAGGCGCTGTACGGGAGTTGTCGCAGGGGCGTTCTGAATGGATTCGGGATCGCTCTCCGCCCGGACGAGAATCTCGATCAGATCGTCCACGAACTCATCCAGGGTTTCCTTGCTCTCGGTTTCCGTGGGCTCGAACATCAGGCATTCCTTGACGATGAGCGGGAAGTAGATCG
>CAZQYA010000171.1:0-6534 GCA_964597325.1 uncultured Desulfovibrionaceae bacterium
GTCGGAGAAGATGTTATGCTGGGGGAAAAAGGCAGGCCTCCGGCGGGCAGGGGGCACGCCCCCTGCACCCCTTTCGTGGGGGGTGGGACTGGGACCGGGGCAGGGCGCGACTCGCATGCCCGTGTTCAGGGCCATGCGTGTGGACGGTCGGAGAAGATGTTATGCTGGGGGAAAAAGGCAGGCCTCCGGCGGGCAGGGGGCGCGCCCCCTGCACCCCTTTCGTGGGGATGGGGGCGGGGCATGAGACACGTCGCGACACTCGTCCTGCTGGCCGGGCTTTTTGTCCTGCCCATTGCAGCGCTCCTGCTCCAGGCCGGGGCTCCGGGATGGAACTACCCGGACATCATTCCACCCGAACTGTCCTGGGACGGACTCATGCAGACCCTGGAACGGCCCGGACCCATGCTGCTTTCGCTGGGGTCGTCGGTGGCGTATTCCCTGGCCACCGTGGTCCTGACCGTGGCCATGACCCTGACCCCGGCCAGATTCCTGGCCCACGCCTCCTTCCGCGGCAAGCACCTCCTGGAAGGCCTGCTCCTGACCCCGGCCCTGGTGCCGGCCATGACCTACAGCATGGGGCTGCACTTCGTGTTCATCCGCCTGGGCCTGGCCGACACGGTCCCGGGCGTCGTCCTGGTCCTGTCCATAGCCGCCTACCCCTACATGCTGCGCTCCCTGACCACGGCCTGCGCCCACATCGGGCGGGACTACCGCGTCTGCGCCCGAAACCTCGGAGCCTCGGCCTGGCGCACCTTCCTGCAGGTGGAACTGCCCCTGCTCCTGCCCGCCCTGGCAGCCGGAGGCAGCGTGGTCTTCCTCGTGGCCTTCTCGGAATACTACCTGGTCTTCCTGATCGGAGGAGGCTCGGTGACATCCTTCACGGGCTACCTGTTCCCGGTCATCACGTCATCAAACCGCGGCCTCGGCGCCCTGGTGACGCTCATATTCCTGGTGGTGCCCGTGCTGCTCTTCGCAGGGCTGGAGGTGGTGCTTGGAGGGTATTTCAGGCGAAGGGGAATGCGGTAGAAGAAAAAGGGCCGATGTGGATGATATGGACGCTATGGACCGGGTGGACCAGATGGACGCCGGTTACATGCGGAGCGAAAGTTCGTCGCGTTGAGCCGCACACGTCCATTTCGTCCATTTGGTCCATATCGTCCATGCCAGCCCTGCCCTTCACCCTCAATCCCGCGTCAGAATGCACAGCCTCTTGTCCTCGGGCGAAAACACCTCGTCCATGACCTCGTCCACATGTTCCCGGCGGCTCTCGAAGATGCTGTTGCAGCAGTCCTTGAGTTTCGCCTGGGCTGCGGAATCCAGGGGCAGATCGGGATAGGGCGGGAGGTCGTAGGAGTCGAAATCCAGGGGCTTGAAGGCCATGTCGCTGTCCAGGGACCAGATCTCTCCGCCCCCGCCGGTGATGGCCTCCTTCTGCATGAGTTGCTGGTCCATCTTCTTGGCGAAGGCCAGGGACTCCGACGGCCGGTTGGACTCGTTGACGACCCTGATGTGCTCGTTGATCTTGTCGCAGAGTTTGTGCAGATGGTTACGATTCACGGAAATCATGACCCGGCCCGGCTGGCCGGACTCGGTGTAGGGGACACCGTGCATGTAGGCCTCGATCAGACGGGCCAGGGGCTCGTAGACCTCCCAGACCGTCTTGGCAAAGAGGCCCTTTCTGGTGAAGCTGCGCGGCCTGCGGAACTGCAGGCTGCAGACCTGAAGCGTGTAAAGGGATTCGTCCTCAAGGGTCACGCCAAGCGCGTCGAACAACCGGCGGCTGCCCTCCTCGGCGCCCAGCAGACAATTGAGCCCGCCGAACCAGGAACGGATCTCCTCTCCCCGCTCCCTGAGTCTGGCCGCCTGCCCCTCGAAATAGGCAATATCGTCGTCGAGGGCCTTGCGCGCCCCGAAAAACGTGTCGGCCGCCTCGCGCAGCCCTTCTTCGACCAGAGCGTCGCCCCATTCTTCAAGAAGTCCCATTTTTCCTCCGCGTTCGAGTCTGTCAGACCTTAACCGGGTGCCCCCCGTCCTGACAAGGGCGCCTTCGATCTTTGATTGACAGGCATAAACCCTGGCTATAGTACTTTGTGAAATTTTTTACAGGAGGTTTTCGCCTTGAATATTCTCATTTTCGGACCCAACGGCAGTGGAAAGGGCACGCAGGGATCCCTGTGCAAGAAAAAGTACGACCTGGACCACATCGAATCCGGCGCCATCTTCCGCAAGCACATCGGCGGCGGCACGGAACTGGGCATGAAGGCCAAGGAATACATCGACAGGGGCGAACTGGTTCCCGATGACATCACCATCCCCATGGTCCTCGACGTGCTCAAGAACGCCAGCCCCAACGGCTGGCTGCTGGACGGCTTCCCCCGTTCCATCGTCCAGGCCCAGAAGCTGTGGGAAGCCCTGCAGGCCGACGGCGTCAAGCTGGACTACGTCATCGAAATCCTCCTGCCCCGCGAAGTGGCCAAAAACCGCATCATGGGTCGCCGCCTCTGCAAGAACGACAACAACCACCCCAACAACATCTTCATTGACGCCATCAAACCCGACGGCGACAAGTGCCGCGTCTGCGGCGGCGAGCTCTCCGCCCGCGCCGACGACCAGGACGAAGACGCCATCGACAAGCGCCACAACATCTACTACGACACCGAAACCGGTACGCTGGCCGCCTCCTACTACTACAAGAACCTGGCCAAGGAAGCCGGCTTCAAGTACATCGAACTGGACGGCGAAGGCACCATCGACGACATCCGCGCCACGCTGATGGCTCAGCTGGACTAGCCCTGACTACCAAGCTCGAATACGAGGCGGGGGCAACCCCGCCTTTTTTACGACCATGACACTCCACATCGGCAGAATCGACTACCTGAACATCTGGCACGTGTTCCATCTCCTGGAAGGGCACTGCCCCGAAGGGCCGGAGTTCAGCTACGTACCCGGACACCCGAGCCGCCTGAACGCGGCCCTGGCCGCCGGGGAACTCGATATTTCACCGTCCTCGTCCTTCGAGTACCTGCTCCGGGCCGAACGCTACGAACTCCTGCCCGGAGCCTCCATCTGCGCCGAACGCGAGGTGCAGAGCGTGCTCCTGCTCTCCCCGGCGACGCCGGAGGAAATGCCACGCTGGCTGGAGCGCAATCCCGGCCCGGTCTGCGTGACCCAGGCCTCAGCCACGTCCACGGCCCTGCTCAAGGTCCTGTGGTCCCTGAAATGGGGCCTGCCCGAACCGCAGTGGCAGGATGTGGAGCCCGGCGCGGGTCTGGCCACGGGCCGGCCCTTCCTGGAAATCGGCAACATCGCCCTGCGGCATTTCGTGCAACCGCCCGCAGGGTACCACGTCATCGACCTGGCCACGCAGTGGGCGCAGTGGACCGGCCTGCCCTTCGTCTTCGCCGTCTGGATCGTGCGGCGCGGCCTGGCCGATGCCCAGCGCACACTCCTGGGGCGTCTGCAGACGCACATCGCCGAAATCACCGGGAGCCTGGACAGTCATTTCGAGCCCCTCTCCCGCCTGCCGCAGCTGCCCGACTGGCTGAACAGCCCGGCCCTGCTGCGCTACTGGCGCGCCATGAGCTACGACCTTGGCCCGCGCGAACAGGCCGGACTGGCCCTTTTCGGCCAGTGCTGCACGGAGCTGGGGATTCTGCCCGGCATGCCCGGACTGCGCTGGTTCTCCTCCTGACCTCACGCCTCCCGTTCAAGTTTCTCCGCCTTTGCGCCGATATAACCTATCAGGCGTCATGTTTTCAATTCAAGGGAGGAGTCATGGACATACAGCAAACGGGGAGCGCAAGCTCCATCTACGACAGGGAAACCTTCGGTCACGCCGTCGTCGCCAAGACCATGGACTACATGCATGGCGGCAGGCCACAGGAGGCCCAACCGTTCGATAAGGAGACATTCGGGGCGGCCGTGGTCGCCACGACCATCGACTACATGAACAGCGATGCCGGCAGCAGCCGGCACGACAACTCGTACGACTTCCAGACGGACGTGCTCATGCCGGCCTACACCGGTCAGGGCACTCTTCTGAACCGCATGGTATGACGGCCCGGACATGACGCCCATTGTGGAGCACTCCTCCGCAATACGGCCCCGGATGGCAACATCCGGGGCCTTTTCACATTACTGGGAAGGAGAAATTCAAGTTTTCCGGAAGATGTCCGATACAAAAGTAAAGGGCATGGACGCCCTGTATCACCGCATCAACCACGGCCATGGACGGCCAGGGGGGTCGCATATGAATCTGCGAGTACTCAGATCGGATTCCCAAAGGCGATGGAAGGAAGGCCAGCCTTCCTGGGATCTGACCCAGCACAAAAAGAAAAAGTCCAGAGACGAAAGTGCTCCGGAAGGCAGGGAAACCGTATCCAAGCCATCCGGAGGAAAACTCTACAATGCCAAGGGAGACCTGGTCATGCCGGTTTCCTCCCTGGAAATCGACATCTGACCATCGGCCAGACTCCGCCCATCAGAGCCGGAGCAGCGCCAGAAGATCATCATGAACAGCCCTGTTGGTGGCCACGATCATGTGGCTGCCCAGGGCGTATTCGCCGTCCAGCGCACTGACCCTGCCCCCGGCCTCCTCGACCAGCAGCCAGCCCGCGGCCGTGTCCCAGGGCTTCAGACCTGTCTCGTAGTAGCCCTCGAACCTGCCGCAGGCCGTGTAGGCCAGATCCACGGCCGCCGAACCGAGGCGCCGGATGCCCTGGGAGGCCAGCAATACGCGGCGCAGGCGTTCGCAGACTTCGTCCACTTCGGTATAGAAGGAATAGGGAAATCCCGTGGCGATGAGGGAGCGCTGCATGTTGCCCTCGCCACTGACGGCGATGGCCTCGCCGTTCAGGAAGGCCCCCTGCCCTCGCACGGCCCAGAAGAGTTCCTCAAGGACAGGCAGATACACGGCGCCCATCTCCACGCGCCCCTGCCGCCACAGGGCCACGGAGACGGCGGTCATGGGGATCCGGTGGGCGTAGTTGGTGGTCCCATCCACAGGGTCTACGATCCACGTCAGGTCCCCAGGCACCAGTGACGTATGGGACTCTTCACCCAGGACCGTGGAGCCGGGGAGAAGTTCGGGAAGACGCTCACACAGAAGCTTCTCCACGGCCAGATCCGTCTGGGTGACCAGGTCGATGCGCCCCTTGAAGGATATCTGCCGGGGATCGTTCCACTGGTCGCGGACCACCTGACCTGCCTGCCGCATGCACTCCAGAAAACCGTTCACCAACTCTTTATCCATCATATCCCTCCGTTTACGGAATTCTGCTTGCGCTTCGCCTGCAGTCCGGTAAATATGCATCGTGAAAAAACAACTTGCGTTTCTCCCGCGACGCGCACACGCGTCCGGGCCTGCGGTCAGAGGTGCGGCATGCAGGGGAAAAACACAAGTCCAAGACTTCGGCACGTCCCCAGGCAACACAAGGACGCCGAAGCCGCCCGGAAGCCGGGAAACCCGCCCGGTTAACCGTCAGCCCCAAGGAACGGATATATGCTTATAGGAATCGATGTCGGAGGAACCCACACGGACGGCGTCTACATCAGAGACGGACGCGTGGAAGCCATGGCCAAGGTCCCCACGGATCACGACAACCTGCTCGCCACCATATCCGAGGTGCTGTGCCTCATTCTCAAAGACTGCAAGGGCGCGGACATCCGCACCCTGAACCTGAGCACCACCCTGTCCACCAACGCCATCGTCACGGGGCGCACCGAGAAGGTCGGCATGTTCGTCATCCCCGGACCCGGAATCAATCCGCAGTCCTACGCCCTGGGCGCGCAGTATCACGTGCTTCCGGGATGCGTGGACCACCGCGGCGCGGTCTCCTGCAAGGTCCGTGTCGAGCACATGAAGCCCATGGCCAGACGCTGCCAGGAGGATGGCATCCGCGTCTACGGCGTGGTCGGCAAGTTCTGCACCCGCAATCCGGAGCAGGAGATGACCGTGGCCGACGCCCTGGCCCCCCAGGCGGATTTCGTGACCCAGGGGCACCGGGTGTCCGAATCCCTCAATTTCGGACGGCGCATCAGCACCGTCTACTACAACTCCGCGGTCTGGCGCACCTTCAACGCCTTTGCCGACGCCCTCGAACAGAGCCTCAAGGATCTGGAAATCGAGGCCGACATCAACATCGTCAAAGCCGACGGCGGGACCATGCCCCTGAAGCTCGCCAGAGAGATCCCCGTGCAGTCCATCTTCTCGGGCCCGGCGGCCTCGGTCATGGGCATCCTCAGCACCGCCCCCGAAACCGAGGACGCCCTCATCCTTGATATCGGCGGTACCACCACGGACATGGCGGTCCTCCTGGACGGCACACCGCTCCTGGAGCGTGACGGCATCTCCATCGGCGAGCACCCGACCCTGGTGCGCGCCCTCAAGGTCGAATCCATCGGCATCGGCGGCGACTCCTTCATCACCTCCCGAGACGGGCAACTGCACGTGGGCCCCGACCGCCACGGTCCGTGCATGGCCGCCGGTGGCCCGGCCCCGGCCCTCATGGACGCCATGAACGTCCTGGGACACGC
>CAZQYA010000172.1:0-6395 GCA_964597325.1 uncultured Desulfovibrionaceae bacterium
CCATCGAGAATTTCATCGCCTGGGTACGCGGCGACAAACCCCTGGGAGATTCCTGGTGCGTCAGCGAAAAAAGGAAGAATCCCTGAACACCCCGGACGCAACGGCGCGCCCCCCAGCTTGCTCCGCGCACCACGCAAAAAGGCCCCGCAATCCGTGATTGCTGGGCCTTGCATCGTCCGTAGCGGGGACAACCCCTGATTTTCAGCAATACCGGAAACGGTCCGGCCTCCCCTCACGAAGACTTCGAATCCATGGGCAGCACCACGACCTGATTCCGCCCCTTGTCCTTGCCGACGTACAACGCCCTGTCCGCGACCTGGACACAATGGTTGATGGTCACGGAGGGATCTCCGCACGAACTGACGCCGAAGGTGGCTGTCACCCGGAAGGATTTGCCGCTGCATTCGAACGGCGTGTCCGCGATGATCGTGCGCATGCGCTCGGCAATGACGGCGGCTCCGGAATCATCCGTGTCCTTGAGCATCATGACAAATTCTTCACCACCCCAACGCCCGACCATGTCCTGGGCGCGCATACCGTTGGTCAGCAGCGTCGAGACGTGTCGGAGCACTTCATCGCCGCAGATATGCCCATAGGAATCGTTGATGGTTTTGAAATTGTCCACATCGCACATGACGAGAGAAAAACCCTTGAAGACGTCACCGTCCGCAGACGTGTGGCTCTTGCGGCGCATGGAGGCGATTTCCTTCTCGAGACAGCAGATAAGGGCCCGCCGATTGGGGAGGCCTGTCAGATCATCCGTCAGGGCCATCTGCTCGATTTTGCGGTTCTGCTCCGCCAAAACCGCGTTGGCGGCGGCGAGACGATTCTGGGTCTGGAGACGTTCCTCCTCCAAACGGATGGCCGAGGCAAAAGCCTCGATAATGTACTGCTCGATCTCGGTAAATTCCCGCCTGCTCGTTTCGACAACGCACAGCGACCCGACCACCTTGTCATCCAACAGAACAGGGAACCCCAGATAGGACTTCAGACCATATTGCCTGACATTGGCGTCCAGTGACGCCCAGTCCGTACTTTCCAGATCATTGAGCACAACAGCCTTCGTGTTGGACGGCCCGCGGCGCGAGATGGTCATGTCGTAGCAGATATGCCCGCGGGGAGCGTCCTCCCGCTTGAAGCCGGGAGGCTCGTTGTCGATGGACCACGTTTTGAGCACTTCGCCTTCGAGGCGGTTGTACAAAGCCACGTCGGAACCAAGGACTTTTCCGAGGGTCTGGACCACGACATCGATATTTTTGATGGGATCCGGCCCCAACAGATAAAAATAATCGAAAAGAAAACGGCGCAGCTCAACGAGGGCCTCCTCGGCCTTCGTCCTCGATGCGGCTTCATGTTCCGCGACCTCTTTCCAGTCGGTGTTCTGCGTATTCATGCCTTCTCCCTGACGGTCTCCCTCAAAACGTGCTGCGACCCGTACATGCTGCGTCGTACCGCCACCAACTGCGCATTTATGATTATGCAACATGGGTTTGCCACCGCCAAGCAATTTTTCGCACCCGGAAAACGGCTCTGCACTGCCAAACGGCACACCTGATTTTCAACAGCCAGATAAAGACGGCAGCCCCCAAGTCCGAAAAAGAAACGCCATGACCCCGACTGTCCTTGAATGCGATGCCCTCAGAACGGAAAATCCCCCGGATCATCCACGGCTGGCGCTGCCTTCTTCACCACGGGCTTCTTGGCCCGTTTGTGCACGGCGTTCCCCTCCACGTAGATGGCCCTGAAGGGCCTGGTCGGGCAGGCGTGCTCGCAGGCGCCGCAGCCCACGCAGATCTCGGGGTCGACCTCAGGAATGACCAGGGGCTTGTTCAGGGGGTTCTCGTAGGGGACCATGCGCACGGCCTTGGTCGGGCAATGCTCGGAGCAGGCGCCGCAGCTGGTCTTGTCCGTATGGACCACGCAGTTGTCTTTGATGAAATGGGCCACGCCCAACTGGGTCAGTTTCTTCTCTTCCGGGGCAATGGGCAGGATGGCCCCCGTGGGACAGACCTGGGAGCAGATGGTGCAGTCGTAGTTGCAGAACCCGGCGTGGTTGTTCAGGCGCGGCTGCATGAGACCGCCGGAGCCGTACTCCAAAAGCGACGGGGTCAGCACGCGCGTGGGGCAGGCGCTGACGCACAGGTGGCAGGCGGTGCAGATGCTGTTGAAACGCCCGATGCCCACGGAGCCGGGCGGCGAGACCGGCGTGGTCACGGCCTCGGGAACCGTGGTTGGCCTGCTCTGGAGCATCGTCGGCGACGATTCGTTCACACCCGCGAAGCCCAGCAGGGACAGCCCGGAACGCATCAGAAAATCCCTTCTCCCCGTGTCCGGTGTCGGCGGCGCAGAACTCCGGTTCCACGCATTGCGAAACCCCATGGCCCCGTGCGGACAGGACGCCAGGCAGTTGAAGCAGCTCACGCACCGGCTCGCGTCCACGGTCAGGGCATTCAGGTCTATGCAGCCCGCCTTGCAGACGTCCTCGCACCTGCGGCAGCGTGTGCAGGACTGGGCGTCGATGCCGATGCGCAGGCGGGACACGCGCGACACCAGGCCCAGAAGCGTCCCCACGGGGCAGACGAGGTTGCAGTACAAGCGCCCGTGCCGGGCCGAAAGCCGGGCCACCAGAGCGAAGGTTGCCAGGGCGATGCCCGCGGACAGGGGCGCGACAACGCTCCACTGCTGCCGGGCCAGCGCGTAGATGCCAAACTGTTCCAGCAGCACGGCGGACAGGTTGTTGGCCGCGATGGCCACGGGCCGGACGAGATTGGCCATAATTCTGCCGAAGGCGCTGTAGGGGTCGAGCAGATTCAGCATCAAAGCACTGCCCGGGACGAGCAGGAGCAGCGTGGCTCCCAGGATGGCGTACCGGACGAACGGCCTGGGACGAACATATCTGTGGCCATGCCGTCTGCCCTTCCCCCGGGCCGCGCGGGAGACCGCGTCCTGAAGCGTCCCCAGAGGGCATACAAACGAGCAGTACACGCGCCCGAAAAGCGCGGTAACGACCAGCACCACCAGAAAGCCCGTGGCCCCGAGGGCGGCCGCGTGGGCAAACTGCAGGGCCGACGGCACGAACTGCAGGAAGAGCACGCTGCGGGCCAGAGGCGCGGTCCGCTCGCCGAAATCCAGAAACAGGACGGCCACCGCGACGAAAAAGGCCACGGAAACGACCACCCGCAACGCCTTGAGCCGATGCCGCATGGCTACAGCCTGATGCGGTCGATGGACAGGCCGTCCAGGTCCATGCGGCCCCGGCCCATTTCCGCGGCGAGGCCGATGTAGCGGACGTCGGCGGGGGCCAGGCCGAAGAGCATGGCCGCGGCGGCGTCCGCCGCCACCGGGTCCGCGGACACGACCAGGGCGCCGATCCGGACCACATCGTCCACGGACACGCCACGCGGCCCGTTCTGCTTCATGACGTCGAAGGCGTCCACCACCGTCAGGGCCGGCCTGCGCAGCGCGATGAAGTCGGCGATGCACTGGTGCAGGTCGTTTCGATGCCAATAGCCGCGGTCCCAGACCGTGCCCATCAGGTTTTTCATGCCGATGGTCAGGCCTGTGGAGGAATGATGCTTGAGGACCGGGACATTGATGAACACGTCCGCGCCCAGGACCAGTTCATGAACCTTGACGTCCATGAGCCTGCGTGCTCCGGGCACGTCCACTTTCTGGTAGTAGCCTTCGCTGGCCCCGGACACGACCTTGCCGCCGGCGTCCTTGACGGCCCGCTCGATGCCGCTGTTGCGGTAGCTGCGCGCCCAGGCGTCGCAGGTGTGATCGAACACCGACACCTCCCGGGCCCCGGCCTGCAGGCAGTGCTCGACGATGCGGCCCACCAGGGCGGGGTTGGTGTTGGCGGCGCGCTCCGGCCCCACGTCCCAGCCGATGTTCGGTTTGACCACCACCCGACTCCCCTGAGACACAAAGGCTCCCATACCCCCCAGGGAGGCCATGGCCCGGTCGAACATGGCGGCCGGTTCCCCGCCCCGCACGGCCACGAGGTCGTAGGCAGGGGCGTTCGAGGCCGAGCCCGGCGCGGCCAGCAGGCTGGAGCAGTCACCCAGGGCCACCGCAGCCCCGGCAACGAGGCTTCCTCCGATCACGTTTTTCAGAAAATGACGACGGTCCATACAATCCTCGTGGTTTCCCGGTGGCAGCCGGTGGTGCCGGCCTTTGATTGCACCATACGACGGATCAGCCGGTTTCGCCACCTCCGCGTCTTTCACCCGTCAGCCTCGCCGATGATGGACGCTCGTTCCCAGATCTCAGTCTCCGGCTCACGCCGCCCGGAAATGCTTGCGATTCAGCGTGAACACCAGCCAGGCCGTGGCCAGCTGGATCGCCACGGCAAAGGCCGAAATCGTCCAGTACCCGAAGGAAAACTTGCCGATCAGGCCCGAGTCCACCAGACCCCGATTGAGCCAGAAATGCAGCATCACCGCCAGGGCCACGCCCGGACAGACCAGGGCGTAGGAGCCAGGCGACGCGTCGGGACCGAAAACGAACCTCGCGACGTAGCCCAGGCGCGACAGGACAAGCGCCGTCAGCATGGCGAAAAGCAACTGGGCCGAGAGGTACTGCGACAGCATCATCAACCGGTCCGCGCCGCCGCCGGACAGCCCGAAATGCACGTCCAGGCCGTGATTCTGGCGCAGGGACAGGATGCCGATGATCGTCAGCAGCGGGATGAAGACCGAGAGGGTCGGGGCGGTCTCGATGCTGGCCCCGTTCTCCGCCAGGGAGCGAATGCCCAGAACCAGGGCGATGGCCCCGATCAGGGCCGAAGCGATGAGAAAGAAGGTCGAAAGGACCAGCCCGGTGCCGGCCACCAGCGGTGTTGCTGACAGTCCGGCCGGAGCGGCCAGTCCGACGCCGATCATGGCCAGGGCAAAGGCCGGCAGGGCCTGGGCAAAGGAGTTGTTGGCCACGCAACTGAACCCGCCGAAGGCAAGGACCCGGCCCATGAACCTGCCGATCATGCGAAAGGCCATGAATCCGATGGCAAGAAACGCAGCAAGCGCCAGGGGGAAGAGGTACTCAACGACGCTCCAAAGGCCCGGCACGAAAACCATGCCGAGGATGAAGCAGACGTTGACGCTCATGGCCAGGGCCAGGGGCATGGCCAGCACCTGCGTTTCGGCGTTGGAGGACGACAGCCCTTCATAGGCGGACGTGCCTTTCCATTGCCGGAACCGGACGAGATTCCAGGCCAGGTACTTGAGGTTCAGGAAGGCGTAGAAGGCGATGCCTGCGGCGGCCAGGACGATCATGACCCGCATCGCGCCTCCGCCTGCGGAAAAGGCGGCGACAACGTCCTCGAACACGGGGACGGGACGGCCGGGATGCTTTGTCCAGTGCATGAGCCACATGAAAAATGTCACGGCCATGCCGCCGGAGCCGAGGGATGTCAGGAAATACAGGGGCGAATACGTGTCGGCTGGTCTGCTTGAGGTCTCGTTCATCGGCATACCCATTTTTTCAGTGGTTGAGGGAGTCTTTGCGCTTGAATGGCATACGCGCAGCGCATGACGCAAGAAAGATGAGACGGCGCCCGAGAATCAGACGCCGTCCGGCTGAACCAGCGTAATCGGCTATTCGAAGGCCTTGTCCACGGACCAGACCTCCCAGACCTTGCCCACCAGATCGGGACTCGGCTTGAGGACCTGCTGGCCCGGACGCCAGCCCGAAGGCGTGGCCTGGGTGCCTTTGCTCTCGCGCACCAGCTGGAAGGCCTGGATCTGGCGCAGGGTCTCGTTCACGTTGCGGCCAACGGGCGGGGTCAGGACCTCGAAGGCCTGCACCATTCCGTCCGGGTCGATGAGAAAACGGCCGCGCACGTCCACGCCGCCCGCTTCGTCATAGATGCCGTACATCTTGCCCACGTTGCCGCCGCCGTCGGACAACATGGGGAACGGCACGGTCTTGGCCGTGATCATCTTGGAAAGTTCGTCATCCACCCACATTTTGTGCACGAACATGCTGTCCGTGCTCATGGACAGGACCTGGACACCCAGCTTCTCGAATTCCGAATGCTTCTCGGCGACCGCCGAGATTTCCGTGGCTCAGACAAAGGTGAAATCACCGGGATAGAAGCAGAGGACCACCCATTTGCCCAGATAATCGGACAGATTGACCGAGGTGAAACCTCCTTCGAAAAACGCGGGCGCGTTGAAATCCGGAGCCTTTTTGCCGACTGTGACCATGGTGGTTTCTCCTTGTACGGTTGCTGGTTGTACGGGTACGTCCTGTTCCGTGGGGGCCTCTCCAACCACGCCGCCTGTGGGACGTGCGCAGCTGATGGGTTTATCGTCAGCCATATGCAGCCTCCTCATGGTTGATGGTGAGGAATGGATTATTCCGATACGTTATCCCTCTTTTAATCAAATTCTTCA